>CAJWHT010000221.1 GCA_913041495.1 uncultured Desulfobacteraceae bacterium | reverse complement strand
CCCCAGGAACGCCTCTTTCTTAAGGCGTGCTGGGAGGTGTTTGAAGATGCCGGGTATACAAAGGCACGGCTGAAACAGACCTGTGACGGCCGCGTCGGCGTGTTCGCCGGTATTACCAAAACCGGCTATGAGCTTTACGGCCCCCAATTGTGGCAGCGGGGGGAAACCGTCCATCCCAATACCTCCTTTTCTTCCCTGGCCAACAGGGTGTCCTACCTGTTTGACTTCAAAGGGCCGAGCCTTCCTGTGGATACCATGTGCTCCTCCTCTCTTACGGCCATCCACGAGGCCTGTGAACACCTGTACCGGGGGGAATGCGAAATGGCCGTTGCCGGGGGCGTCAATCTTTACCTTCATCCTTCAAGCTATGTCCGCCTCTGTTCGTTGCGGATGCTCACCACCGGCAATAAAAACAAGAGTTTCGGCAAGGGCGGGGACGGCTTTCTGCCGGGTGAGGGGGGCGGGGCCGTCCTGTTGAAACCCCTGAACCGCGCCCTTGCGGACGGTGATCCCATCCATGCCGTGATCCGGGGCACGGGGATCAACCATGGCGGAAGGACCGGGGGATATACCATTCCAAGCCCCATGGCCCAGGCGGAACTGATCCGCGCGGTCATGGATAAGGCCGGGGTGACGGCCCGGGAAATATCTTATGTGGAAACCCACGGTACCGGTACTGAACTTGGGGATCCCATAGAAATTTCCGGGCTGGTCCGTGCCTTTGGCGGCGCACAAGAAAAGGATACGCCCTGTGCCATCGGTTCCGCAAAGTCCAATATCGGGCACCTGGAAGCCTCTGCGGGCATTGCCGGCCTTACCAAAATCATACTCCAGATGCAGCACGGGCAGATTGCCCCCAGCCTGCATGCCCGGCAGCTGAATCCCAACATAGACTTCCATAAGACACCCTTTGCCGTCCAGCAGACTATAGGAGACTGGATACGGCCTGAAATAGAGGGAAAAACGATCCCGCGGATTGCCGGCCTGTCCAGTTTCGGTGCCGGCGGGGCCAATGCCCATATTATTGTGGAAGAGTTTTTGGACCGGCGCGGGGCTGCGGATCAAGGATCTTGTGATGTTTCCGGTACCCCCGTGATTTTTGTGCTTTCGGCAAGAACCGGGGACCGCCTGACGGCCTATGCCCGGCGGATGAACGCCTGGCTGGACGGGTGGATGGCCTCGGATCCGGATACCCGGCCCACGCTTGCGGATATCACCTACACCCTGCAGACCGGGCGCGAACCCATGAGAACCCGCCTGGCTGTGATCGCGGATTCGGCCGCAGGAATTAGGGAAAAGCTGGCACGCTACATTGCCGGAGAAGATGACATCGCGGATGTTTACCAGGGAAGCGTGAAGGGGGAGTCTGATACCGCAGCCCTCTTCCGGGCGGACGAGGATTTGCAGGATGCCGTGGGGGCCTGGGTGGCCAAGGGAAAATACGGCAGGCTCCTGGATTTCTGGGTAAAGGGTCTGGATGTTGACTGGGACCTGCTTTATGAGGGGCGTCCGGCACCAAAACGCATCAGCCTGCCCACCTATCCCTTTGCCGAAGAACGGTATTGGCCGGTTGAAACCTATAATCTGCACACTGGGAACCCTCACGTCTTCCAGCCGTCGGCCTCTCCTATTGTCACCGGGGTGCCTCAGGAGATCCATGGCCCCCTGATGACATTTGAAGAATTCCTGTGCGAAGGGCCGGTACCTGAGGATACGCCTGCTGTTAACCGTATTAAATCCCTTGTTTGTATTCTGGAAAAAGCCGAATACCGGGATGCGGTTGAAAAGTCTATGAAACGGCTGTCCCCGGATACCCGTGTGGCGTTTTTGAATCCCGGAGCCAAGTCCATTGACTGGGAGAAAGGCTTTTCAGATGTTTTAAAGGATGAGGGGTCAATTGATGCCGTGCTTTATATGGCGGTCCTTGAAGATCCGAAGGCAGGCATAGGGGATGCCGGTATTGTTTCCTGTATCAAGGCCATGGCCGCTGCAAAATTAGGCGATGTCCGTTTCTTGCTGGCTGCCCGTCTGCCCGATGGCCCGGAACGCTGTTATCCGGAATCCTGGATCGGGTTTGAACGCTCGCTGGGGCTCGTGATGCCGCGGATGCAATCCGGGGTCGTGCTGGATGACAGTGACGGCGATGATACGGGTGTTACCGACGGCCATATCTTAGGTCACATCACAGGCTGGACAGAGCGGCTATGGAAAGAACTGCACGCCGATAGGATCGAAAGCGTGGTGTATAAGGATGGCAAGCGGTATGTTTACCGTATCCGGCCAACGGACATTCCCGCGGAAGAAAAGGGCGCAAAACACCTTATCAAACCGGATCATACATACCTGATCACCGGGGGCTGCGGTGGTCTTGGGGCCTTGTTCGCCCGTCATCTGGCAAAGAAATGCCCCATTAACCTGATCCTGACGGGCCGATCTGCCCTGGACGAAGATAAAAAGACCCTGTTGCGCGAGATCGGATCCGTAAATCCCGGTGTCAGGGCTGCCTATATTCAGGCTGATATCTGCGATAAAAAG
This sequence comes from uncultured Desulfobacteraceae bacterium, assembly GCA_913041495.1. Lineage (GTDB taxonomy): Bacteria > Desulfobacterota > Desulfobacteria > Desulfobacterales > Desulfobacteraceae > Desulfobacter. Next base: position 5,988 of record CAJWHT010000221.1, on the reverse strand, counting down.
GCCATGGCAGAGGAACTTGCGGCATTGGGCAAAGACTTTGGTCCTATCTTTGGTGTTATCCACGCCGCAGGTATCCAGGACAGTACCCCCATCACTGAAAAAGATATCCAGGCGTTTAACGATACCTTAGGTCCCAAAGTCCAGGGGACCCTGGCACTGGATGAGGTGCTGACAGATGAGCCCCTTGAGTTTGCCTGTTATTTTTCATCTGCTGCAGCCGTTCTGGGGGATTTCGGGTGGTGTGACTATGCCGTGGGCAACCGCTTCCTGGCGGCTTTCGGGGAATTCAAAAGGCGCAGGGGTACCGGGCCGATACCCCTTGTGATGCATTGGCCGCTATGGAAAGAGGGGGGGATGGGATTTGACACCCATGGGGGTGCTGACACCTATTTAAAATCCAGCGGACAGCGTCTTCTGGAAACGGATGAAGCCCTGGCCCTGTTTGACCGCCTGCTTTCAGGTACCGGGGGCCAGCATCTGGTCCTGGCGGGTGATCCGTCACGAATCCACAGGTTTTTAGGGCTTGAAGGCGATGCCCCAGATCTTGCCACCGGCCGCACCAAAGCTTCTGCCGTTCAAGGAAAATTGCGGGAATCCGGCACAGCGGGAGGGACCATACGGGAATGCCTGGAACAGGATATAAAGAAGAGTATCGGCGACCTTCTGGCCATCCCGGCCCATCAGCTGGATACGGATGTGAACCTGGCGGAATTCGGCTTTGACTCCATTACCCTTACCGAATTCGGGGGCCGGCTGTCCGATTTTTACGATGTCGAAGTTTCGCCTGCCATATTTTTTGAGATCAATACCATTGAAAGGCTGGTGGCGTTTTTTCTCGATAACCACGAGCCGGTTGTCCTCAGGTTTTACGGGGAGGCCGCAACAGATGACGGTGCTGTGGCAGTGCCTGCCGCTGCCACCCCGCCAGGGAGGCCGCCCGGCATGCCTTCAGATATGCGGTTCCATTCCGGTGCCGCACAGGTCCCGTTCCAGTACGGTGCCGGTGATGTAGCGGCCTGGACAGAACGGTATCCAGAATGCGTTCCCCTGGGCAATGTCCCCCCAAGCACCGTATCCGCCAGCGGGGTTCCGCTGAACGGCGGCAACACGAAAAAGCCGTGCTTCTGGATTCATCCGCTGACCGGCTCGGTGGAACCCTACCTGAAAATCGCCCGGGGCATGGATGCGGACCAGCCCTTCTTCGGTATCCGGGCCAAGGGGTTCGGCACCGAGCGCGGCTTTTTGGGCAGCATACCCCAGATGGCGCAATACTATATCGATATTATTTCAGGCATTGATCCCGCAGGTCCCTATCAGTTGGCCGGCTTTTCCATGGGCGGTGTCATCGCCCAGGAAATGGCAAGATTACTCCAGGCGCAGGGAAAAGAGGTGGCCACCCTCTTGCTCCTTGAACCGCCGTTCCCGGCCGGGGATGTGGCCGGTAAACCCGTGGAAGAGATTGCCCTGGATCGTGACACCATTCTCACCACCGCCAATTTCTTCCTGTACGCCCATGCCAGAAAGATCCTTGATCCGCAGGTTGCCGGTGCGAAGGGCGAAAAAACTGGAGGCGAGGCCCTGATAGAATACCTGGCCTCACGCTGCGTGGAAGAAGGGGTACGGCAGTCTGCGGCCCTCATCGGACACACCATTAAAAATATGTGCGAGGCCTTCGCCCATAACAAGCGAGCCCTGGCCGCCCACACCGTATCTCCCCTGCCGTATCCCGAACGTGTTGCCGTGCATTATTTCACCCAGCCGGATGATGTTCCCGTCACATCAGAAGGTGGCAAATCCGGGGAACGCCAGGTAATTCACGACGGTACCCGGAAACTGTTGGGGGAAAAATTAACCCACGACCATACCCATTACCGGAAGTGGCAGGCGTTGTTGCCTGGCATGAAGACCGTTTGGGTGCCTTCCGGCAGCCATTTTGACTTCTTGTCGGACAGGGCCGGCCTGGATGCCACCATAGAGGCATGCCGTTCCATATACCGTAATATTTTGAATCAGACCGGGGGGATAAGCTCCCTGCAGTCCGCCGGAGCAAAGAGGGTGGCCCGGATGACCGGTGCGGCCGTCCCGGGGCATCAGCCCCGGAGCCAGGCTGTGGCCATCGTGGGTATGAGCGGCCGGTTCCCCCAGGCCCGGGATCTTGATGAATTCTGGCGGCGTCTCCACGAGGGCCGGGACTGCATCACCGAAATACCCAAGGACCGGTGGGACTGGCGGGCGATTTACGGTGATCCCCTGAAAGCGGGAAACCGGACAAACGTCAAGTGGGGCGGATTCATGGACGGCGTGGGCAATTTTGATCCCATGTTTTTCGGCATCGCACCCAGGGAAGCCGAATGGATGGATCCCATGCAACGCCTGCTGATGCTGTATACCTGGAAGGCCGTAGAGGATGCCGGGTACGCCGCCAGAGGACTTGCCGGCAGCAATACCGGCATGTTCATCGGCACCGGGGGCAGCGGCTATTTAAACCGGCTTTACCCCGGCGGCCCGGATCTGGAAGGGTACTACGGCACGGCGGTTCTCCCTGCCATGGGCCCCAACCGCATGAGTTATTTCATGGGGCTCCACGGTCCCAGCGAACCGGTGGACACCACCTGTTCAAGCTCGCTTGTGGCCATTTGCAGGGCTGTGGACGCCATTGAGAACGGCACCTGTGACGCGGCCGTTGCCGGCGGTGTCAACCTGATCGTTGATCCGGCGTTCCATATCAGCCTGGACCGCTTGGGCATGCTGTCCAAGGAAGGGCGCTGCCGTACCTTTTCAAGCCGGGCGGACGGTTATGTCCGGGGAGAGGGCGTGGGCATGCTCTTTTTAAAGTCCCTTCACGCAGCGGAGCAGGACAAGGATCATATTTACGGTGTGATCCGTGGCAGTGCCGTGAATCACGGCGGCAAGGCCAATTCCCTGACAGCCCCCAATCCCAGGGCCCAGGTGGCCGTATTAACGGATGCCTATGAAAAGGCCGGGATTGATCCGGGCACGGTGGGATATATAGAAGCCCACGGCACCGGTACAGTGCTGGGCGACCCCATTGAAATTGACGCTTTGAAAACCGCTTTTAAGAGATTAACGCAGGACGTTCATAGGGACCGCGGCTCGAAAGCCGGCCGGACGGGCTATTGCGGACTGGGGTCTGTCAAAACAAACATCGGCCATCTCGAACTTGCCGCAGGCGTTGCCGGGGTTATCAAGGTCCTGCTCCAGTTGAAACATAAAACCATTGTCAAAAGCCTGCACTGCGATACCTTGAATCCCCATATCAAACTTGAGGGATCTCCCTTCTATATTTCAGATACTGCCCGGAACTGGGAACCGCCGAGGATGGATACGCCCAGGCGTGCCGGGGTCAGTGCTTTCGGTGCCGGCGGCGTCAATGCCCATGTGGTCCTGGAAGAGTATCGCCATAAGGTGCCGGAAAAAGACAATTCCCTCGGGGAAATCCGGACATCCGCACCGGCCGTTTTCGTACTTTCCGCCAGGGATGAGGCGCGTCTGAAAGCCTATGCCATCACCATGGCGGACTTTTTGGATTCAGGCCTTGAAAAGGGTTTGCTTCCGGACGTTGCAGATATCGCCTACACCTCCCAGGTGGGGCGGGACGCCATGGAAGAACGGCTGGCTGTACTTGCCGGGTCCGCCGAAGAACTCCGGGATAAGCTGAAGGCCTTCGGCAGGGATGGGCACCGCTCCGAAGGGGTCTTTTGCGGAAACGTGAAACAGGACAAAGACACCCTGGCCCTGTTCACGGAAGATGATGACTTCGGCGCCCTTCTTGATAAATGGGTCCGGAACAAAAACTACCGTAAACTGCTTTCCCTTTGGGCCAAGGGCATGGCGTTCAATTGGGACAGGCTTTACCAGGATGTGCACCCCCGGCGCGTCAGCCTGCCCACCTATCCTTTTGCCCAAGACCGTTACTGGATAGAGGACCGGTCCTGGATAGAAAGCAGGCCGGCTGCAGGACACAGGAGGGAGACAAGCCGGACCTGGGCCGCACATCCCCTGCTGCATGAAAATACCTCTGATCTTACCGAGCAACGGTTCTCTTCCGTTTTTAAAGGTGATGCGTCTTTTCTTGCGGACTATGGGGAACTTAAGGTGCTGTCCCCGGGCGTTCAACTGGAAATGGCCCGGGCGGCAGCCATTCGGTCCGCAGGAAACGCCATAGAAAGCAGTGCAAACGTCACCCTGAAGAATGTCACATGGATCAAGCCCCTGGCCGTAGGATCTACGCCGGTGGAGACCCATATCGGCCTGTTCCCCGAACAGGGCGGTGATCTTATGTTCGAAATCTATATCCGGACCGCAGATGGGGACGATACCGCCGATGTATACACAAGTGGCACAGTTGGTCTTGGGACCGAAAGTACGCCGTCTTCAGGCCATGAACCGGTTGTTGATATGGCTGCCGTGACCGCTGAATGTGATCGTGAACCGAAGGATTTCCCCGCCGGCAACGGCAGCATCCGGGAATTGCATCTGGGTAAGGATGTGGCACTGGCACGGCTGGTGCTGCCGCCGGAGTTCACTGATACGGCAGACGTGTTTGACCTGCACCCCGCATTGATTGATGCCGCTTTCCATGCGGCAAGGGGATTGGCCGACGATGAAGCCGATACGGTCACGCCTGCATTTGAATTAGACCGGCTTGAGGTATACAAGGGCTGTCTTGCGGAGATGTGGGCGGTAATCCGGTGCGACAAGGCAAACGTCCATGTGGACCTTTGCGATGAAAACGGTGCTGTCCGGATACGGATGCAGGGGTTCCGGGCATTGCAGGATGATGTCCGCATACCCGCAACGGGTCAGGCCAAACCCGTATCACATGTTCAAGAAGATGTCCCCACCCGTCTTTTAACCTTTGAAGAGTATCTTGATGAAAAGGAAATTGACGGGGCGTCCGCAATTGATGTGAAGACGCTGCTCTGCATCCTGAACGGGGGGGACGACAGGGCGCAGGTGGCCGGGGTGCTCAAAGACCTGGCACCTGACACCAAGTCGGTGATTATTTCCGCAGCCGACGACTATGAAAAGGTGATCACCGGAATTATCCAAGAGCACAGCGGTCTGGATGCCGTTTTGTATATGGCAGACGGTGATGTTGCCGCGAGAGTCGCAAGGGACATCCACGGCCTTCTTCAGGCCATGGCAGCGGCGGATATCACAGCTCAGGTCCGGTTCCTGCTCGCAGCCCAGCTTCCGGAGGGCCCCGCCTTCTGTCACGGGGATTCCTGGGTGGGATTCCAGCGTTCCTTGCCGATGATCATGCCGAAACTTCACTTCGGGGTGATTTCAAGGCAGATTGCCGGGAAGGGCAAGGGCGTTGTCCTGGACACCTCCCAATGGCTCAATATACTCTGGCAGGAACTTCATGCAGAAAGAATGGAAAATGCGGTGTACCAGGGGGATCAGCGGTATGTGTTCAAGAACCGGGAGACCGGTGCCGGAGCACCGCAATCTTTTGACAGCCTGATCAAACCCGGAAAAACCTATGTGATTACCGGGGGCTGCGGCGGTCTCGGAGGCCTTCTGGCAAGATACTTGGCCGGCACATATGACATTCATCTGATCCTGACAGGCCGGTCACCTGAAAATGAAAAGATACGGCAGTTGCTGGAAGACCTCGGCAATGTTAACCGTTCCGCTAAAATCACCTACGTCCAAGCGGACATCTGCGATGCTGATGCAGTGGCCAAGGGAATATCCGCTGCCGGGAAGGATGTCAAACCGGTGGCCGGCGTGATTCACGCGGCGGGCATTGAAAGTGACGGGGATCTGCTGGGCAAAGACAAGGATGCGTTCAGCCGGGTGCTCCGGCCCAAGATCGACGGCTGTCTTGCCCTTGAAGAGGCCTTCGGTGACAAGCCCCTGGATTTCATCTGCTATTTTTCATCCATTATCTCAAGGAATTGCCCTAGAAGGAATGAAAATAATTAAAGATAACTTAGTTGAAGTTTACAAGGATGGTAA
>CAJWHT010000220.1 GCA_913041495.1 uncultured Desulfobacteraceae bacterium | reverse complement strand
CGGTTGATATCCTTGACACTCTTTTCGCCGTCACGCATCTTCAGGTTCTGGGCGCCGATGTCGTTGATGGGGATCCGGGCCAGTTCGAAAAAGCGTTTGGCAGCGGGGTTCTTTTGGAGAAACGTATTGTTGGCAAACACGTGGATGGAGTTGACGGAGAATCCCAGGTTCTTACCGTCACGTGTTTTGGTGTTGGCGCCTTCTTCGCCTGAGGGCAGTGCGGTGTGGGTCACTTCAAGCCAGGTGACATCTTTTCCCGGCACAAGGACGCCGCCCACCCACTGGGGGGACCAGGTGTAGTAGAGGACGGGTTTGCCGGCTTTGTATTTGGCAATGGTGTCGGCGATGAGGGCAAAGTAGGAACCCTGGTTGTGGGTGACGGTATTGCCTAAATTATACGCTTTCATATGGTGTTCGATGACCCGTTCGCAGCCCCATCCCGGGTTGCACCCCGTCAGGTCGGCTTTGCCGTCGCCGTCCGCATCGAAAAGACCGGCAAGTTTCGGATCGGTAAGATCGTTGATGGTTTTGATCCCGTATTTTTCCGCGGTTTTTTTATCCACCAGGTACCCCTGGACCGCCCCTTCCACCAGGGTACCGATCCGGGTGACCGTGCCTTCGCCGCCCACCCTTTCATAAAAGGCGTTGTGCATGGGAATCCAGGAGTTGGCATTGTAATCCGCATCCCCCTGACCCACGGCCAGGTGCATGGCGGTGATTTCAAGTTCCATGGGCTCTTTTACCTTATAGCCCAGGCGTTCCAGGCCTTTATTGACCACGAGAAGCTGGAACAGCTCTTCCACAATGCCGTTGTAGCAGGGTTTAACGGTTTTGCCTTCGCCGGGCAGGTCCTGTGCCGGGGCCGTGGCCGGAATCAGAAAGATGATGAGTAAAAGGGCTGCCATGAGGCTGGCGGCTCTCCGGGACAATGATGATTGGTTTGCGTGTTGCATGTTAACTCCCTTGGTGTGAGGATTTATAGCGTGTAAGCCCGGGGCAGACCCTTTCCGCCCCTGGGCCGTATGCCTAACCGAATTCCAGTACCGGCGGACCGAACAGGGCGGTGTCCGGTGTGATGCCCAGCCCCGGGCCTTCCGGCAGCTTGATGTGGCCGTTTACAATGGCGATGCCGTTGTCCCGGTCATAGTGGGTGGTGGTGTAGGGGGCGGCAAGCCAGACCCCTTCGCAGAGATGCGCCGGTACGGTGGCGCCCAGGTGGACGCAGGCCGCGGCAATGATGTCTCCGCCCCAGGCATCGTCACAGGTCATGGGGCGGCCGGTTTCCCGGCAGACATCTCTTACGGTCTGCATTTGGGTGATACCGCCCAGGCGGGTCACCTTGAAACCGAATCCGTCGGCCACTCCCTGGGCCACGGCCCGCAGGACCATGTTCAGGGATTCCGTGTTTTCGTCCAGGTAGACCGGATGGCAGACCCTGCCGGCCAATTGCCGATTTTCGTCATAGGTGTTGCAGGGCTGTTCAAGGATGAGGGGGATGTCCCGGCAGGCACTGGAAGCAAAGATCGCGTCCCTGAGGGTCCAGCCCCGGTTGGCATCGGCTGCCAGGCGGACGCCGGGCTTTATAACCCCGGCCACCTTTTGGAGCACCTCGATATCTTCTTCCAGAGACCGGCCCCCCAGCTTCACCTGGATTCTGGGATAGCCTTCGGCCTGTTTTTCCCTTGCGCTTTCAACCGCCTCCTCAACAGGGCAGACCCCGATGGAATAGTAGGAGGGGACATCTTCCCTGACAGCCCCGCCCAGAAGATCACATACCCGCGCGCCGTATGCTTTGCCGCAGATATCCCACACGGCAATGTCAACGGCGGCCTTGGCATAGGCATGGCCGTTAAGGGCATTGTCCATGGCCTGGTATATATTGCGGGGCTGCAGCGGGTTTTCTCCGATCAGGGTAGGTCCCATCTGTTCCAGGGCGGCCCTGGCGCCCAGGGCATGCTGGGGTTGGTACACCGGTCCCACCGGACAGGTTTCGCCGTATCCTCTTAAACCGGTGTCGGTGATGATTTCCACGATGGTGGTATCGAAGTGGGTCATGACAGTGTTGGACATCCGGTAGGGCTTGCCCTTGATGGCGGTGTCGTATTTGAAAATATTGACGGCTGCAATTTTCATCTGAGTATGTCTCCAGTGTCTTTAGTCGTTGACGGTGACAGGTTTCTGCGGGGAAAGATCGGGTTGGGAAATGTCGGGTTGCGAAGACGGCTGTTGCCGTTTCCAAAACTTTAACACCAGGGCTGCAGGTCCCTTTTCATACCAGTGGCGGGTCCCCCGTTTCCTGGAGGACTGTCCCAGGGCCTGGGTCAGCCGGTCCAGGGAGATGGCCATGAGCACGATCCCCAGGCCCCCCACTGCGGCCTGGCCGATGTCCAGCCGGCCGATGCCCCGGAGAACCATCTGGCCCAGGCCGCCCACGGCGATCATGGACGCCACCACCACCATGGACAAGGAGAGCATCAGTGTCTGGTTGATACCGGTCATAATGGTGCGCAGGGCCAGGGGGATTTTAATTTTGAACATGACCTGATGTTCCGAGGCGCCGAAGGCATAGGCCGCTTCCACAACGTCGGCGGGCACCTGGCGGATACCTAAAACCGTCAACCTCACCAGTGGGGGCAGGGCGAAGACGATGGTAACGATGATACCGGGCACGTTGCCCACGCCGAAGAGCATGACCACCGGTATCAGGTAAACAAAGGCAGGGGTTGTCTGCATGCCGTCGAGAACCGGGCGGATAACGCTTTCCAGCCGGCGGCTCCTGGAAATTAGGATGCCTAAAGGAATGCCGGTGATGGTACAGAACAATACGGCGGTGATCACTAAGGCCAGCGTTGTCATGGCCTGTTCCCAGGCGCCCACAAGGCCGATGACGGCCATGGCACACAGCACAAAGGCCGTGGTTTTCCGGTCGGCCACCTGCCATCCCGCAAGCCAGGCCAGGACCATCATCATAATCTGCGGAATGGCCTGGAGAACCTGTTCAATGTTGACCAGGGCATAGTCGATGGGGATGCGCAGCAACTGAAAGAACCACCTGTAATTTCCGACGATCCAGTTCAACCCCTCTTCCACCCAGGTGTTGAAGGGGATGACAAACAGTTCAAAGGGATTTAATACCATCTGCCAGAATGTTAGGTCGCTTTCTACCATGACGTGCTCCTTTTTAGGCCTTTTTTGTTAATGGGTGTTATCTATCTATCCGCCGATGCTGACGTTAAGTCCCATCAGCCTCAACTTCGCTGCATGCCTTTCCATTTCTTCAGGGGGTGGTGATTCCAGGCCTTCCAGGGTGTAGGCCAATGACATCCTGCGGTAGGTTTCAATGCCCAGCCGGTGGTAGGGAAGAAGCTGGATTTCCACCGGCCGTTTCAACTTCCTGCTAAAGCTGCCCAGAGCGTTGATATTTTCCTTTTGGTCGTTCAGACCCGGTATCACGGGCATGCGGATGATCAGCGACAACGGGTGGTCTGAGGCGTCGATCCGCTTCAGGTTTTTGATGATCCGTTTATTCCCGGCGCCGGTCAGTTCCCGGTGGGTGTCCTCATTCATATGTTTGAGATCGAAGAACAATGTGTCCGTATAGGGCAGCACCATCTCCAGGTTTTCCCAGGGGACTTTACCGCTGGTTTCAATGGCCGTATTGATACCGTGGGTGATACAGCGCTCCAAGAGTTTTGCGGCAAATTCGGCCTGAACCAGGGCTTCCCCGCCGGACAGGGTCACCCCGCCGCCGGAGTGGAAGTAGAACAGGGAGTCCTTTTCAATCTCCCGGTAGATTTCTTCCACGGAGGCGGTGTATCCCCAGGCCTGGCGGGCACCTGTGGGACAGGCCTCGGTGCAGCCCCGGCAGTCCGTGCAGCGGTTGAGGTTGGTTGCGAAGCGTTCGGATTTCATGTCCCAGGAAATGGCCCCTTCCGGACAGGCCTCCACGCAGTCAAAACAACCCGTGCATTTGCGCCGGGACACCCCGAAAGTGGTCCGGGATTTTTTTGATTCCGGCGTGGAGCACCAGCGGCATTTGAGGGGGCAACCCTTGAGGAACACCACGGTTCTCAGGCCGTCCCCGTCAAAGGTGGAGATCTTCTCGATTCTCAGTATGCGTCCTTTGGTAGACATTGGCGCCCCCGGTTATCCGCAGCACCGCTGGCCGGCAAAGGTGTCCTGGATGGTCCGGTGGATGATTTCATCCTGGACTTCAGGGCAGAGTTCAACGAAATAGGCCGTATACCCGGCCACGCGGATGAGCAGGTCCTTGTATTTTTCAGGCTCCTTCTGGGCCCGCATGAGGATATCCTTGTCCACTACGTTAAACTGGGCGTGGAAGACGCCCAGGGAGCAGGCAGTCTTGAGCAGGGACATGAGGTTCACGATCCCCCGTTGTTCCTTCATAAGTTCTGGGGATAGCTTCATGTTGAGCAGGGTGCCGGAGGCGTATAGATCGTGGGGGATTTTGGCCACGGATTTGAGTACGGAACTGGCGCCGTTGAGGTCTGTACCGCCGGTGGGGGAAAGCCCGTCCGTCAGCGTGGTCCAGGCGTTGCGTCCCGAAGGAAGCGCCCCTACGGTTTTACCCAGGGGAACATGGGCGGTTACCGGGAGGATGCCGGACATCAGCTTGCCGTACTTGGAGTCCTGGGTGTTGGTCCGGACTGCAAGATAGGTCATCATGTCGGCGGCCACCCCGTCAGGGCGGTCCAGGTCGTTGCCGTATTTTTCCGCCTCAAGACAGCGTTTCTGGACATCTTCGTAGGAGACGAAGTCAGCGGCCAGGGCCTGGATCAACCGGTCCATGGAAATGTCCCCGGTATCGAACACCAGTTCTTTTACCGCGGATATGGCGTTGATGAAGTCGGCCACGCCGTCATAGATAATCCCGTTGCCGCAGGGGTATTTGGTGCCGCCGTGGGTGTAGTCGGTGGCCGTGTCAATGCAGTTCCTGAAAGAAAGCGAGATAAAGGGCACGGGCCGGTCGTCCCAGATTTCGTCCAGGATATTGTTGGCCTCCACCACCTTGTTGATGATGTAATCGATCTGCTGTTTGACGGCAGCGGCGAACTCGTCGTAGGTCTTGAATGCCGCAGGGTCTCCTGTGTCTAGCCCCAGCATTTTCCCGCTTTTCCTGTGAATGCCGCGGAAGAGAACGAATTCCACGATGCTGCCCAGGTTGACGTCGGCACTGACATAGCCGCGGATCTTTCCGGCCAGGTTGGTTTCCACGCAGCCGCAGGGATTCCAGTCGTAGGCCTCGTGGAGGGGAACCCCTTTGTTCTGGACCATACGGATACCCACTTCATCGTTGTGAAAGGCCGGGAAACCGTTGCCGGTGTTGATGCATTCCGCGCACTTTTTCAGGAAGGAATCCGGGTTTTTGGACAAATTGTACCGCACGGACAGGGACGGCTGGTAGAGCATGGTATCCATGGACGCCTGGATGACCATGTAGGACAGGTCGTTGACCGCATCCTGACCGTTCTTGTCGATGCCGCCGGCGCAGACGTTCTGGAACATGGTATAGCCGTTGGCGTATTCCGCCGTGGTCCCGTCCTGGAACAGGCAGGGCTCGGCCAGTTTGATCCAGGTGCAGTCCAGAAGTTCCTGGGCCTTTTCAGGGGTGATCCGTCCGGCTTCAAGGTCCGCTTCATAGAAGGGGTAAAGGTATTGGTCAATGCGCCCCAGATTGTAGGAGGCCGCATTCTGCTCCATGAAAATACAGGAGTGGTAGAGGTAGACGAACTGAAGCGCCTCATGGAAAGTGGTGGCAGGCTTTGCCGGGATGGTCTCAAAAACGGCGGCAATTTCTTCAAGCTCTGCCCTGCGCACCGGATCGGATTCTTCCCCTGCAAGGCGGAGGGCTTCGTCCCGGTACCGCCGCCCTAAAATGATCATGCCTTCGGCCGCCGTGATCATGGCGTCAAGGTAGGCGATCCTGGGGTAGTGGTTGGGTTTGGACAGGTCGTATTCCGCCTTCCTGGTGTTGATGTAGTCGATGATGCCTTCCATACCTTCGGCCAAAAGTTCCCGGTAGTCCGGTGTGAGTTCGCCGGGGCCGCGGACCGCTTTCCGGTCGATATAGATGACGGCATTTTCTTTGAGGTCCACGATGTCCTGGGGGGCCTGGGCCTCCCATTTTTCAAAGTTGGACCGCCCCAGCCAATAGGGTTTGATGGTCTGGCGGAAAAGCTTTTTATCCTCCTCGGAGATGTAGAAGGGATCGTAGGGACGCGTGGAAATGGTATCCAGTTCCTTGTCCAGCACCGACCAGCAGACATCGGCGCAAAGCACTCCGCCCCGGGGCAGCTTGCCGGAGCAGCCCACGATGAGTTCATGGTCCCAGATGGTGACGGTTTTTTTACTGCAGACATCTTTAAAGGCCTGGGCCTTTCTGTTTTCCCTGGGAAGGGCCTCGGTTTTGCGGAAACTTTCCGTCAGAATCAGGGCATTTTCAATATCCATGGTGGGGGTTGCGTTGACGACACGTTCTCTTAATTTCTCGATGCGATCCATGTAGCTCATAGGGTCTCCTTGATCAGTGTTTTTTTTGTTCGCTGCCCCGTCTGACCGGCCCACCTGTAAAAAGGTTTTCGCCGTATTGCCGGACAGCCCGGGTCTGGCTGCCGCCTTAAGTCTTCGCCTTCTCTTACTTCACGTTTGCTTCATGTATTTCAAGGGGTATGCCAATGGGAGATATAAATCGAAGTTGTCTTTCTTAAGCCTTTATTCAGAAGGGATTGGGAAATTATTAGGTCTTAAGTGGAAGGGCTCATCAAAAAAAATGACCTGGATGAAATTTTTAAATGTTTGAAAATTTTTTTAAATGTTTGAAATAATTTTCTGAGTGGCGAGGAGTTATTCCTGAGGGACATGGATCCCCAGCCGCTTGATCTTATACCGAAGAGCCTGGGGGGACAAGGAGAGGAACCGGCCGGCTTTGGATATGTTGTATCCGGCACGGACAAGGGCCTTCTGGATGTAAAGGGTCTCGATGGATTTCAGGGAATCGGCAAGGTTGATGGAACCTTGCTCCGGCAGGTCGAAAGGAGGCAGGCATGCCATGTCCGGGGTATCGGCCACGGCAGGAGGGGGGGAGGGCTGATCCGGTGATACGGCCGGATAATGCTGGGGTATGACCGTGCGGGGTGTTTCTGTCTGTTTTCTGAAGTTGGTCATGAAGTAGTCGGACATATGCCGGGGGGTGATCATGCCGGAGGTCCCCAGCATGGCTGTCCCCGCTTTGAGGGTGTGTTCCAGTTCCCTGACGTTTCCCGGCCAGGTGTAGGTGGCAAACATATCGAAAACTTCCGGCGACAGGGTATAGGGCTGGTCCACGGCTGCCCCGGATTTCTTTGACAACTGGTCCAGGAAATGGGCGCAGAGCAGGGGGATGTCTGATTTGCGGTGGCGCAGCGGGGGGATCTCCAGCACCACCACCGCAAGGCGGTAAAAAAGGTCTGCGCGTATCCTGCCGGTATCCAGGGCCTGGGAGGGCGGGATATTACAGGTGGAAATAAAGGAAACATCCACCGGATGCTCCTTGAGCGCCCCCACACGTCGCACTTTTTTTTCCTGGATCACCCGGAGCAGCTTGGCCTGGAGTTCCAGGGACATGGAGTTGAGTTCGTCCAGGAGCAGGGTGCCCCCCTGGGCTTCCTCTAAGAGGCCTGCCTTGTCAATGGCTCCGGTAAACGCCCCTTTGGCGGTACCGAACAGGGTGGTCTCCAGGAGGTTGTCCGGGATGGCGGCACAATTGATGGGTATAAAGGGCTGGCCGGACCGGGGGGAGGCCTGGTGGATGGCCTGGGCAAAGAGTTCCTTGCCGCATCCGGTCTCCGCCCAGATAAATACGTTAAATCGGGTCTGGCTGGCGGATTTTGCCTGGGTGACGGCATTCTGGAATCGATGGTCCTTGCCGATCAGGGTGTCAAAGGTGTACGGCATTGGCGCCGGCGGCAGGGGAGGGGAGGTCTCTCCCTTATCCTGGTGCCGGGCCAGCAGGCTCTGGCTGGCCTGGAGGTTGAGGGCAAAGTGAATCACCCCTTCCACCCGGCCGTTGGAGATCAGGGGAAAAGATGAACAAAGGGAGTTCACCAGCTTTTTTTTCCGGGTGTAGTAAAGAATGGTTTTTTTAATGATGGGCTTGCCGGTTTCCAGGGTCTGGATGGACAGGTGGCAGTCCCGTTCCAGAGGGTAGAAATCCACCATCTTTTTCCCGATGATATCCACATCCTCAAGGTCGTCGGTGCGGATCAGCAGCCGGTTCATATAATGGTAAACGCCCTTGTGGTCAATGATCATCACTCCCATCAGGGAGTTGTCCCAGATCCTCAGAAATGCCGGAGACAGGACGGTCTCCATGTTCAGGTCCCTGTTTCGCATGGGGGTAATATATCGAAAACCTGCTTTGTTTAAAAGGGGGATATCAAGGGCAAGGTCTTTTTCTATTGTACGCCTATAATTATCTGGAGTCGTGGCACCAATACATCTTAAGTCTCCACTGGCTAGTAATGGTTTTAATAGACTTCCAGCATCATTATTTGATCTGTCTTTGCTTATAATTGTGTGTAATTCGTCTATAAATAGAAT
>CAJWHT010000219.1 GCA_913041495.1 uncultured Desulfobacteraceae bacterium | reverse complement strand
AGTAACTACAAAACTCTCCGCCCCGTTTGTAGGAGGACCCCTTGCGGCCGGTAAGGCAAACGCCCTGGACGACGGTATTCAGAAAGCTGCGGTAATCCTGGAAAAAGGCAAGGCTTTTGATACCCTGGAACGCTGGGTTTCCGCCCAGAACCGGGAGCCTGAAAAGGGGCTGGCCACCCTCCACGCCCTGGTATAAATACGGAAATAAGACAATCCGGAGAAAAGCTAATTGGAATTATTGATTATTAAAACCGGATCCCGATACATCCGGGTGAAACCGGAAGGACTGATTACCGTCAACCTGGACAAGGCCTCGGTCTTTCCCATGGACCGGCTCGACCATGTCAGGGATATCGCAGACAAAGCGGCCGAAAGCGGATTTGACGCAGTAACAGTTAAAAAACTGGTACTCAGCGAAGAGGATTTGTAATGATCCGGATGGTGTTGAAAGGGATACGGCAGTTGGCGGTGGAGGAACTTTCCGAACCCCGGGAAGGGGACACGCCTGATTCCTGCGTCCGGGTGGATGTCCTGGCCTGCGCCGTCTGCCGGACCGATGCCAAGATGTGGGAACAGGGACACCGGGACCTGGTGTTCCCCCGGGTACTGGGCCATGAAATGGTGGTGAAAGACCGTAAAGGAAAACGTTTCATCGTTTGGCCGGGCAAAAGCTGCGGCCATTGCCCCTACTGCCGCGCAGGGCGGGAGAACCTCTGTGATGACATGAAAATCACCGGGTTCCATTCCGACGGGGGATTCGCCCACCAGGCGGTGCTGCCGGCCCTAAGCTTGATTCACGTACCGGATGAACTGGACATCCACGCCGCCTGTTTTGCGGAACCCGTGGGCTGCGTCATTAACGCTTTTGAAAAACTGCCGCTGTCCGAGAGCCGTCAGCTCCTGATTTACGGCGGCGGCACCATGGGGCTGATCACCGCTCTGTACGCCCGCCATATCGGCCTGTCACCGCTGATCCTGGAAAAAGATGCGGCGAAAATCCGGAAGATTTCTCCCGTACTTGAGGCATGCGGCCTGGACTGCGTACAGGAAACCCATGAGAGCCGGTTCGACCTGGTGATCAATGTCTGCCCGGACTATATCGCGCTTTGCCAGGCCATCACCAAGGTGGACAAGGGGGGGCATATCTCCTTTTTCTCCGGCATCACCAAAAACGAAACCGTGGAAACCAACCTCCTGAACCTGATCCATTACAAGGAGGCCAGCATCAGCGGCGGCTACGGCATGCGGCGGACGGATATGGAACGGGCGATTCCCTTCCTGATCTCCCATACCCGGGAACTTGGCATGCTGGTTGAGGACGTGGTCCCGCCCGAGGCGGCACCCGACCTGCTGCCCAAGGTGCTTAAGGGACAGGCCCTGAAGTACATCCTGGATTTTACAGAGGCTGGGCCGCAGACTGTCCCGCCCACGGCGTCCCGGGATCGACGCATGGAAAAAAAAACGGAAACAAAAGGGCTGGAAGCCCTGTTTGCCGCATCCCCCACCTGCCGTGAAGTTATCAGCGGTATCCGCCCCCTGTCCAAAAATCTGGAAGCCGATGCACGGGCCAAAATGGACGAAAAGACCAAGCCACTTGGCGCCCTTGGCAAACTGGAACCCCTGGCGATCCGTCTGAGCCGTATCCTGGACACCCTGAACCCGGTGATAAAAAACAAAGCCGTCTTTATCTTTGCCGGGGACCACGGTGTCACTGAAGAAGGGGTATCTGCCTTTCCATCCGAAGTCACAGGCCAGATGGTGGACAACTTTCTCAACGGCGGGGCAGCCATCAACGTCCTCTGCCGCCGTCACGGTATTGACCTGAAAGTGGTGGACATGGGGGTTAGAAAAGAGTTTTCTTCCCATCCGCTCCTGATACGGTCCAAAGTGGCGCGGGGAACAAAAAACATGGCCCTGGAACCTGCCATGTCTGAAGCGCAGGCGGTCCAGGCGCTGGAAGCCGGAATGGCTGCCTTCTCGTCCGCCTGCAAGAATAAAAAACCTGATATTGTTGGATTGGGTGAGATGGGGATCGGCAACACCACCTCGGCATCGGCCATCATATCCGCCGTCACCGGTGTGCCGCCGGCCCGCACCACCGGCAGGGGTACCGGTGTGGACGACCAGGGGCTGTCCCACAAAACCGAGGTTATTGAGCGGGTGCTGAACTTCCACCGGCCCGACCCGGAAGACGGCATGGCGATTCTCAAGGCCGTGGGGGGATTTGAAATCGCAGGTATTGCAGGTGCCGCACTGGCAGCAGCCTCACGGGGCTGCCCCGTGGTTCTGGATGGGGTGATCTCCACTGCCGCAGGCCTCATTGCCTACCTGCTGAACCCTGATATCGCGGACTACTTTATTGCCGGGCACCAATCCGTGGAGATCGCCCATACCGCCGCACTGGACCATATGGGGCTGACACCGGTGGTGGATCTGTCCATGCGCCTGGGGGAAGGGTCCGGCGCCGCACTGGCCATTGATCTTTCAGATACCGCCTGCCGCCTGATGTGCGAGATGGCCTCCTTTGACGAGGCCAAAATATCCCGGTTACGGCAAACGGCACCCCGGACCGGAACCTAATGGATCCCTTTGGCGCTTTGGCCCACCGCACTGCGCCAGCATTCCTTGGGCCTGGCCTCCACAATGGCCACCAGATCCGGGTCCAGTTTCCCCTCTTCAACCATTTCCCTGAGGATGAGAAGGATTTTTTCCGTCGGCAGAGCCTCCCGGTAGGGCCGTTCCTGGGCCAAAGCCTGGAAGACGTCTGCCACGGCAATGATCCTGGCCTCCGGTGAAAGGGTGAGACTGTTTTTCCTGAAGGGATATCCGGTGCCGGACATGTCTTCGTGGTGGAACGCCGCCCATTGGGCAATCTTTGAAAAGCCATCGATCCGGCTGAGAATCTGATAGCTTTCAAAACTGTGATGCAGCATCACGGCCCGTTCCGATTCGGTCAGGGGACCTGCCTTTTCCAGGATCTCATCCGGCACGTTGAGTTTGCCCAGGTCATGGAGCAATCCTGCAACTTCCAGGTCGGCCAGGGTATCTTCGGGCAGGTTCAGGTATGTGCCCAGCAGCCTGGCCAGCCGGGCCACCCCCTTGGAATGCTCATGGGTAAAGGTACTTTTTGTATCCACAATGTCGGCAAACAGGCCAGCCACTTCCAGAAGGGTCCGGGGATCGGCCGTCTCGGTGCAGCTTCCCTGCTCCATCTGGATCAGGTACCGGAACAGGTGCCGGGAATCCATGGCCAGCCAGAAAAACTCGTTGCCTGCCGCATCCAAAAAGGCATCCACCAGCCCTGCGTTAAAAAAACGGCCCCGGTAGGCAAACAGCGTATCGCAGATACTGTGACGCGCCATGAGAATATCCTGGTGGGCGTTCTGGCAGATCAGGGCATCGGCCCGGTCTGTCAGATAAATCAGATTGGCGGCCAGGGCGGTTTGCCGGTCAAGCTCCGGCGGGAGATCCTCCCAATGGGTATGATGGTAACGGACCACGGGAGCAATATCCCGGAACAGCCGGCACCGGGACAGAAGATCTTCTCCCCTGATACAATGATCCTGGGAGCCTTCCCAGTCCAGTTCATTGGTCAGCCGGCGGTGAACCTCCGTTGAGGAGACCCCGCAGTCATGGACCAGGGCAGCATTGTAGAGCCGCTCCAGTTGACCGCCTTCCCACCCCAGGTTTTCCGCACAGTTCCGGGCCATGAATGCTACCCGCTTGCCATGCTGATCCTCATCCAGCCCCACAAGATCCAGTGCATCGGAAAGGGCGTGTACCAATTGACGTATATTAATTTGCCGGATCATGCCTGCCTCCAGCGATAGAGTATATGGGATAGAGTATATGGATTGATATCTTCATCGGGAATTCTGCTTATTTTTGAGTATATTTTTACACTATATCAGTTTTTAAACCAGATGAAAATCCGCTTCGCCAGAATAATGAAATCTCGTTGCAAATATAGACAAAGCCGGGTAGCATGAGGCGTTCAGACCCATAAACAACAGGAAATAACCATGACCATTCTTGAAAAAATAAAAAAGGACGGACTGCTCTTCGACGGCGCCATGGGCTCTTTGCTCATTGCCAAAGGCCTGACCCCGGGCGAGGCGCCGGAAAGCTGGAATATCCACAGCCCCGAAGATATCCTGGACATCCACAGGGCCTACTATGCGGCCGGGGCAGACGTGGCGTCGGCCAACACCTTCGGGGCCTCATCCATGAAGCTGAAAAAAATGGGGGTGTCCGAATCCATGGCTAAGATCAACCGCGCCGGCGTGGAACTGGCCAGGCAGGCCTGCGGGCCGGATCAATTTGTGGCGGCGGACATCGGCGATCTGGGAGAAATGCTTGCGCCCATGGGGCCCATATCCCCTAAAGAAGCAGTGGCGGCATTTGCAGACCAGGCTGCCGTGATGGCAGATGCCGGTGTGGACCTTTTTATCATCGAAACCATGTTCGACCTTAACATGGCCCTGGCAGCGGTGCAGGGTATCCGGTCCGTCACGGATATCCCCGTGGCCTGCTCCCTGACCTTCAAGGAAACCCCAAAAGGATTTTTCACCATCTTCGGCAACGGGCCAGCCGACAGCATGAAGGCCCTGGCGGATGAGGGCTGTTCCATGGTGGGGGCCAACTGCGCCATGGGCAGCGACACCATGATCCGCCTGGCCGGCGAGATTCGGCAGGCCGTGGATATTCCCGTCATTGTCCAGCCCAATGCCGGCCTGCCCCAGACCGGTGCCGATACGGAGCTGACTTATCCGGAAGATGAAAATGAATTCGCGGACAATCTCATGGCGATCAAGGCATTGGGCATTGATGTTGTGGGAGGATGCTGCGGGACCACACCGGACTATATTAGGACAGTGCGCCAACGGCTTCAGGAAAAAAAAGCTGGCAATTTATAAGCGAAAACCAAGCAAGGAGAAAAATATGACTGTTGTAGATATCACCGGCGGCATCTGCGGATTTACCACCACCGTCACCACCGAAAGCACCGCCCCTTACACGGCTGTGTTCCACCTGGAAAGCGAGTGCGCCAACTGGAAAAAAGTAGAAGACATTCTGGGCGGGGAACCCCTGAATGCCATGACAGAACTGTTTAAGGACAAAGGGACCGGAAAGCTGAACTCCAAGGTGCTGGAGGTGTCCCTTGCCACCATTCCCCATGTCTCCTGTCCTGTGATTTCGGGGATATTGAAATCCATTGAAGTATCCACCGGCCTGGCCCTGCCCAAGGACGCCGCCATTACCTTCAAAGATGCCTGAGACCTGACATGTGTGGCATTATCGCCCCATACCTGACGGCGGTTAAAAAAGCCGTCGCCCGGCCTGCAATCCCGTCGGCCCTGGTGGTGCTGGGCAACGAAGCTTCGGATCTGGACTCCATGGTGTCGGCCCTGGTCTTTGCCTGCGCCTTGTCCCGAAACTCCCAGGGCCGTTTGACGGTTCCCCTGATCCCCATTCCCGGGGAAGATTTCAGGCTGCGCACCGAAGCGGTATACGTTTTTCAGGCCGCAGGCATCCATCCGCAGCACCTTATTTTTGCGGATGATGCGGGGGATCTTCTGACAGCTGCCGACTGCGTTGCCCTTGTGGACCACAACCGGCCGGTCCAGGGCTTATCTGACAGGAGCCTGCGCGTGACGGCCATCCTGGATCATCACCGGGACGAAGGGCTTTATCCGGATGCAAATCCGCGGCGGATTCTTCCCGTGGGCTCCTGTGCCACCCTGGCGGCGCAAGAGGCGCAAACCCTTTATCCGGAACTTCTTTCGGACCGGGCTGCAGCCCGCCTGCTTCTGGGAACCATCCTTCTGGATACTGTAAACCTGAATCCGGATGCCGGCCGGACCACGGCCCAGGACATTGCCATGGCCAGAAAACTTGAGACAGCCGCCGGAATCGACCCGTCAGCCTATTACCAGGCGATCCGGGCGGCCAAATTCGACACCTCCGGGCTGAGTACCGAGGATCTGCTGAGAAAAGACTTCAAGCAATACGATATGGATGGCCTGCGCTGTGGTATTGCATCGGTGACGCTCGCTCTTGGTGACTGGCTGGAAAAGGACCCCGGACTTACAGACAAGCTGGCCGTCTTTGCCGGTAAAAAGCGGCTGGATATCCTGATCACAATGAATGCGTATCATGCCCCCGATTTCAGCCGGGACCTTGCGTTCTGGTGTGCAGACCAGGACCTTCACGACCGCCTGGCAGTCCTGCTGGACAAACACAACCTGAGATTGACCCCGGTCAAATCCCATCAAGCCCAACCGGCCCGCCCCAATGTTTCTTTCGCCCATCAGGATAACCTGGCCGTCTCCAGAAAAAAGCTGGCCCCCATCCTTTTAAACGGATTGCCTACCTGACGTTCCCAAAAAACGGGGACATTGATATGACAGGCTACGGGCACGATAGGGCCCACCAGCTAATCCACCCCGGCCCAGGAAAAGATCTCTCCTCTCGCCATCAGGTCCGCGGCTCTGGCTGCGGCCGAAACCTCTGAGTTCAGTATATCCAGCATCAGGTAATCCAGTCCTGCTGCAGCCAGCATGGAGAGATAGACGATTTCCATCCGGTTCTTTTTCCCCTTATCCCCTGCACCGGTGGTAAGATTTGAAAGGCCGGCCATGGTCCGGACGGGAAATCCTAAAAGCTCGGGCAGCATACCGACGGTTTCCAGCACCTCCCGCGCACGGGCAAGACCGTCATCCCAGGATAGGGGCGGCACCACCGGGTCCAGGATCAGGCGCTCAGGAGATATGCCGGCAGCTTCCACGGCCCCCACAAGGGCCAGGGCGATCTCGAATCGCTCTTCGTTTTCCCTGGGGACACGGCTGTCCGGAGCCAGAAGGAACCCGACAATATCCGCATCATACCTGGCGGCCAGGGGCAAAATATGGGAGAGCTTTTCCGGCTCCAGGGAAATCCCGTTGATGATAACAGGATTTTGCGCCGCCTCAAGTCCCGCCGCCATGGCCAGGGGGTTGGTGGTATCAATGACCAGGGGCAGGTCGGTCACGGACTGGACAGCCCGGACAAAGAAGGTCATGGAGGATTCGGGATTTTTTTTCAGGGGGCCGGTATTAATGTCGATGGCATGGGCGCCTGCTGCGGCACACCTTTGAGCCAGCGTCCTGACGGGCAACGGATCCCTGTCGTTTAAGGATTTTTGAATTTCCGCCTTGGTGATCCTGATGTTGTCGGCAACCAGCTTCATACAGCCCTCCCCTGTCATCCATTGGGTTATCCTATAGGCACCCGGGTCTTTATCCAAACTATCTCTTTGACTTTACCCGCCCGCCGTCCTAAACTCCGTGTGCATCAACCGCCCCATACGTTAAGGTTATAGCCCCAATGTTTAAAGCACCGGAAAACACATCCCATTTCCCCACACCTGTGATAAGCCCAGTGTCATCCATGGCAGAAAACTGTGCCCGGTGCGGGACCTGCAAAGCCCTTTGCAGCTTCCTTTCAGAAAACGGGACACCCGGGCAAATTGCTGCGGCTTACCTGGCCAGTGCCCAAGGGGATGATCAATTCCGGCTCGCCTTTGAGTGCAGTCTTTGCGGCCTTTGCACGGCGGTTTGCCCCAAATCCCTGGCCCCCTCTGCGATGTTTCTTCACCTGCGGCAGGCAGCCGTGTCGGCCGGGACCGCGGACCTCAAGCGCTACCATCGCATACTGGGGTATGAAAAAAAAGGCTGCTCACGCACCTTTTCATTTTACAGCCTGCCTCTGGGCTGCACCACTGTTTTTTTTCCGGGATGCACCCTGGCCGGCACACGCCCGGCCAACACCCTGAAGACCTATGAATACCTGCAACACCAGGATTCCGCAACAGGCATTATCCTTCACTGCTGCACCAAACCGTCTTACGACCTGGGACGGCAGGCCCACTTCGAATCCAATTTTTTTGAAATGACGGATTACCTCACGGCAAACGGCATCACCACCGTGGTGACGGCCTGCCCTTCCTGCCACCGGATATTCAAGGATCACAGTTCGTTCAAGGTGGTATCCGTATACCAGTTGCTGGCCCAAACGCCCATCCCCTACCTTGTCAAGGATGCCGGAAAACCCAAGGTCGTCATCCAGGACCCCTGTCAGGCCAGATTCGACCGGCCCACACAAAACGCGGTGAGGACCCTTGCAACCCACATGGGATTGGAAGTCAAAGCGGTGCGGCACTCCGGAGCACACACCTTGTGCTGCGGGGAAGGGGGCTCGGCGGCCTGTCTGAATCCGGACCGGGGCAATGCCTGGGCCGCAAAGCGCAAACGATCGGCACAAAGCCTGCCGGCCATGACGTATTGTGCGGGCTGTGTGAACTATCTGGGATCAGGGGAAGGAAATTTTCATGTTCTGGACCTGGTGTTCGATGCAAAGGCGGCCCTGTCAGGCAACGCCAGGGTGGCAAGGCCGCCCGTCACCTACCTGAACCGTCTGCGGCTGAAAAAGAAACTTGCAAAGAGACCTGCGGCCGTCACCCGGGAACGCCCGGCTGAAAGAAAGAAGACGATCTCCGGACGTATTTCAGGGATCGTTCTTGGCCTGCTTTCGGCCATCGGCCTGATTTGAAGTAAAGCAGCGGGACGATACGCCTTTTATTCCACGTAAATACCGATCTGCTTCATATAGGTGGAAATCTCAAGAATGGTTTCCTGGATCTGTTTGATGTCCGCCGGAACGATGACGATG
>CAJWHT010000218.1 GCA_913041495.1 uncultured Desulfobacteraceae bacterium | reverse complement strand
TTTAATAAATATAAAAATCAAACGACTTTAGTTTTTAAGGTGCGGAAAGTAAGTTAGGATGCTTTATCCCATTGTTTTTGCAGGCTCAAATGACCTTGCGTAAAACTTCTGTCAAATTCTTTTTGCAGGGCCCGGGTTATATGCCCTATTCAGGGGCAACTTAGGCTGGATAACACCTGCACACAAGGTTTTTCAAGGCTCTCAATTTGAAAATACAGTCTGAAATGATGATATCACAGTGTTTGTCTTAGCCGGGTAGCTGTGATAAAACATAGTGGATAATCGAGCTATACATTGGTGGCGAAAAATGGAAGGGTTAAACCGCTTTTTTTGCCGGCAAACCCTGGGAAAATGAGCCTTCGCATGAATTTTAGCTCCGGACTACCCCGTAGATTCAAAGGGACTAATATGGAAAATCACAAGCTTCGCACAATGGGCCTGACGGCCATCATCATTTCATGTCTTTTCCTCGGTTTATCAGGGAATATATCTGCGCAGGAAAAAACGGATGCCTCAGATAAGGCTGCAACCGCCAAAGCCTTTAATGATGAAGGTAAACGGCTGATCAATTCAGGGAAAGCCCGAGAGGCTTTAGAGGCGTTCATAAAGGCAAATGAACTTGCGCCTATGGCTGTTGAATATGCCAGCAATGCTGGGGTAGCCTCTTTTATGATCAACGATTACGATTCTTCCGCCAAATATTTTCAAAAAGTGGTGGATATTGGCCTGGCACAAAAAAGATATCAGCTCGTTTCTCAATATCAGGCTCAGGTAAAAAGCGTGTTGAGCAACTGGCCACAGGAAATGATGAATCGCATGGAGGCGCTGAAACAAGCCCCAAAGGATGAGAAAGGGTCTGCTGCCTATCCCGAGTGGGAAAAGGCGATTTCAAAGGGGGCCGGCTTGCTGGCATCCGGAAAATTAAAAGGGGCAAGATATTTTACCGAGCAAGCGGTTACACTGGCCGAAGAAAATTTCGAACCCGGCCATATGCTGATACTGGAAAGCAAGGTGCGGCTTGCACGGATTCTGTCATCTGAAAATCAATACCAAAAGGCTGCCACCCTCTATGATGCGGTTCGAAAAGGGTATGAGGCGCATTTGGGACCGGACCATCCGGAAACCATCTGGATTAATTTTGAAAAAGCCTCAATTGCCAGAAAAATGCGGCAATACGAATCGGCATTATCGCTTTTAGACGAGACTATAAAATCACTTTCAAAAGTTGTGGGAGAGCAACATATAAAGGTTTTGCGGGCAAAGTACGAAAAAGCCGACCTGCTCCAGGAAAAGGGGGATATAAAAAATGCGGAAACAGCGTTTAAGAAGGTTGCAGCGCATTTTTCCAATACCCTGAAAGATCATCATCCCGATACGGTGGCGGTATATTCGGCTTTGGCAAAGAACTTTGAGTTACAGACCCGCTATGCCGATGCGGAAAAAATGTACCAGAACATTTTGGAACTTCAGTCAAAAGCTTTAGGGCCAAAAGCCACTCCTCGATTGCAGACCATAAATTGGCTGGCTGACATCTATAGGTTGCAGGGCCGATATACGGATGCTGAAAAACTGCTTGTTGAAAATCTGGAAAATGTCAAAGCCAAATTCGGGGACGACCATTATTTCACCTTGATTACCCAGAATTTCATGGCGAATCTGTATGAAGACATCGGGGATTACAAAAAGGCGAGAAATCTGTATGAGACGATTTATACGACTACCCTGAGCCGTTTCGGCGAAAAACACCCCAATACAGTCACGGGAATGACAAATCTGGGCAACATCTATCGAAAACTCGGAGAATTTAAAGATGCTGAAATGTTCTACGACAGGGCATACCAGCAGATGTCTGCTATAGGAGGAACGAAACACCCCGTCACCATCAGGCTTATGGCCAATATGGGACTTGTATTTGATAACCAGGGACTGTTCGATAAAAGTGAGCCGCTTTTGCGTCAGGCCATCCGGTACTCCAAGGAGATCAGCCCCGATACCTGGAAAAATGATCGAAATGTATGGAATATGCTCAATAATCTGGCCTTGCTGTATGAAAGCCAGGGGCTTTTCAGCAAAGCAGAACCCATTCACCAGGAACTGATCGAACTCTGCAAGAAGTCTCTTGGGGAAAAACACACCCGAACGGCTGCAAATATAAATAACCTGGGATACCTGTATCTGCTTCAAGAGGAGAATGAAAAAGCCCTGGTGCATTTTCAACAAGCCCATGAAATCTGGAACACATTGTACGGAGAACGGCATCAGGCCAGTCTCAAAAGCCTTAACAATTTGGGACGAACCTACCAGCGGCTTGGAAATTTTCAGGAAGCAAGAACGGCCATCGAAAAAGCGTTGAGGCTGAGAACCGAAGTCTTTGGACCCGAACATGTGGATACGATTCGATCCATGCACGATCTGGCCGTAGTGCTGACCACTGCCAAAGAACATGATGAGGCAGATGAGTTATTTGCCAAAACACTTGCACTCAGTGAAAAAGAATTAGGCTTTTTTCATCCGTATACGTTTGAAACCCTGAATCATTATGCAGACCTGAAAGAACAGCGTGGGCAGTGGGATGAGGCGTTGAACCTGCGATTAACGGTTTTTGACCGTCGAAACGAATTTTTCAACAGAGTGTTGTGGGCCACCAATGAGAACGCCAGAGCAGGTTTTATCCATATCCATCGGCTGGAACTTGATGCCCTTGTGGCACTCTTGATTAATCGAAATTACCCCGAAGCCGCCCGGAAAATTCTTGAGATAAGCTTGGAGCGAAAAGGCCTGCTTTTGAAGATCTCTTCGGAAATCCAACAGGTTGTCTCCTTTTCCAAGGATCCGGCATTGGCCAAGATCAGTCAAAATTTGATGGATATAAAAAAGGAGTTGGCAGCACTGACCTTATCCGGTCCTGTTGATGGCATGACCGAAGAAGAGCATAAGCAAAGAACTCTCGAAATCATAGACGATATTGAGTTTATTGAAGGAGAGCTTGCCCGCAAAAGTGCTGTCTTTAAACAGAAATCTGCTCCCATGACCCTGGATGATGTGATGGAGAAACTGGGGGCGGATAGTGTTGTTGTTGATTATTTCATATATAATGAACCATCTGATTTGACGAAAAAACTCATCGCCGTCACCGCCCAAAATAAAGTGGATGATACCGCCCGGTTTGATTTGATCCAATATGGAGAAATGGCCGATTTGGAGGAGGGTGTCAAAATTTTCCGTGAAGTCATTATTGATGAAGATGCTGAACGGCAGGATTTATTCGACGAGGCCCAGTATCGTTACGAGCAAATCTGGGAGCCGTTACTGGACAGCCTTGGAGAAAAAACAGACATCTACCTGGTACCGGACGGCATCCTTAACATTATGCCTTTTGAGGCTTTGATGGACCCGGATGAAAACTATCTGCTGACAACTTACCGGATTAATATACTGACAAGTATGCGTGATCTTGTTCGCCGGGAAGTTGTTGAGGGTAATAATACGCTTTTGATGATTGCCGGGCCTGATTATGACCTGGAAGCGTACACAAGGGAAAAAAAGAAGATTAAGCGAAGCCGGTCACGGTCCGGTTCCAGGACAGATGGCCGGACAGGCAACGATGATCTGGCCAATGGATTAAGGATGTCCCGTGGCGTGAGAGGCATGCGGGGATTGAATTTTGATCCCCTGCCCGGTGCTGAAGCAGAAGGACGGGATATTGAGTTGCTCGCCCAGGGTAAAAAAGAAACCGTCTCTTATTACAAAAAAGATGGTGAAGAGGCGAAACTGCGCGGATTTGACCAGGGACCTGAAATTTTGCACATCGCCACACATGGTTTTTTTCTCCAACCCCAGGAAAGACTTACCAAAAGGTTGCTCAAAACCATGCGAAGCGGGGGGCTGGACATCCCGCCTCCGGGGGATAACCCCCTTTTGAGGGCAGGCCTTGCCTTTGCCGGAATCAATCAAAATGCAGCATTTCTGGGTGAAATTGACACGGATAATGATGGTGTTCTCACCGCTATGGAAGTGCTCGAATTAAATCTCCAGGGGACAAAGGTTGTAATCTTATCGGCCTGTGAGACAGGGCTTGGGGAGATTCATGAAGGGGAAGGGGTCTATGGATTACGCCGGGCATTTCAGGAGGCAGGGGCCTCAACGGTGGTCAATTCGTTGTGGGAGGTCAGTGATGCCGGTACGCAAAAATTGATGACCCTTCTGTATGAGGAAATGCTAAAAGGCGCATCAGTGCGTGATGCGTTCCATGAAGCCCGCTTACAAATGGCGAGTCATTACCAATGGGGACACCCCTATTATTGGTCGGCATTTTTTATGGTAGGATTGTAGTTTGTAAAACTTAAAACGGCGATTGCATCTTCGGGCATATATATTGTAAATTGTCTTTGGAAAGGTTTTAAAGGCTTATACAGTCAAAACATATATCACAGAAAATCGTATCACGGATAGAACCATTTAAGGAGGAATCATGGCAAAGAGATTGTTTGTTTTAATCTTAATCATCACGTTTTGCTTACCTGGAAGCCTGCTGGCAGCAAAGGTCAAAGATCCGGTGGGGGTACTTTTCAATGTTCAAGGGCTTGTGGAGTATTCAAAAGATGGTAAGAAATGGAAAAAAGTTCGGCGGAATAAATTTCTGTTCAGCGGGTATCAGGTTAAAACCGGTCCTGATGCCACAGGCAATCTGTTAAGCCAGAAAAGCGGTGAAAATTTTAAAATTTCTTCCGATGCTTTGGTAAAGGTGACCAATGCAGACTTTGAAACGGTACAAGGTTCCATGGAACCAGATGCCGCTGCCGGTGCACTTACCCAGGCCCTGATGAAGAAGTTCAGCAAGGCACAATCCTATACCACCGTTCGCCGTGCGCCCAAAAAAAAGCTTGATCTGCAGGCTGCCCGGGAACTGGTTTTAAGTGATCTTTACCCTTATGTTGTCTGGCCCAATCAAGGTGAGGAACTTTCCTATCGCCTGGATGTGGGGGAGATGCAATATGATGTGCCTGCCACAAGCAACCCCATCGTCCGCGTTAAGGTCAAACCCTTTAAAGGCGCACAGGACTATGTCATCCATGTCATTGAAAACGGGGAGATCGTAAGTTCCCTGCAACCTTACAGAAAGCGTGGAGAGGATAAAAAGCACCAGCTCATCTGGATGGATGAAGACAAGTCCAAGACATTGCTGACCACGGTCAATGAAATTGAATCCAATTTCCCGGACAATTATTTTATGCTCGGCAGCGTTTTTGAGGAAGAAGAAATGTGGGTTGCCGCACTGGATCAGTACCAGAAATATCTGGACGAAAATCCGGATGAGATCGAGATGAAACCCTACCTGTTCAGGGTTTATAAAAAACTCATGCTCAAGGATATGTACACCAAGGAACTTGAAGCCTTTCAAAAAGAACTTGAGGCCGAGTAACTAGATGGCAGGGCAAACGAGAACACTATCAACCCTATTCAAACGTCCGGATCTGATCATTACCCTTGTGTTGTTTTTGTTAATGATTCCCCTGGAGCGCTATGAAGTATTTCAAGCCATTGAAAATGAGTTTATAAGTGTTCGACACCATCTTATACGGAACAATCTGGACAAAGACGGCGCCTACGAGTTCCTGAAAGACAAAATTGCAATCATCGTTCAGGACGAAGCGTTTTTTGACGAGTACGGCTCTTTTCCTCTGAAAAGGGAAGATATTGGGATCATGGTCCAGAATCTGAACGCTTTGGGTGCCAAGGTGATCATGGTGGATATGATCATGGATTTTGCCAGTTCCTATGGTGAAGATCCGATAATGGCGGAATATCTGAGCGAGGCTGGGAATACGATTCTCGTTTCCCAGCTCGTCTTCCGGGGAAATGAGTTTGTCGAGGTCAATTACCCCACCCCCGCGCTCCACAAGGTCACGGAAACGGCCTATTCCAACCACACCGAAGTCGGCGGGCAATTGAACCGCCTAAGGATATTTCCGGACATCATTAAGGCGCACAAGGAATGGCCGATTTCCGTAAAAACCGCGGCTGCGTATCTGGGGGTGGAGCCAACGCTTGAAAACGGGGTGTTGGTGCTTGGGGATAAAAGAATTTATTTGGATCAGTTTAATGATTTCTGGATTGATTATCTCACCTTTATGGCACCCAGCGAAAAGCCGGAGGATAATTTTTTAAGCAAAGATCCTTTTGTGGGGATTTCCGGCCTGGATATCATGGAAATTGATATTGATGATCCCTATGAAATCGCAGAATACGCCCCCCTGGTGAAGGACAAGATTGTCTTTATCGGAGATACCTCCGAGGTGGGACATGATCTTTTTGACACCATGGTCGGCCAGGCCTTCGGGGTTGAAATCCTGGCCCAGGAGGTGGCAACTCTGCTGCGGGGCGCCCCTTTGCGTTCTGCCCCGCTTAAAATGGAGATAGCGTTCTTACTGACATATCTTATGTTTTTCGTTTTTGCCCACCGCCTTCCCAACCCCTTGTCGCGGGGGATGATGAGTATTTTGCTCTCCGGTGTTTACTGCGGTGTTTGCGTTTTGGTCTACGTATACGCCCATACCATCATTTCAATGACATACACGCTGATGGCAGCACTGGGCGGGTTTATCATCATAAACGGCCATTTGTTTATACTGGAGCGGAAACAAAAAAGCTTTATAACCAATGCCTTTGGCCAGTATCTGTCACCCAAAGTAATTGATATCCTGGTTAAGAATCCCGACAAGCTCAGTCTGGGTGGTGAAAGACGGGAAATGACGGCCTATTTCAGTGATGTGGCCAGTTTCTCCTCCATATCTGAAAAATTATCCCCGGATCAACTGGTTGCGCTCTTGAATGAATATCTCACTGAAATGACCGATATTATTTCCAAATACGACGGTACGGTGGATAAATTTGAAGGGGATGCCATTATCGCCTTTTGGGGAGCGCCCCTGGATCAGCCGGATCATGCGTTGAAATGCTGTCTGGCCACCATTGAGATGCAGAACCGGATGAATGAGATCAGGGCCAGATTCGAGGAAGAAGACAAGCCCTTGCTCAATGTAAGAATGGGAATAAATACCGGCCCAATGGTTGTGGGTAACATGGGATCCCAGACCAGAATGGATTATACCATTATGGGGGATGCCGTTAACCTTGCCGCACGGCTGGAGGGTGCCAACAAATACTATGACACCTATACCATGATTTCACATTTCACCTATGAAAAGGTGAAAGATGAGGTGGAAGTTCGCGAGCTTGACACCATTCGCGTTGTCGGCAAGAAAGAACCCATAACGGTTTATGAGCTGTTGGAAACCAAAGGCAACCTGGATGATCAGACCTCCGGTTTGATTGACCGGTATAACAGTGCACTGGCATTGTATAAAGGTAGGCAATTCAGCCAGGCAAAGACTGAGTTTGAATCCATTTTGTTGGATTATCCTGCGGACGGTCCCTGCAAAACCTACATCAAGCGGTGTGACGCATATATCGAAGATCCCCCGGGCAAAGATTGGGACGGTGTCTATAACCTGACGGCAAAATAAGGGCAGCAAAAAAACGAAAGCAAAAACGTAACGGGTGACTGACCCTTGGGGCAATCCCCCGTTTTTTATGACATTTTGAGATGTAAGGCCAACTCAGGGGCGCAGAATTTTCCAAAAAAGATTGAAATATTCGTCCAATTGATCCGTAAGCCTGTAGTTCATACCATCAAAATACCAGTTGTGAATATATCGGTGGCACACCATGTAGTAAGCGTCCAGGATCTGCTTTGACGTAACGGACGGATCAATTGTCCCTTTATCCTTCGCCCTTTGGATGTGCTGTTTTAAAATGCCCAGATCATCGTTTCGCCGGTAGCTTGGGTCCTGCATCCAGGTTCGCATGGGCACTGTTATAAATGCCGTGATCGCTACCCCCGGGGTGGCGTCGTAAACATCCATAGTGACCCAGAATACTTTTCTGAATATCTCTTTAATATCCTGCATGCCGGCAATGTGCCTTATAATACGACGGTGGATATCGTCGATATGTTCACTCAGGATAGTGAAAATCAGGGTCTCTTTTGAGGCAAAGTATTTGTAAATGGTGCCGGTGCTTACACCGGATCTTTTGCTGATCTCACGAATATTGACCTTGTGAAAATCGCGGTTTGAAAACAAATCCAACACTGTGGGATAGAGTTTTGCTTTTAGTTTATCCGGCATCTGCGGCAGATGTGCCTGGTTTTTTTTTTCGGTGGTTTTATTCTGCATGGCTTTTGTCTGAATTCGAATCCCATTTTCCGTTTTTTCTAAGCTCTTGCACAATACCTTCAGCCAGTTCAGTGAGGGCCATTTTGTCCACTTTGGCGCTTCTTGTCAATGGCAGTTCCTTGTCTGCCGGCCAGATTTCAACGTGTTGTGGACGCTTGTAAGCAGCAATGGTTTTACAATAAGAGATGACATCACGTCCACTTAGGGTGGCGCCAGGTTCCGGGCGGACAAAGGCAAAGATCCCCTCGTCAAAGAGGGTGTGTTTCATGCCGATGACGTCAACCGTGGCCACGCCTGATCAACGACAAATATTTTTTTCCTTCAACGACAATTAAAACTCCCGTTCTCTGGCCTGCTTAACCGGTTAATTTCATAGAATAATTCTTGCAAAACAATTTTTATCATGCTTTATATGACCATCCTTCCGGAGGATAAGGCTATGCTGGAGAGCAACCTGAGCGCCGAGAAGGTGACCGAA
>CAJWHT010000217.1 GCA_913041495.1 uncultured Desulfobacteraceae bacterium | reverse complement strand
CCTTTTGGCATTTTTAGGACTTTGCATTAAATAGGCAGTTTCTGTAAGGGCTTCATAATCTTCAAGAGACATCAGAATAACAGATTCACTATTTTTTCTAGTAACGATGATGGGTGAATGATCGTCACAAACTTTTTTCATGGTGCTGGCAAGATTGTTTCTGGCGTTTGTATACGTAATTGCTCTCATAATATTCCTCCAAACCTAAACTGTACATGTACAATATATTGATCATGTACAGATCTGTCAAACACAATTTCTTGTACTAAAGCATAACGGTCCGGTGCGTTTGTTCTCTTTCAATTTTTATTCAATTACAATGAACTCCATCGGGAACTTGACCGTTTTTTGTTTGTGATGATCAGTAACAGTAATTACCATCTTATTTATTGCGGTGCATGCAAATTGCTCCGTATTAATGTAACGTTGCCAAATAAGCGGTTGATCTGTCTTCATTTGGATTGTTAGAATTAAGTATCGTGTCCCCCGAATTCTGACGAGAGGCTGACGCTTGTAAAGCGCTAACAGCAAATCCGCGATACTTACCCGGTCAAGTTCAGCGATTGGTTATGGTTTTCGTTTTAGATTAATCCTCATCGTCGATATATTCAGATAAAAAAATCTCCATTTTGATTTTGTGCAAAATTTCAATCATTTTTAAAGAAAGAATACCTCCACCACCTGAAGCATCTTTCCGTACTGTAAAACCAATGTCTGCGATGTACGGTCCAGCTTTAAGATTAGCTTTATTTTTGATAAGCCAATTTTCGAGTTCGAATACTTGAGAAGGCAGCTCCCAATCATCATCGCAGATCCAATCTATTTGGTTTCGATCCGAGTTTTCTTGATAAATATTAATTGGCATTTAAAATTTTCCTAAACCAAATGATTAACCGGGTCCGTATATCTTCTTATTATTTGACACCTAACCGCATATTCTGAAAATTTGAATGATACCCGACAAGATGAAGATTGGCCGGACATATAGTCGATAGTCAATTCTATTCGACATAATCATAATCCCGCAGGAAATACAATTAAGAAAAATATGTATTTCATCATTACTCCTTAAATGGCCAGAAAGAACCATTTATTGCCCGGTTTAGATGACATCGCCACTGCGATGCAAACCCGGAGGGCCAGGCAGCCGGTGGCGTAGTGGCCCAAAGCGGCGTTGATTTGCCGGTGCGTCAAGGACAGCAAGCAACGGAAATCACGCTATCCGTACGCTCAGGACGAGCGGGAGGATTTTAGCGGCGGGGCACTGCGGTGCCGGCTGCCGGGTAAGTGCCTGTTACAACATCACGGGTGAGACGACTTTTCGCCCCATGTAGGTGCCAGGGAAATATCCAGGTTAAACGGTCGTACCGGCGATTGGGCCGTTTTTAACCGTAGTATTTTATTTCGCCCTGCCGATGGGCAATCTGGGAATCCATGATGATTTTGGAAAGGTTATCGGATTTTTTCCCCATGAACTCATAGCCCTCTATAAATCCATTGGCGGTTTGAATCACCCGGACCAGATTCACATCTCCGTCAACCACATAAATGGACTGATCTTTTTTGTTTACAAAATTCAGGCTGATTCTTCCCTCGAAGTTGAGCTGCCGGTTTAATATATCCTTACGCCATTTATAGCCGTTTAATAAGAATCCGATCC
Source organism: uncultured Desulfobacteraceae bacterium (assembly GCA_913041495.1). Taxonomy (GTDB): domain Bacteria; phylum Desulfobacterota; class Desulfobacteria; order Desulfobacterales; family Desulfobacteraceae; genus Desulfobacter. Next base: position 7,172 of record CAJWHT010000217.1, on the reverse strand, counting down.
CCGTGATGCTGATATCTTTCAAAATCAGCTTGTCAGAAATTGACCGCCTTCTCTTGAGGAGTTCAATTTTTCCATCAATATCAAATATGATTTTGGGATTTTCCCGGAAGCCCCGTCGAAGGTTAATGAAAACAATCTCAGGTTTGTACTGTACGATAAAGTATTTTGAGTCGGCCTGGATCACACGGCCAAATAGGGAAATTCTCTTTTCCCTGAAATGAAGGGTGCTGATATTGACGACTTGCCCTCTTCGGACCTTGAAATCACCGGGTTGGTACATCATCAGCAGATGTTTGAAGTAATCTGCTTTTCGTATGATTACCCGGCTGGTGGACTGGTTATCCCGTTCATAATTAATCGCTAAATCCACATGGGAATTCAATAAAAAGTGATCCTGGATCTCCTCATAGCGTTTTCTTTTTTTAAACATAATGAAAAATTTTTCTTTACGTTTGTTGCCCAAATTGAGCCGGGCAATATGAACATGTGGAAAATCAAATTTAATGCCGCTAACGTTTTAGCATCATCGGACTGAAATGATCCGGACTTTACCAATAATTTGAAAACAGCAGGGCGAAAAGAATGCGGGGGTGAATTGAGCAAGTCCCGACATTCTCACTCAGGCCGACATCATCCCTTTTCTCCGGTAGGCCCGCATCAGCGAGATATCCATCACCACAAAGAGCAGCACGGGTAAAAAGAGGAAAATAAGGGTCAGGATCGCCGCCAGGGAGCGGTTTGACGAGCTTAGCAGGGGAAACAGGGTCCCGGTGAATGACGGCACACTGCCGCCACCGATGAGAAAGACCAGGAAGTATTCTGAAAATGCCACCAGGAACACCACACTGCCGCCGGCAATAATGGAGGGAACCAGCAGGGGAAACTCCACCCGGAATAGAATATCGGCGGGGGATGCCCCAAGGTTCCGGGCACAGATCCGGTAGTCCTCCCCCATGGTCTGGAAGCCCGCCACCAGGGCCCGGAACATATAGGGGTAGGAAAACATGGCCAGGATCAGGACCACTCCGGGTATGGTGTCTGCCAGGGACACCTTGATAAAGATGAAGTGCAGCCCCATGGCAAAGGTCATGGGCGGCACCAGGGCCGGGGTCAGCAGCAGGCCTTCCAGCAGGGTTTTGCCCGGAAAACGGTGCCGTGCAAAGACCGCAGCGGGCAGCAGGCACATGAAAAGGGTGGCAGCCACTGTCAGCAGGGAAAAGCCGAAGGAAGAGGCAAGCGCCATCAGGATCTTCTCATGGTGGCGAATGAAGAAATCCACGCCCCGCAGGGAAAATGCCGCCGGCCAGACATCGGGAAACCGCCAGCCCGGGGCAAGGCTTACCAGAACGAGGACCACCACGGGCAGCAGGAACAAAAGGGCCAGCACCACCAGCGTGCTTCCATGTCTTGCGGTCCGGTTCATCACAGCTTCCTTACACCGTTTTCCAGGCGGCTCACCGCCCTGGAGTAGGCAATGATGAAGACCACGGCAAAGGCGAACATCAGGGTCAGGATGGCCATGGCCTCAGGCCGCCTGGCCAGGTCATGCTTGAAGTAGATGTTGTACACGTGGATGCTGAGCATGCCGGGGCGGCTCTCGCTGAGGATATAGGGAATATCAAAGGCACCGAAGCTGTATAAAAAAAGGATGATAAAACCAGTGTGCAGGGCCGGGGCCAGACGGGGCAGGACAATGGTGAAAAAGATCCGGATGCCGGAGGCCCCCAGCATGGCGGCGGTCTGGATCTGGCGGATATCGAACCGGGCCAGCAGGGCCAGTGCCAGCAGCATGGCAAAGGGGGCGCCCTTAAGGGTGTAGGCCAGAATCATGCCCAGCCCCCAGCCGGAGTAAAGGATGTTGGGAAATTCGTGCATCTCCCGGATCAGTCCCAGGCTGTGGGCAACCGAGGCTATCACCCCGGACCGGCTCCAGAAGATCAGCACCAGGAAGGCCACGGCAATATGGGGCAGGATGAGCGGAATTTTATACACCAGTGACAGGGGGGCAAGCCGCCCGGGCAGCCGCCAGACCCTATAGGCCAGGAAAGCCCCTGCCGCCACCGCCAGAAAGGCGGAGGCGGTTGCCACCCACAAGGAAAACCCAAAGGAGGCAAAAAAGGAGGCATCACGCAGCAGGGTGGTGTAGGCGTCCAGCACCCCGCCGGCATGGGGCAGCGGGGTCAGTACCCCGAAAGACTGGCAGGCCGTCAGGACTGCCCCGCCGCAGAACAGCACCAGATAGGGCAGCAGCAGCGGGGAAAGCCCCAACATCAGCCGGATGGGCCGGGTGGTTTTATTTGGTTTACTTATCCAGGACATGTTCCTTCCACCCCTGTTCCAGGGCTTCAAGATAGGCGGAGGGGATTTCGGGAACGGCCACCGGGCCCAAGATCTCTGATCCCAGGGTGGCCGGGCCCAGGTCTACATCCTGAAACCGCTTTTGATCCGCCTCGGGCAGACGGGATATATCCAGGGCAGGGAAATCCCCCCACTGGTCCGGACGGTATTTGGACAACTGGATATCCGCGGAGATCAGAAGGTTGGCCAGGACCATGCCGCCGGCCTTGTTGGGTGCGTTGAAGGGGATGGCCGTAAAATGGGTGTTGAAGATGGCGCCGTCCTTCAGCACAAAGGTCCGGGCGGTGGCAGGATAACTGCCCTCGATGATCTTGCTCTGGGCATGGGAGGGGTGGTAGGACATGCCGAAAGCCACCTCCCCCCGTGAAAACAGGGTATCCAGGGTGGCGGAATCTTTGGGATAGGTGCGGCCTTTCTGCCAGAGATAGGGTTCCACTTCGTTGAGCCATTTCCAGAGCAGGGGCGCTTTTTTCGCAAAAAGGTCCGCATCCCAGCCGGCCATATACTGGTCGTGGCCGCCGGTAACGGCGTAGAACACCTGGCGGATAAAGGCGGAACCGGTGAAATCCGGGGGCTGGGGATAGGTAAAACGGCCCGGGTTGGCCATTATCCATGCTTTCAGTCCTGCCAGATCGGCAGGCGGGGTCACCTGGGCCGAGTCATACTCAAACACGAATTGCGCCCGGCCGTAGGGTGCTTCGTATCCTTCCACCGGGTAGCCGAAGTCGTGGGTGACGCTTGCCGGGTCCACATATTTTTTCACGTTGGGAAGTGTGTCTGCAAACGGGCCGAACAGCAGGCCGGCCTCTTTGGCGTTTTTGAAATTCTCCCCGTTGATCCAGAGAAGGTCGATGTTCCCTTTTTGTTTGCCGGCCGCCTTCTCGTTGAGCAGCTTGTTCACAAACACCCCGGCATCCATGGGCACCCGGACCAGGCGAATGTCGTACCGCTTCTTCATTTCAGCGGCCACGTGGGTATCCACCCAGTCGTTGACATGGGCCCAGCCCCCGTACATGTACCAGCGGACTTCGGTCCCCCTGGCTTTTTCAACGATCTGTTCAAAGGGAAGATGCTGCAGGGCCGTATCATCAGCTCCTGCAGGGGCCACAGGGAGTATCAGGGCGGCCCAGAGGATCATGAGGGTCAGTGCGATTCGTTTCATGGGGTCTCCTTATTTTTATTTTTTAATTTCAGGGTCACTGTCTGTCCGGCCTCAAACCCGCCGTCCTGGCAATAAACGGTGAACGAAGCCTTTTCAATATCCACGGTATAGGCAAAATAATGGCCGGCAAAGGTTTTTTCCGTAATTCGCCCGGGGCCTTTGCCTGGTGCAATCTCAAGGTTTTCGGGACGAACCGTGAGACTTTTTTTACCGCCGGCCGCAGATGCCGGCAGGAAATGATGAATCAGCTCTACCGGTATCCGGTTCACCGGACCCAGAAAGGTTGCGGCGTCTGCAGATGCCGGTGAAAAATAGACGTTTTCCGGGGTGTCGAACTGTTCCAGCCGTTTGTCCAGAAGGATGCCGATCTGATCGGACATGGCAAAGGCCTCCTCCAGGTCATGGGTCACGCTCACCGTGGGGATACCGAATTCTTTCTGGGTCTTGCGGATGAACCTGGCGGTTTCCATCTTGAGGTTCCGGTCCAGGTTGGCAAAGGGTTCGTCCAGCAGCAGCACCGCGGGGTTCACCACCATGGCCCGGGCAATGGCCGTGCGTTGTTTCTGGCCGGCGGAAAGCTGCTCCGGATAGTGATCGGCCTGGGCGTCAAGCCGGAAGTATTCCAGCATCCGGTCCACCTTTTTCCGGATCATTTCCTTGTCCATCTTCCGGGTGGATAATCCGAAGCCGATGTTGGCCCGCACCGTCATGGAAGGAAACAGCACGTAGTCCTGGAAAACGATAATTACGGGATTCTCCCGGGTCAGGGGGGCGGAAAACTCAATCTCCCCGGTATCCGGCGTCTCCAGGCCTGCGATAATTTTGAGCAGGGTCGTCTTTCCTACCCCCGAAGGTCCCACGATGGATACCAGGTCGCTGGCACCGACACTGAAACTGATGTCCGACAGGATGGTACGGTGCCCAAACCGCTTGCCTATGCGACGGAGTTCAAGATCCATGGGATGTCGGATAGGTATTGCTCGATTTTGTTAAACGTCTCCCGGTTCTGCAACGCTCTTTGTGTCTGCGTGTACTCATACCAGGCCATAAAGCACCAGGACAGGGCCCGGAGCAGTATGGTCCGCTCCATCAGCCTCGTCTTTTCCGCCAATTGGCTGAAATCAATCTCCGGGCTGGCATCCAGGTTACAGACCGCCCGGTGGTAGGCCGAAAGAAAGGCCCGCTTTTCATCTTTGCTCAGGCAGACATCTGTTTTCCACAGGGTGGTGGTGGGCACCATAAAGTGACCCAGGTCCTGGTAGCGGTAAGATACCACGGCCTTTTCCCAGTCCACCAGATACGAACCGTCACCGCTGATGAGGAAATTGCCGGAGTTCACTTCGGTATTTACGATACAAAGATCTTCATTGGCAAACAACTTGCGGGTCCGGCCGGCCAGGGCCACCACCTCATCGTGATAGGCCAGGATAAGATCTTTTTCCTTTCCCTTGGGATGATCGGGAAATCGCTGGATCAGCCCAAGGCTTTCCCGGGCAATGTCCATCACCGGATCCGCCTGGACAATGAGGCCGTCTGGCACCGGCATCCGGTGTATCCGGGAAAAGATTCGGGCTGCCGTTTCAAGATCTTTCCGGTAATCCAGGGCGGTACCCGGCAGGTATTCCATGAGCAGCGCCCCGCCTCCTAAGGCTGCCGGATCCGGATGACAGGCAAAGGGCTTCGGGGTGACCCCGGAATCCGCCAGGGCCTCCAGCACCTTGTACTCATAGGCGATCTGACCGTCACCCAGCCCAAGCTGACTACCGTGGTTGATCCGAAGCACACGGGGGCCGCCGGAGGTTTCCACCCGGTAATTTGCATTATACTCCCCTGCGGCAAGGAAACTGACATTGCAGGCCGGGTCTGCCCATCCGGAAGTCTCAAGGAAATCAACGATGCGCTGCTGCATGTCTGGATCGGTCACGGCATCCCCTCTAATCAGATCTTGGGATAAGATCTGGGTGTTCAGTTGATAATCCTGGTTCTATAGCACTTTTACGGTCTGCGGTAAATTTTTAAGGGCAACTATGTGTGATACCATGGTCGCCCGGCGGTTTATTCCTTACTCTGGAATCATTGGATATCAAATCGTTGGCACAGCTATCCCAGCTTATGGACGACATAAAAAAAAGAGGAATCAAAGGAACCGGCGCGGTGAAGGAGTCACCACGCCGGACGTTATATTGGGAAGTGCGGCGCAAACAGCGCCGGGGGGGATTATTGAATCAGGCCGTTGAGGACACTCTGGCCCCACGCCTTGCCCACATCGTTGAGCACTTCCGGCCAGACCTTGGCCTGGACTTTTTTGGCAGTGGCGTTGATTTCCTCGTCTGAGATGTTCACGATGGTTGCACCGAAGTCGGCCAATTTCTGCTCATTGGCTTTCTGGTCGGCTTCAGCGGATTCCCAGCGGCGGTTTTCAAATTCAGCCGCTACCTTGTTCAGGGCGTCTTTTTTATCCCCGGACAATTGATCATAGGTTTTCTTATTCATGATCAGGTACCAGACCTCGAAGTGGGTGTTGGCCGGGATGTAAAACTTGGTGACGTCCCTGAAGGAGGAGTAGTAGCCTTCGGCGCCGGAGCCGATAACACCGTCAACCACACCGGTCTGTACGGCGGTGAAGGCATCGGAAAAGGGGATGGGCGTACCCAGATAGCCGATGTTGTCAGCCATCATCTGGAAGGTTTTCATGGGGGGGACTCTCAGCTTGATGCCCTTGGCTGCGTCTGGATCACCCGGTTTGACGGGTTCGGCGTTCAGGGAGATACCACCGAAGTACACCGGCCATACGGCCAGCAGATGAATACCCTGGTCGGCGTAAAGCTCCGCCACCGTATTTCTCAGGGGGGCTCCGGCGCTGTAGTTCTTCCGGGCCTGGTCCCAGTTTTTGATCATGTAGGGAAAGTAGGGAAGCTGGAACCGTTTGTCGGCGGACGAGGCCGGGGGCTGGCAGGCCATGTCCACGGCCCCTAAGCTGACCCGTTCCTGAACAACGGTGTAATCGCCCAGGGCTGAGGCCGGATAGACCTTGGTTTTGATCTTGCCGCCGGATTCTTCTTTGATGGCTTTGGTGAACCAGTTCAGATCCACGTCAATGGCGGTCCCCTGGGGGCGGACATGGGAGATCTTCCAGGTTTTGGCGTGAACACTGCCGGCCAGGAAAATGAGGCATCCCGTAAGAATCATCAAACCGTAAATCGTGCGCTTTTTCATTCTCGTACTCCTTTTGAAATTGGGGTGATTAAAAATTCAATAGCCGAACAGCCCGGGGAAGAACAGGGAGAGGCTCGGCCATAAAGAGGTTAAAAAGACCACCGGCACATATCCGAAAAGGATAAGAATCATGGCCGGTTTGATGACATCGGAAAATTCTGCCTTTCCGATCCGCATACTCAGGTAAAGAATGCTGGCGTATGGGGGGGTAACCCCGCCCATGGCCGTGTTCACACCCATGATCGCGGCGAATTGCACCGGAGAGATCCCGATGGCCTGCATCAGGGGCAGAAGCAAAGGGGCCAGCAGGATGATGGAGGTGATGTCGTTGACGATCATGCCCACGAAAAAGAGGAGGAAGTTGATCAGGATCAGCAGGATCACCTTGTTCTGGGTGATGGTGAACACCCCTTCCACCAGGGCCTGGGGCACGTCT
>CAJWHT010000216.1 GCA_913041495.1 uncultured Desulfobacteraceae bacterium | reverse complement strand
AACGGCCCTGCCGCCGGACACTCCGACCAGAAGGCCGCAGCCCGTGCCGCAGAATCGGCATGGTGTTTTGCCCCAGACAATTGAGTCGGTTGACAGGTCGGTGGGCTTCCAGCCGGCGAAAATGATGCCGGGAAACATGGTTGTCGCAGCGACTGCTGCACTCTTCAGGGCCAAAGCCCTGATGAATTCTCGTCTGGAAAGTGTCATACGGCGCTCCTTACGGTTAACTTGTGTTTATATGGTATCTGCATGCCCGAATGTCATGTTCAGGGACTGTACGGATTCCAGCCCCTTGATAGTGTTGATCAGCTCTTTATTGATCTGTTCGTCCGGGGTGTCTAAAAGCAGGATGAGCACATCCTTGTTTTCAGAAGGGGTCACCTCGCAGTAGGGCATTCCGGATAATTCTTTGATCAATTGCTCTTTGTTGTTCTTGTTCGGATACGCTAAAAAACTGAATATCGGCATGGACCGTTTCCTATGTGTATGGGGTTATATGGTATGGCATCAGGCGGGGCACAAACTGCCACTGTGGAATGAATGTAATGAATTTCGCTAACCTAGATCGCATTTAGAAACTGCATCTGCGGAATTTTCAAGTCTGCCTCATTATGCCCGCCGTTGCCTTCATCTCGCCTTGCTTTGTGGTAGTTCACTTCACTAAATCAGAAAAGTAACACCATTTCCTTGATTTATATCAAGAAAATGGCCCTGTTTCCCTTTTTAGGTTTTTTAGGATATAAGAATCATAAGAAATTTCGTGCATCCGGGGTATGTTTCCCCTGATGTATCTTCATTGAAATTGAGGCGCTCATCTTATCTTAGCAAAGGAGGGTATACCATGTATCTGCCGGACAAATACAAAACCTTTAAAAGCAGTCATCCGGAAATTTTCAATCTCTATCAGGAGCTTGCAACAAAAGTCCGTGAATCCGGCCCTTTGGATGAGAATACCCAGAATCTCATCAAGCTTGGGATTGCGGTGGGAAGCAACTCCCGTGGCGCTGTGATGTCCCACACCAGAAAGGCACTGGCAACAGGGGCCAGCAAAGCGGATATTGAACACGCCATCCTGTTGGCGTTGTCTACCACTGGGTTTCCCAATATGATAGCCGCATTAAACTGGGCCAATGAGGTTTTTGAAACCAGTCAAGAGTAAGCGCCCCCCCTTTGGACAGGGTCTATATACAGCTCTGCCTTATCCGGGAAATCAAGCGTTTGGCAACAAAGGGAAAAAGGCCTAGCACGGCCAGGGAAACCGCAAGTTTCCCGGATATGATATCAGAAAGGGAATGAATCGAAGCGATCTGGCTGCCGGCATTGACAAAAATGGCGGTTCCCGGGAGCATTCCCAACTGCGACACCCAGTAAAACGTGGTCAGGCGCATGGGGGTCAACCCCATGATCAGATTGATGGCGAAAAAGGGGATCGCCGGTATCAGCCGCAGGGAAAACAGGTAAAAGGCCCCCTCTTGGGCAATGCCACGGTTGACCTTTGACAGATGCGCCCCGAACCTGGTTTGCACCCAGTCCCGGAGCAGGTACCTGGAAGTTGCGCACCCTAAAGTGGCACCGGCCGAGCTTGCGAAAGAGACCACCACGGTTCCGGTAACCGGGCCGAAAAGTGCGCCGGCCGCAAGCCCCAGCACCACGGCACCCGGGATGTTCAAGGCCAGCACCGGAATGTAGATGCCCACAAAGCAGCAGATGGAAAGGATCGGATGGAGGGTATAAAACTGCTGAAAGGTTTCCTGGGACTGCCGGAAATAATCCAGGGTGAGGTAGGCCGGCAGTCCCAGGACGTAACATAAGGCAACAAGGCTGAGGACAAAGAAAAATAAAAGGGCTTTTGTTCTGTTCCTTTTTATCCCTTTTCCTTTTATCCCCTGTCGATGCGGCGTCACCCTAAGATCCTGCTATTATTCTACCAGTTCCTTATGGGGCCAGCCGGCCATGCCCTTTTCAAGGATCAGAAGGCGGTCTTGGGCAATCCCTTGGCTTGCCATGTAATCATAGCACCGTTTGGCACCGCCTTTTCCCCTGGGGCAGACCACGACAATCCGGGTGTTTTTTTCCTTTAGCGCCGCCACGGTTTCGTCAAGCTTGGCCCTGTCCGTATCGGATTTCACAGGGTAAGAATAGGTGGCGATCGCGCCTTTCAGGTGATGGGCGTCGAACTCTTCTTTGACCTGGATATCCACGATGGAGACGGGGGTGCCGGATGACATCCAGTCTTTGACTTGTTCCGCAGACACGTAGTTATATCCGCCGGCATATACAGGTACGCATAATGCGGCCACAAGCACTAGGGTAAGAATCAGCTTTTTCATTCGCATATCCTTTCATTTAACAGTCAATATAAAATGGATATACTTACAGGCTGACCAATGCCATTGCAAATTCGTAATCCCGATCCCACTTGCAGATGGTATTTAAAATCCCAATAACATTCATACCCATAGGGCAGAAACTGGGCCGCCCGGTTTCTGCCCTATGGGTATGAATGTTATTCGGTGTGCCCACAACAAACTATGAAAAATTTCAACTGGTTGTGTGGTTCTTTCATATAAACACCGCCTACTGCCGCCCCCGATGCACGATTCCCATGATGGCATAGACCAGTTGGGCTGCGGCAAAATCCGACGCATGGTCGCCGGATGACGGGGCCAGTTCCACCACATCAAATCCGACAACCGTTCTGCCGCTGACGGCTTTTTCCACGAGGGTCAGGCTGTCGTGCCAGGAAAGCCCGCCGGGAACCGGGGTGCCTGTTGCCCGGATCACGGAAGGATCAAGACCGTCCACATCAAAGCTGATATAAATCCGTTCGGGGAAATCCCGGGGCAAAAGTTCATCGGGAATACCCCGTTCATAAAGCGTGCGGGCATCCAGGAAGCCGACACCGGCCCGGGAACGGAACAGGTGCTCCTCGCGGCAAAGCGCCCTCACCCCCAGTTGGAACACCGGAAGGCCCAGTTCATCAATGGCCCGCCGCATCACACAGGCATGGCTGAAAGGATTTCCCTCGTATTCGTCCCTGAGGTCGGCATGGGCGTCAAACTGGACGATACCGAAATCCCCCCGGCGTTTCAGGGCTCTTAGCAGGCCCAGGGTAAGGGCGTGTTCCCCGCCCAGGGCCACGGGCAGCGCCCCCATGGCAAGGGTTTCTTCGGTGCGGGCGGTGATCCGGTCCAATACCGTCTCCCCAGTGCCGCTGCAGTCCACAGGTGCCGTGGTATGGATCCCCCGTTCCAGGGGCAGGGACCGGCCGTCCCAGGCCTCCAGTTGCTGGGAGGCCTCAAGGATGGCGGCAGGCCCCAGGGCCGTGCCGCCGCCGTAGGAGACCGATGCCTCCATGGGCACGGGAATGACGTGAAAAAAAGAGCGTTCCGGATCACAGTGGTCCAGTTCCGAGGCCAGGAAATCAGGGGGCATGGGCATTGGGTTTCCTTTACAACCGGTTGAAAAAATCAGCGTAGCCAAAGGTGCGGACGGTTTCCAGGCGGCCGTCACAGGCCCTTTGCAGCCGGATGTCCGGCAGGCGGATGCCGTTGAAGGTATTGGTTTTGACCATGGAGTAGATGGCCATATCCGTGAAGACCAAACGGTCTCCCACCCGGAGGGGCTGATCAAAGGAATATTCCCCTGCCACGTCTCCGGCCAGGCAGGAGGGGCCGCCGATACGGCAGGTCCAGGCCTTTTCCCCGGCCTCTCCGGACCCTAGGATGTGTGGCCGGTAGGGCATTTCGATCACATCGGGCATATGGGCCGGTACAGAAGCGTCCATGATGGCGATGTCCATATCACCGCCGGGGATGATATCGAGCACCTCAGCCACCAGGAAACCGGCATTGAGGGCCACGGCCTCTCCCGGCTCCAGATAGACCCTCACCCCCCAGCGGTCCTGGAATTCGGTGACAATTTTCACCAGGAGATCGACATCGTACCCCGGCCGGGTGATGTGGTGCCCCCCGCCGAAGTTAATGTAATCCATCCGGCCGAAGAACTCACCGAAGGCAGCCTCGGCCGCACGCACAGTCCGCTTCAGGCAATCGGCATCCTGTTCGCACAGGTTGTGCCAGTGCAGCCCCGTGATGCCGTCCAGCAGGTCTTCGTTGAAATCCGCCCGCCGCACCCCCAGACGGGAGCCCGGTGCACAGGGATCGTAGATGGGCACGGCCCCTTCCGAGTGCTCGGGGTTGATCCGGATGCCGAAGGCCACCTTCCGCCCCAGGGCCCCTGCGGTCTGCACCGCAAGGGACCGGAACCTGCGGTACTGGTCAAAGGAGTTGAACACCAGATGATCCGTGGTGCGGCACAGGTCCAGGATGTCTCCCACACCATAGGCCGCCCCAAAGGTATGGACCTCTTTTCCGAAAGCTTCCCTGCCAAGCCTGGCCTCATGGGGGGAGGATGCGCATACACCGTCAAGGACGGCACTGAGCCTGGGAAAAACCCTGTGCATGGCAAAGCATTTCAGGGCCAGCAGGATTTTGCAGCCCGTCCGTTCCTTCACCCGGGCAAGGATCTCAAGATTTTGGGCCAGCAGAGCCTCGTCCACCACAAAGCTTGGGGTGGGCAAGGCGTGGGGGTCAAACCTGTGGGGCTTTTCCATCAAAGTTCCACCGCTTTCCAGGGCAGACCGTATTGGTTGAGATCATCCATGAAGTGATCCGGATCAAACTGCTCCATGTTCCATACCCCTTTTTCATGCCACTTGCCCTCCAGCATCATTTTGGCGCCGATCATGGCAGGGACTCCGGTGGTGTAGGAAATGGCCTGGGAGCCCACCTCCTCATAAGCCGCCTCATGGCTGCAGATGTTGTAGACGTAGAGGGTCTTTTCCCGGCCGTCCTTTACCCCTTTCATAAGACAGCCGATACAGGTGCGCCCCTTGGTGAGGGGGCCCAGGGATGAGGGTTCGGGCAGCACGGCCTTGAGAAACTGGATGGGGACGATTTTCTGCCCCTGGTATTCCACCGGGTCTATCCGGGTCATACCCACGTTTTCAAGGACTTTGAGATGGGTGAGGTACTGGTCTGAAAATGTCATCCAGAACCGTGCCCGCTTGATGCCCTTGATATTTTGCACCAGGGATTCGAGTTCCTCGTGGTACATGAGGTAGCACTTCTTGGGGCCGATGCCTTCGGGAAAGTCATAACTCATGGACCAGGACAAAGGATCTGTCTCCACCCATTCCCCGCGCTCCCAGTAGCGGCCGCGCTGGGTGATCTCCCGGATGTTGATCTCGGGATTGAAGTTGGTGGCAAAGGCCTGGCCGTGGTCGCCGGCATTACAGTCGATGATGTCCAGTTGATGGATTTCGTCAAAGTGGTGTTTCTGGGCCCAGGCGCAAAAGACGTTGGTGACCCCGGGGTCAAACCCAGAGCCCAGCAGGGCCATGATGTTCGTATCCCGGAAGCGGTCCTGGTAGGCCCACTGCCATTTATACTCGAACTTGGCTTCGTCAATGGGTTCGTAATTGGCCGTATCCAGATAGTCCACCTGTGTTTCCAGGCAGGCATCCATGATGGCCAGATCCTGGTACGGCAGGGCCACGTTCAGCACCAGATTGGGTGTGACCTCGCGGATGAGAGCCACGGTTTCGGCCACGTTGTCCGCATCCAGGGCAAAGGTCTCCACGGACCGCCCCCATCTTTTTTTAACGTCCCTTGCAATGGCGTCGCACTTTTCCTTTGTCCGGCTGGCCAGGATGATCCGTGAAAATACGGTGTCCACCTGGGCGCACTTGTGGGCCACCACAGAGCCGACGCCTCCGGCACCGATGATTAATACGGTTGACATAAGTTCTGTCTCCTTAAAGTGTTAAAGCGTGTTGATTATCTTTCAAAATAGGTATAGCCCCTCATGCCGGCCTCATAGGCCTGCTTGATCTCACGGCGCTCCGAGGCCGATATCAGCCCCTGCCGGACGGCCTTTTCAGCCGTCTCACGAAACCGGGTCATCAGGCGCTTGGTGTCATAGGCCACGTATGACAGCATGTCTGAGACGGTGTCCCCCTCCTGCTCGTTCACGTATTCGAATTCCCCGTTTGCAAGAAGCCGGACCGTGACCACGTTGGTATCCCCCAGCAGGTTGTGAAGATCCCCTAAGGTTTCCTGGTAGGCCCCCACCAGAAAGACCCCCAGATAATACTCTTCGCTGTCTTTCAGGGTGTGGACCGGCAGGTATCGCCTGAAGCCGTGGGAATCGATGAACCGGTCGATCTTGCCGTCGCAGTCGCAGGTGATGTCGGCAAGGATGGCGCTCCGGTCAGGATGCTCGTCCAGCCGGTGGATAGGCATCACGGGGAAAAGCTGTTCAATGGCCCAGGCGTCCGGCAGGGACTGAAACACGGAAAAGTTGCAATAGTAGATATCTGCCAGGGCCCGGTCAATATCCTCGATCTCCGGGGCAACGTTCTTGATCTCCTTGGCTTTTTTGCTGATCTCGGTCATGGTGGCCCAGAAGATCTGTTCGGCCAGGGACCGCTCCCTCAGGCTGATCTTGCCGTGGTTGAACAGGTTCCTTAACTCTTCGCGGTAAAAAAGGATGTCGTTAAAACACTCCTGGACATTCCGGAAGGTCAGCCCGGTCATGGCCTCGTGCATATACCGGATCTGGGGATGACACCCCGCAGGCAAAGGCTCGGTGATACTGTCCGTCCTAAATCTGGTCACATCCAGCACGTTGAAAAGGAGCATGGAATAGTATGCCACAAGGGACCGGCCGGACTCCGTAATAATATCGGGATGGGGGATCCCCGCCTCATCCAGGGTGGTCATCACCCCTTCTACAATGTCAACGCAGTACTCGTTGAGCGAGTAGTTCCGGGAACTTAAGTAATTGGACTGGGAGCCGTCATAATCCACGGCAAGCCCGCCGCCCAGGTCAAGGAACCGGAGATTGGCCCCCTCGTTATAAATCCCGGCAAAGACGCGACAGGCCTCGTTCACCGCAATACGGATGTCCCGGATATTTGAAATCTGGGAGCCCAGGTGGTAATGGACCAGTTGCAGGCAGTCCAGCATATCCTCTTGCTTCAGCAGATCCACCATTTCAACGATCTGGGTGGCATTGAGTCCGAATATGCTCCTGTCTCCCCCGGAATCCGACCAGTGGCCGCCGGCCTGGGAGGTGAGTTTGATCCGTATGCCCAGCACCGGCCGTGCGTTCAATGCCTTTGCCCGGGCGATGATCAGCGGGATCTCACTGGGCATCTCCACCACGAGTATGCAGAACAATCCGATTTTGGAGGCATAGAGGCCAAGATCGATGAACTCTTCGTCCTTGTAGCCATTACAGATCAGCGGGGCCTCTTTGTCCCGGAGCATGGCCATGGCGGCAATCAGTTCGGCTTTTGATCCGGCCTCCAGGCCGTGGTGATATTTAGAACCGAACTGGGTGATTTTTTCCACCACCTGCTCCTGCTGGTTCACCTTAATGGGGTATGCCCCCACAAAGCTGCCCTTGTAATCCAGGTCGGCAATGGCGGACAGAAAACTGTCATTGAGATCAGATATCCTTGAGTTTAATATGTTCTCAATCCGGAGCAGGACCGGCATATCAAGGCCCCGTTCCTTTATGCCGTCCACAATGTCCCGGATGCGCACCGCACTGCCTGTTTCTCCCGGATAGGGCATGACCATAAGATCGCCCGCGTCATCGACTTTAAAATATCCAGCACCCCAGTCGTCCACCCCGTAGAGTTCGGCAGACTTGGTTGCGGTCCATCTTTCAAATGTAAAGTTCAATTCACTCCGCCCATACGCATCAGGACCGTTGCTAATAAAGGTCCTAAGTTATTTCAGATAGTTGTTTTTGATCACATCATTTTATAGTTGAGGCATTGCCGCGTATACGTCCTGCCCCAAAACGAGGCGCAGTATACCATATCCGAATCTTTTACGTCCATTTGATTCAAACGGTTTCAGGCTTGAAAATGAAATTTTTTATCCGGTAGAAAGCCCCGGGGGGATCGTCCGGGGCCAAATCTTTAATGCACTTTCTTTCGGCTATGCGCCGTGGCGCAAGGCGATTTTCTCGAACATCATGGCAATCCCCTCATTCATGGTATAGATGGATTCGATGTCAAGATTGTCATCAGATACCGTATCAAAATAGATGTGCAGGCTGGAGTCTATTCCGTCTTCGGGTTTCCAGTAGCAGACCAGCATGGGAAACCGGGGCAGCGGATGCAGTAGAATCGAGATATCCGAATTGACATGGCCGTCAACCTGCTTGCCGTCGAATATATCCAGCATATCCTGGAAAAGATCCGTATAGGTATCAGCCACTTTTTTCAGGGGATTTTCGCAGCGCTGCTGGAAATGGGCGTACCGGGGGGGCCCGCCGGAAAGCTCCCGGAAGGTAATCCACTCCCCTTTGGGCTTGCACCCTTTTCCGTTCAGGATATGGTTTAGTACGGGCACCACCATATAGGCATTGATATGCACGTCCGATGAGAGATTTCCCCGGGTATCCACGCCGAACTCCTTGCCGAACACCTTCAGGGTCAGTCTGCCGTTGGAAAAATCAGCACCGATGCGTTCTGCCGCTTCGGCCAGGTTGGCTCCTGCGATCTCCTGCTTGAGGGACCCGATGGCCTCTTCCTTGAACTCGTCAATGGTGTTTGGTTTTTCAACCGCACCGCTATATTTATCTATGACTGCCTTATCCAGGTGGGGGCAGGCATGGATGGGGCGTTTTTCCTTAAATACGGCCACCGCAAAGGCCAGACAGGTTTTCTCGTTGCACTCCCTGCAATTGGATCCGTTCAGCAGCTTGAAAATTTCCATGGGGTTGTTGATACGAGCCATAACGTAAAAAATCCTTTTCTCATAAAACTAAACTAAT
>CAJWHT010000215.1 GCA_913041495.1 uncultured Desulfobacteraceae bacterium | reverse complement strand
TCAAATCCGCAGAAAAAATGAGTTCCGATGGTATATGAAGGTGTCTTCTTTCTGACAGAATCTTGATCTCAATGATACCATCTGTATCGCTGAACTGTTGATTTTTATGAATTATGCAAGCACGCATAATTCGAAAAGACAGAATAGGGCAAAAGAGAAATTCATGTCTGAAAAACCTACCTATGAAGAATTGGTACAACGGATCCGGCAATTAGAACAAGACGTCTTTAAACTGACGGAGTCAAACTCTAAGCTTCAAGACAGCGAAAAAAGATTGATGGAAGCCCAACAATTGGTTCATCTGGGTAATTGGTCTTGGGATGTAAATTCAGGCAAAGTGGAATGGTCAAAAGAAGTGTTCAATATCTTTCAACTTGACCCTGAAAAGTTCACTCCCCAAATCGATTCAATTCTGGATTTGTCACCCTGGCCTGAAGATCACAAGCGCGACAAAGAACTGATCCAGAAAGCAATCGAAAGCCGTGAAATTGGTTTCTATGAACAAAGGTTCCTCAGACCCAATGGCAGCACAGGTTACTATTTTTCAAGTTTTAAGGGCGTCTACGATGACAAGGGTAATCTCATCGAGATAAAGGGAACGGTGCAGGACATCACCGAACGCAAGCGGGCAGAAAATGAAATCAAAAGAAGTCAAGAATTATTATCAGAGATGACAAATCAAGTCCCGGGTGTTCTTTACCAGTTCTATTCAAGACCCGATGGTAAAATGGGATTATATTATGTAAGCGATAGATCAGAAGAAATTTTTGGTCTAAAATCCGACCTTGATGGCTTTTTCGAGCGATTCACGGAACTTATCCTACCCGAATATAAAAAAGATTTTCTTTCATCCATTCAAAAGGTGACCAAAGACGTTGTGCCGTGGCACTTCGAGGGGATTCTTCAAAAACCAACCGGAGAGCATGTATGGTTTTCAGGGCATTCAACCCCCTGTGTACGTAATACCGAGATTGTGTTTAACGGGATCCTTCTGGACATAACCGAGCAAAAGCAGACGGAAAAAGCACTTCGCGAAAACGAGGCGGTCATGCGATACATTATCAGGCACGACCCCAATGCCATTGCCGTTTATGACCGGAATCTGCATTACATTGCTGTCAGCCAACGTTACCTTGAAGATTATAATGTTGCGGACAAAGATATTTTGGGAAAGCACCATTACGAAGTGTTTCCGGAAATGCCTCAGCGTTGGAAAGATGTTCATCAACGGGTCATTGGCGGTGCCATCGAAAAAAATGATGACGATTATTTCGAACGGTCAGATGGCTCTGTAACCCACAATCGCTGGGAATGCCGTCCATGGTATAAAGCAGATGGATCAATCGGTGGTATGATTACATATACAGAGGTCACGACTGAACGAAAACTTGCAGAAATGGCATTAAAGGAAAGCGAAGAAAAATACCGGTTGGCAATGGAAGCATCAAATGATGGTTTGTGGGATTGGAATATTGAAACTGGAACAGTTTTCTACAGTAAAGCGTGGTCAAGTTTACTATCCGAGGATATTGTTAAACCTGAATACCAAACTTGGGAATCTAAAATTCATCCTGAAGACAAATCTGATGTCCTTTCTTCCTTACAAAAGCATCTGGATGGAGAAACTGAATATTTTCAAAAGGAACACCGGCTTAAAACAAAAGATGGGAAATGGAAATCGGTGTTAGGACGAGGAAAAGTTGTTAACAGGACTCCTGATGGGCTGCCGTTGCGTATGGTGGGCACGATGACTGATATCACCGAACGGTTGGAAATTGAAAGGCAGCTAAGACATTCTCAAAAAATGGAATCCATTGGTACGCTGGCCGGTGGTATCGCCCATGAATTTAATAATATCCTTAGTATCATTATTGGTAACAACGAGTTGATTATGGAGGATTTACCGGGGTGGAGCCTCTCCAGGGAGAGCTGCGAAGAGATTCGTTTGGCTGGTATCCGTGCAAGGGATATTGTGAAACACCTTCTGACATTCAGCAGACAGGATGGCTCGACCAAAAAGCCGATTGATATTGCGTCTGTTACTTCGGAAGCGTTGAAGCTGATTCGCGCCACGACACCTTCGAATATCGAAATCAGGGATAGAGTCGCCCCGGATTGTCTTCCCATTTTTGGTGATTCCACTCAAATCCATCAGATATTGATCAACTTGTTTAATAATGCTGTGGACGCGTTGCCAATTTCCGGCGGGAGAATTGATGTTGAGCTTTATAACCTGGAAATGGGAAAAAACGATATCCCTTCGGATTCAGTATTCACGCCAGGCAAATATTTACGGTTACAGGTGAGGGACAACGGCAGTGGTATGGACACCGAAACGCTTGAAAGAATTTTCGAGCCTTATTTCACAACAAAAGATGTTGGAAAAGGAAGCGGTATCGGGTTGTCAGTGGTTCATGGAATCGTTGAAAACCATGGCGGTGCAATCACCTGTGAAAGCCTCAAGGATAAGGGAACAACATTTTCCATACTTATACCGGCACATGAGGGTCCCATTGAAGAAAAAACATCTAAACGGGATGTTTTGCCGGGGAATGGAGAAAGAATTCTGTACGTGGATGATGAACTGCCAATAGCAAAACTCGGCAGACGTCACCTTGAGTCCTTAGGTTATGATGCCTATTCAACGACCGACCCGGAAGAGGCCTTGAGAATGATAAAAGCTGATCCGGATCGATTCAGCCTCGTGATTTCTGATATGGCAATGCCGAATATGCCGGGTGACAAATTGATTACTGAGATACTGTCCATAAATCCGGAGATACCTACGATTATCTGTACCGGCTATAGTTCAAGGATGTCCGAAGCAAAAGCGTCTGAGGTGGGTATAAAGGGGTTTGTGATGAAACCATTGAACAAAAACGAATTGGCAAAAAAGGTCAGAAAAGTATTAGATAACAGTAAACTATCTTAAGTTTGCCCCGTCTATGCGTTTTTTTGCCCAGTTCATCATAGTTTTAATCGGTTTTGCTTTTTTTCGATCAAAGCTGTTAAGGCCATGAACCCGATGGCTAAGAGGATCAGCGATGCCGAAACAGCAGCAATGGTGGGGTCCATTTCATCTCGAATCCCATCCCACATTTTTTTGGGCAAGGTCACAGCCCGGGAACCGCAGATAAAAAGGGCCGTGATTAATTCGTCAAAGCTTGCGATAAAAGCGAAGATCGCGGCGGTGAAAAGTCCGGGCCGGATCAGGGGAAGCGTGATAGAGAAAAAGGTTCTGAATTTTCCTGCCCCCAGACTGTAGCTCGCACGTTCCAATGTTGGGTCCAATGTGTTGAAACTGGTCCGCATGACAACCAGGACATAGGGCAGGGACAGAACCGTATGGGCAATGATCAGTCCGGACAGGGTGCCAATCAGCCGCAGATCAGCAATGAAAAAATACATGGCCACAGCCGAAACGATCCCCGGCAGTATTATGGGGGAAAGAAACACCGCATAGAAAATCTCCTTGCCAGGCAAGTATTTTCTGGACATATGCATGCCGGCCGGAACGCCGATTAAAAGAGATAGCACGGTAACTGCGGCCGCTACCTTAAGGCTGTTAACTGCGGCGTTCGTCCAAGCGGATGAGGTAAATGCAGAGATAAACAGGTTCAGGCCAAGTGTTTTGGGGGGAAATTCAACGATAAAGTCGTTGGAAAATGCAATGGGCATGATGATCAGAACTGGAAAAGCCAGAAAAAATGCGATCAGGGTACAGCTGATCACGTGGCCGGTATGAAAGGCTTTTCGGGAAACGGGGATATGAAGGAGCGCTTTTCCTGCCCACCTGCCAACGCGTTTGAAACCTGTTAAAAGGGATGTCAATACCGGGAACTTGAAATTCAATCCCTGCGATTCCTTGCGAAACGAAGGTGATGCCCCGCTGGAAAAGAGGTGACGGCCGAAAAGGCGGAATGAGAGAATCAGCAAAAACAGAACGGTTACCAGCAGAACAATGCTTAAGGAGCTGGCAAAGCCCCAATTGTTGACCATTTCAAGTTGGGCGTTGATGCTCATGGCGATCATGGTATCCGAAGGGCCTCCCATCAGTGTGGGCGTAATGAAAATGCCGGCTGAAAGGATGAAGACCAGCATGAATGCCACGCCGATGCCTGGGGCCGCCAAAGGCAAAAAGACATACCGGAAAGTCTGTCCGAAGGTCGCCCCAAGACCTGTGGAAGCCCGGAACAGGGTCCTGTCGATACCACTCATCACACTGACCATCGGCAGGACGGCATAGGGCAGCATCACGTAGATCATTCCGACCAGGACCCCAATACGGTTGTACATGAGTTCCAGGGGGGCATTTGTGATCCCTGTCCACATCAGGATCCGGTTTACGATACCGTATCGGCCCAGAATGATCATCCAGGAATAGGTTCTTACCAGGACTGAAATCCAGAAGGGGATCATCACCAGGGTCAGCAGTAGAGCCTTTGTTACAGGCCTGGCAAAGACCAGGGCCCAGGCCATGGGAAGCCCCATGAGAATGCAGGCGCAGGCCACCAGTCCGCTGATTTTGAAGGTATTTAGCAGTATCTTGCCATATACGGGGTACTTGATCAGGTCTTGGTAATGGATGAGGGTAAAACCGGGGTCAAACAGGCTTTGGACCAGCATCCGGCCCAGGGGGACAAGATAAAATACAGTCAGATAGACGAGCAGGGGCAGCAAAAGCCCAATTCCGGTCCATTTTTGAAACCGGTCGGTTGAAGAATATGCCACCCCTGACATTGAATCCGCCCTAATTCATTTTCCAGGCTTCCCAGCGCTGGGCAACCTCTTTTCCGTGTTCAGCGTACCAGTTGCCGTCAATGGTAACAGCGGTTTTCATATTGTTCTTGTAGGTGGGCATGTCTTTTGCTTTATCTTCCGGGATAAAATCATAGGCTTTGGTGTTGGCAGGGCCATAGTTGGTCAGCATGGCAAATTCTGCCTGGCGCCGGGCCGCTGCGGTGAAGCGGATGAATTGGGTGGCAGCGTCCTTGTGCCTTGAGCCCTTGAGGATGCATAGATAGTCGAGATCCACGATCTGCTGGTTCCATTCGCAGGTGACTGGCACGCCCTGTTCGGCAATGATCTGCATTCGCCCTGCCGTAAAGCTTCCGGTATCCGCTTCATGGGCTTTCATGACCTGCTGCCCCTGGGCTCCGTTTTTCCAAAATACTTTGATGTAGGGTTTCAACTCATCCATTTTTTTAAAGGCCCTGTCTACATCAATGGGATAGATCTTATTGGGGGGCACCCCGTCGGCCAGGAGGGCGGCCTCCAGGTTGGAGTAGGCCGTGTACTTCATTCCCCGCGGACCGGGGAAACGTTGGACATCCCAGACATCCGCCCAGTTTTTAGGCCCTTGGGTTTTGGGCCAGACATCGGTTCTGTAGGTGACGTTGTGGGAGTAATAAATAGTCGCAAGACCGAAATCTGTCACCCCGGTTTTGATGAAATCTTTGGTGTCCACTCCGGACAGGTCCAATGGTTCAAAAAGTCCATCTTTAACACCCAGGGCATACGCCTTAATCGAGGGTTCCACCACGTCCCATTCAATATTGCCGGAGGCCACCTGAGCCTTCATTTTGGCGTAATTGGGAAAAGACACCGTTACCACCTTGATACCGGTCTGCCTGGTAAAGGGTTCGGCAAAGACCTTTTCAATGGCTTGGTTATAGGTGCCGCCGTAGCTGCACACTGTAATGGTTTCCGCAAAGACCTGCGGCGCAAGCAACATCACACTCAGAATAAAAAGCATCGTCCGTTTCATAACAACTCCTTTTGGGTTCTTAACTTAGATTAAATAAAAAATTGAGCATCAGAGGGGTTCCACCCGATGGTGACCCGGGTTTTGGGTGTCACCTGCGGCATACGCCCAAAGCGTTTCATCACCACAACGGGTGGGGGGCCCGTTTCATCTTGTTGTGAAAGGCGGATAAAGCATTTAAAGGCATCCCCTAAAAAGAGTGAATCCTGGATTTTTCCGGTCAGAACGGGCCCCGTGCTTTCATTGCCGTCCTGGCTGAAGAAAAGGTTTTCAGGCCGTACCGATAAAACGCCTTGCGTCCCCGGCGTCATGCCCGGCGTTTTGGGGACAGTGCAGGGAACTTGGCCGGCCAGCCTCAGGTTGGCCGTCGCATCAAAAACGTTTTCCACCCTGGCCGGCAAAAAATTGGTCTCACCGATGAAATCGGCGACAAACCTGTTGGCCGGGGTGTGGTAAACTTCGGCAGGGGTGCCGACCTGCTGGATTTTGCCGCGGTCCATGACGGCGATGCGGCTGGACATGGTCAAGGCCTCTTCCTGGTCATGAGTGACGTAAAGCACGGTGACCCCGGTCCTTTCCTGGATGGACTTGAGCTCGAGTTGCATGTGCTCCCGCAGCTTCTTATCCAGCGCGCTCAACGGCTCATCCATGAGCAGAATCGGCGGCTTAAATACGATGGCCCGGGCCAGGGCCACCCGCTGTTTCTGGCCGCCTGAAATCTCGGCCGGGATCCTCTTTTCCAAACCGTTTAAGCGTACCATTTCGATCACCTCCTGAACCAAGAGATGCCGTTTGGCAGCGGACAGGTTCCGAAGCTTGAGCGGATAGGCAATATTGTCAAACACTGACATGTGGGGAAATAAGGCGTAATTCTGGAATACCATGCCGATGTCCCGACGGTGGGCCGGCAAAGAGGTGATGTCCGTACCGTCCATGAAGATTTTTCCCCGGTTGGCCCTGGTGAATCCGGCAATCATGGTCAACAACGTGGTCTTTCCAGAGCCGGATGGCCCAAGCAGTGTGAGAAACTCCCCTTCTTTTATATCCAGATTGATTCGGGACACGGCGGCAACAGTGTCGTAAAATTTTGAAAGGTCTTTGGTAAAAAGCTTTGTGCCCATAACTGCTGCCTAGTTGTCTTTGGCAGAATCGGCCAAGGCCACCTGGCAGGGAATGCCCCTAAGGTGGGAAGAACCGATTTCCCGGTTAAAATGTCGTTCGCCCTGGGTCAAGAGGTTTAGATTGGCCTCACAGCTTTCCAGGCTGTCCGGATTTTTCTTTTCCGGATACCACCATCCATGCTCAGACAGCACCACCCGGGTATCGATATCCGTTGTCAGCCTGGCCTGTTGACGTATTTTCCCCTGGGATGTCGTGATGAACACCCAGTCCCGGTCCTGAATACCCCGGGCGGCTGCCGCTTCGGGATGCAGTCTAACCTGGGGACAGGGACAGGTGTTTCTCAGTGAATGGATCTGACGTCCTGAGGAATGGTAGAAAACCTTGGATTTCCGGGATGTCAGCAGCAGGGGGAAGTCATCCGATGTTGCCGTGGCATCGTCGTTTTCGTCTGGCCGCGGCAGGGGAGCAAAGCCCTCTTCAGCCAAAAACGCTGAATAGAGTTCCACCTTTCCCGACGGCGTGGGAAACCGGGACAAGTCCTTTTCTATATATTGAGGGGTGCCGCCGATTGCTCCTTTGGCCCTGAAGGTTTCAAATGTGATTCCGGCAGGTTCCAGGAAAAAATCCAGGCAGGCCTCCTGGTGCTCCCACACCGGTGACAGTCCAAGCTTTCGGGCCAAGGCATTGAGGATCTGCCCGTCAGACTTGGCCTCGCCAAAGGTGGCCACCTTCTGTTGGACAAAGGCCGTTGGGGAGTGCCAGGGCTGTTCTACACTGTCAAACTCAAGGAAGGATGCTGCTGGCAGAACCAGGTCGGCCAGGGCAGCCGTAGGAGTCATAAATAATTCTGTTGCGACACAAAAGTCCAGGCTGGTAAGGGCGTTGCGGGTTCTTGCAGCATCTTCGTTGGCACAGATCATGTTGGTGTTCTGCAGGTAGGCGGCCCGTACCGGATAGGGATCCGATTCTAAAATAGCCTTCATCACCATGTGATGAGGCGCGTAGCCGAAGTCGTTCAGCAGGCCGCTAATACTGCTCAACCTTCTTTTACGGAGGTGGTCGGGGATGCGGTTGCCCAGCAGAAGCTGTGGATCTCTTCTGCGCAGTTCGCCTTCATCGGACCACTTGACATCGCTGCCGGGCCTGCCCAGATTGCCGCTAAGCGCCCTGATTATGCAGATAGCCCGGCAAGCCTGGTAGCTGTTCCGGGTGGCTTCAAGGGCATTTCCCCAGAGGATGCAGCAGGGCGTCTCACGGCAAATAAACCGGGCCGCCTTCCGGATGTCCTCCCGGCTGACCCACGTTTGTTTCTCGGCCTGTTCAAGGGAAAAGTCGGCCATTTGGACTTTGAGGCGTTCAACCCCATGGGTCCAGGTGTCCACAAAGGCCTGGTCATAAAGGCGTTCTTCAATCATAACCTTTATCAGTCCAAGGGCGAGGTATAGGTCGCTTCCCGGCTTTAGGCGCAGCCATAAGGAGGGGGACAGGGCGCTGGGGTTGGGAACGGGATCTATGGATAGGGTCTTTATCTGACCCGCCGACTGCATTTCCTTATGTACAAAGGGGTGGGTCGTCTTGGGGTTGAAGCCCCAAAGCACCGCCGACCGGGTGTCTTTGTTCAGGTCCGGATATGCCCAAAATCCATAGGTATGCTTGCTACGTGATCACCGTGAGACATCCAAACTTCTTCTTTTCCTTCATTTAAAAATAAACCGTCGAGAAATTTATTGTTATTACTTTTCATGTTTGTTTTTACAAAGGATTTTCCAAATTCTGATGTTGCAGATCCAGAAATAACTGATCCACCTAACATTTGCATCATTATCTGCTGTCCATAACAAATTCCTAAAATAGGAATATCTAAATCATAAATACTTGAAGGTGGCTTAGGAGCATTTTCATTTAAAACACTTGCCGGCCCCCCAGAAAGAATAATTGCTTTAGGATTAAATTTTTTCAAAAATTCATCATTTACCTTATTAAAAGGATGAATTTCACAATAAACGTTTAATTCCCTTAAACGTCTTGCAATTAA
>CAJWHT010000214.1 GCA_913041495.1 uncultured Desulfobacteraceae bacterium | reverse complement strand
TAGGCGTCGCAGCAATTGCCGCGTTAATGCAATTTGTGCCTGCTATGGGCGTGCTTACACCTGCAGTGCCATTGTCGGCCATTTTGCCGACGGCGTGGACAGCCATCAAGAGGTACTTCGCGCATTTTACGCGCTGACTGGTGAATACGCCACACAATTGCGCATCATGACCCGCCAAATTGGAGGTGTCCGATACAACCGCTCAACACCTGAGCAATTGAATGGTACGGCGCCATACACCCCCGTCTCCGAAGCAGATCAAAAAGCAGCGATGAGCGCTTTGGCTCAGTACGCTTTCGCCCCCGATGCCTTCGACGCCCAGGAAAGTGTGCTGGCATATCTGCAGTCTCAGCGTCGGGGTTTTGGATTTTACGGCGGAGGAGAAGACCCCAAAGTGCACGCAAGAATCGCGAGTGCCCAGCGTGGTGCACTGAGTCAATTGCTCAGTCCTGTCGTCTTAATGAGGATTTTGGACAGCGGCTTGTTGATTTTACAGTGGATATGTTCAATACGCATGTTCAGTCCAAAGAGATCGATCCGGATCAAATCACACTGGCGGTCATGTCCGAACCTGTTCCCGGATTCAGCAGAAACATAGCCGATTCTGTCGGGCTGAAATGCCGGCTGGTGGATGACCTGTACGAAACCTATGGCAACGTGCTTTCATCAGCCTTGCCGTTAGGGTATCACCTGGCTTTGGAAAAACAGCTTTTAAGTGAAAATGATACCCTGTTATTCATCGGTGCAGGTTCCGGTTTAACCTTTGCCTGCAGCTTGTATAAGGCCTAAAAAAAGTTTACTAAACCGGCAGGGCAGGAATAATAAAATCATTTTGTATCGGTTCCTGCCCGCCCTCCAATTTGCGTCCCAAGACATAAGTGGTTTAAAAAATAACTCTTATGGAGTAATATGTAAGCAGACTCGATCGATAGTTACTAAAGATACAGGTGCTGCGGCCCAATAGTATCCGGCCGGCAGCTAACCTGAAAATAGTTCGAATATCAGACGGGATGCTTCATGGATCACATTCTTTTTGTGGACGACGATTCTGCTTTCTTAGACAGTACGGCCAGACTGCTTCGCGGACAGACAGACAAGTGGCGCCTTTTTTTCTGTGACAGTGCGGATAAAGCCATGGAATGCATGGCGGCACATCGTGTCAGCCTGGTTGTCTGCGATGTCCGGATGCCTGGAAAATCCGGTTTGGATCTGCTGGCAGAAATCAAAGCCCGCAGATCCACTAAAAACATTCCCGTGATCATGGTGACGGGGCAAGTGGATATGGATGCCAAGCTGACCGCACTTCAAATGGGGGCATCGGACCTGCTGAACAAGCCCTTTGACCGGGCGGAACTCATCGTCAGAATAGATAACTCCCTGAAGCTTAAAACTTTCCACGATGAGATTGCCCGCCAGAATACCAGGCTCAAAGACGAGGTCTCCGACCGGCGAAAGATTTCAGAACTTGTTTCCGATACGATTTCGGCATTGGTGGAAGAGGAGCAGTTGGACCGCCTGCTGCAGAAATGCTGCACGGCAATGGTCGATCACCTGGATGCCGCCTTTGCCAGGATATGGGTGGCAGATGAGCAAAAGGATCATCTTGAGCTTATGGCCAGTGCCGGGATGTATACCCATATCAATGGCAACCATAGGTTTATACCCGTGGGCGAATATAAGATCGGCCTTATCGCCCAAGACAGGCAACCGCGTTTTACCAACACCGTTATAGGTGACCCTGATATCAGCGATCAGGCGTGGGCTGAACGTGAACAAATGATCTCTTTTGCCGGCCTCCCCCTGATCGCCGAAGGGAAACTTGTGGGGGTGATGGGCATGTTTTCCAAAAAAGTATTAAAGGCATCCGTGATGGATGCCCTGTCATCGGTGGCAGATGGTATTGCCCTTGGGATCGCCCAGAAAAAATCGGTTAATGAAGCCCGGTATTACTCTTATTATGACCCTTTGACCGATATGCCGAATCGCAAATTTTTTTATGTTTTTCTGGAAAAAATAATCAGTTCGGCCAACCGCAATCCAAGGCACTTTGCCTTGGTGCTTCTGGATATCGACGACTTCAGACGGGTCAACGACAATCTGGGACACACCGTAGGGGACCATTGCCTTAAAATCATGTCCCAACGGTTATCTAAAGTGCTGCGCTCCAGTGACTGCCTTGCCTATCTGTCCGTTGAGGAATCCCCCATCGCCCGGATGGGTGGCGATGAATTTGCCGTTCTTCTTCAGGATGCCTCTGATGTCTATCAGGTGGACAGGGCCGTAAGGCGTCTGTTAAAAAAACTGTCCAAAAGCATGGCCGTTGACGGGCGGGATCTTATCCTCACCTCCAGTGCCGGTATCGCCGTGTTTCCCGACAATGGCGAAAGTGTCTCCGATCTGTTCAAAAATGCCGAAACCGCATTATACCATGCCAAAAAGAAGGGAAAGGGCGGGTTTGCCTTTTATTCCCAGTGGATGAACCACAGGTCCATGGAAATACTGGATCTTGAAATTGATCTTCGGCATGCCGTGGAAAAACAAGCGTTCTCTCTTTACTACCAGCCTAAGATCGCCCTGGAAACGAACAGGCTTGTGGGGGCTGAAGCCCTTATCCGCTGGGAAAAAGAGAAAGGAACGTTCATTTCCCCTGCCCGGTTTATTCCACTGGCCGAAGAAACCGGACTGATTCTTTCCATCGGGGACTGGGTGGTGAAAACCGCCTGCCGCCAGAATGTGGCATGGCAGAATGCCGGCATGACGAAAATTCCACTGGCGGTTAATGTGTCCGGCAGACAGTTCGGCCAGCAGGACTTTATCCAAAGAGTGATACAAATTCTGGACACCACCGGGCTTTTACCCGAGTACCTTGAGGTGGAGGTCACGGAAACAGCACTCATGCAGAACCCGGAAAAGTCCGTGAATGACCTGGCGCAGATAAAAGAACTGGGTGTCCAGATATCTCTGGATGATTTCGGGACCGGTTATTCATCCCTGTCATATCTGCAAAAATTACCCATTGATGCGCTTAAAATAGACATTTCCTTTATCCAGAATATCCTTTCCAATCCAAAGGATGCGGAAATGGTAAGGGCGATCATATCCATGGCCCACAACCTGGGGGTGAAGGTGATTGCCGAAGGCGTGGAGGAAAAACAGCAACTGGACTATCTGACGGATATCGGTTGTGATGTTGCGCAGGGTTTTTGGTTCAGCCCGCCGGTCCCGTCATCTGAGTTTGAAGTCTTTTTGCAGGACCCACTGGCCAGTAATAACGGCCATGGGCCGTCCATGAACGTCAATCGGTGAGCCCACAACAAACAATGAAAGAAACCAGCAACTTATGTGGTTCTTTCATATAAAAGGGGGCAGCGCTTAAGGAAAACCATCTCAAGGATATTCACCAATGCCAAAAGAGGATACCAGACTCAGACTGTTGTTCGGATTGCTGGCCGCCATGGCCGTTGTATCATGTGCCGCAGGCGGCGTTCTTTACTATTCGACCCTGTACAGCGCATCTTTGGAAATGGCACACAAGGAGTCCGTTGAAAAGCTGACAGGCGTTGGCAGGGATGTGGATATCTATCTTAAGTGGTCCATAAATTCTGTTCGGATACTGGCTGAGATAAAGGAGTTGACCGGGGCGATCCCACAGGGGGGAGGCGTTGCCGGCGCCACCGATATGCTGGTGCACTACAGAAATGTTCTCAAGGCGGATGTCTGTTATCTCATGGATCGTTCCGGAACCGTTATTGCTACCAGCAACCACAACAGTCCCCAAAGCTTTCTTGGAAAAAATTATAAGTTCAGACCCTATTTTTCCCGTGCCATCCAGGGGGAGGCCAGTATTTATATGGCACTGGGGGCCACATCCAAGAAACGCGGGGTGTACTTCAGCCATCCCGTGGGCAGTCTCAGAGGAAACCCTTTGGGGGTGGCTGTCATAAAAATGGATATAACCGAGGTAGAGGATAAACTTGAGACCCTTGATTCCGGCATCGTTATGATGGTTTCTCCCCGGAATGTGATTTTTGCCACAAACCGGCAGGAATGGATGTTTAACCTGTTGTGGCAGGCACCTGAACCGTGGCAAAAGGAGATCCGGCAATCCCGGCAGTTTGGGACGGGACCCTGGCCCTGGACCGGCATGACGCAGATGGATGAAAACAACGCCAGGGATGCCAACGGCCATATCTACCATATGGACCGGGTGCCGCTCTCCAATACCCGCGGCTGGTCTCTTATATATATGTACAACCAGGACCGGATCTACGAGCGCATGGTCGCCCCCCTGCGCAGGACGATGGGATTCGGTGTCGGCGCCATTTGCATTATTTTCGGTGTCGTGGTCTGGGTCATGTTCCGCCAGGCAAATGCGAGTATTGAACAGCGCAGGGCGGCGGAAACGATGATCCGGAAAAGTGATGAAAAGTACAGGGGATTGGTCAGTTCCATGGCGGACTGGGTGTGGGAACTGGATGGCCAGGGCAGATATACCAATTGTTCGGAAAAAGTGGAAAGTGTGCTGGGCTACAAGCCTGAGGAACTGACCGGAAAGACACCCTTTGATTTTATGCCCGAGGATGAAGCTCAGCGTCTCCGGACTGTTTTTTCCCGGATCGTTGAGGCAGAAGAACCCTTTTCAAACCTTGAAAACTGGAACGTACACAAAGACGGGCGAAGGGTTTGCCTGCTGACCAGCGGTGTTCCCATACGGGATGACAGCGGCGGTCTTGCCGGTTATAGGGGAGTTGACAGTGATATCACCGACCGGAAAATTATGGAGGAAACCCTTCAGGAACACCAGCAATGGATGGAGACGATCCTGATGGCCTCACCGGGGCCCATGGTCCTCTACGATGCCGTGGGAACCCCTCAATACCTGAACCGGTCGTTCACCGATGTCTTCGGATGGTCCCTGGATGAACTGAAGGGCAGGCGTATTCCCTTTGTGCCGGAGGAAGAGCAGGCGGCCACGGCTGAACAGCTGCGCATTCTCATCGGTAAAGGCAAAAAGGTGAAGTTCGAAACGGTCCGGTTGACCAAGTCCGGGAAAGCGCTTCCCGTGATTGTCAGTGCGGCCTGCATCAAGGGCAAAAAGGGTGAGATTCAGAATATCGTGGTCAACCTCACCGATATTTCCCGGCAAAAGAAGATGCAGGCGGCAATCAAGGAGCAGAGCGACAACTTCAACAGTGTTTATTACGGGGCGTTTTTTGCCATATCCACCCTGGACAGAAAAGGGATCATCGACTGCAATTCAGCCCTGGTGGATATGATGGGGGCTGACTCGCGAAAGGCGCTGCTCAACCGCCATCCCGGGGATTTTTCCCCCGAAGTTCAGCCTGACGGCCAAAATTCCTATGAAAAGGCCGACCGGATGATCTCCATCGCCCTGGAAAAAGGATTCAACAATTTTGAGTGGACCCATACGAAATTGACCGGCGGTGAAGTTATTGTGGACGTATCCTTGACCCGTATCAACCTTGACGGCAACCCTGTGCTTCATTGTATCTGGAAAGACCTGACCCAGGAAAAGACCCTGATCCGGAACCTGAACCGGGCCAAGGAGGCGGCTGAAGCCGCGGCCAAGGCAAAATCCGAATTTCTGGCAAATATGAGCCATGAGATCAGAACCCCCATGAACGGGGTCATCGGCATGATCGACATGCTCCTGGAAACAAAGATGACACCTGAACAGCGGGAATTTGCCCTTTCCGTTAGCACAAGCGCTGACTCCCTGCTCATGATTATCAACGATATCCTGGATTTTTCAAAGATAGAGGCCGGCAAGCTGGATATGGAGCATATCGAATTTGACCTGAGGCCGGTGGTGGAGAGCCTGGGGGATGTCATGGCCATTAAGGCATATGAAAAAGGGATTGAGTTTGCCTGCCTGATTCATCATAGGGTACCCTGCCTACTCAAGGGGGATCCCGGCCGCCTCCGCCAGATTCTGACCAATTTGGCGGGGAATGCGGTTAAATTTGTCGAAACCGGAGAGGTGGAGGTCTCGGTTGATCTTGAGGCGGAAACCGCCACCCATGCCACCCTGGTTTTCAAGGTCAGGGATACCGGCATCGGCATTGAACCCCACCGGTTGGACAAGCTTTTTGATTCTTTTACCCAGGCCGACGCATCCATGACCCGCAGGTACGGCGGGACAGGTTTGGGACTTACCATATCAAAGCAGTTGACCGAGATGATGGGGGGGACTATCAGCGTTGAAAGCCGGTTGGGAGAAGGATCAACCTTTACGTTCTCCGTACATCTGGAAAAGCAGACCCAGGCCCGGGCACCCATTGAGCCCATACCGGATAATATCAAGGGATGCCGGGTTCTGGTGGTGGACGATCACAAGATGAACCGGGAAGTTTTCAGAGAATACCTCAAGTCCTGGGAATGCCGGTTTGCTGAGGCGCCTGATGCGGATGCGGGTCTGGATGCAATGAAAAAAGCTGTTAAGGACGGTGATCCTTTTGATATCGCCATCCTGGATATGCAGATGCCGGGAATCACCGGGGAAACTTTGGGAAAAAGCATCCGTGCCAATCCTGCCTATGACCGGACTGCCCTGGTGATGGCCACCTCCATGGGACAGCGGGGGGATGCCGACCGGATGCAGGCCGTGGGCTTTTCTGCCTTTGTCACCAAACCCGTGAAAAAAAACGTTCTCTTTGACTGCCTCAGGATGGTGGTGGGCAAATCGTCTTCGCCCGCAGCTGAGGCTGCCTCGCGGATCATCACCCGGCACAGCGTTGAAGAAGCCATGGAGAGGAAAACCTATACGCCCATGGCCCTGAACATCCTTCTGGCCGAAGACAACCGGATGAACCAGAAGGTGGCCACAAACATGCTCAAAAAGATGGGACATCGGGTCAGCGTTGCCAACAACGGCAAAGAGGCGGTGTCCCTGTTTGAACAGGAGCAGTTTCACCTGATTCTCATGGACGGACAGATGCCGGTTATGGCCGGTGAAGAGGCCGCAAGGCAGATCCGCCGGATTGAGGCGCAAACCCGTCGGCGGCACACCCCCATCATCGCGGTCACCGCCAACGCAATGAAAGGGGACAGGGAACGGTTCCTGGCAGCCGGTATGGACGATTACCTGCCCAAACCCATTAAACGCAAGGTACTTGAAGCGGTCATCACAAAAGTGGTATCACTGGGCTGACATTATGATCGACATATCGATATTTGAACGGCTCAGGAGAGATTGATTGGAAAAAAAATCACGGCTGGCGATTCGAAAGGCCATGAACCTATTTTTTGTTTTGTTTCTTGGCATCGGGTCCCTGCTTGCAGGTTCGGTTGCGTTATTCTACAGGGCTGAGCTCAATACCTTTCTTTCAGAGATGAAAATGCAGGAAAGATATGCCCTTGACCATCAAATTGATTCCATTAGGGAAAAATTCGATACCATTGTCGGGGACATCCTGTTTCTGTCCCGCCAAAATGAGTTGATGGACTATCTGGCATCCGATGATGATCAAGGGGAAGAGGCCATTCAGGCAGAATACATTTCAATGTCCCGGGCAAAACGGTTTTATGATCAGATACGATACGTGGATGCCAACGGGAAAGAGCGGGTAAGGGTGGATCTTAAGCACGGAATGCCCGAAGCCCGATCCGAAGAAGAACTGCAGAATAAATTCAGCCGGTATTATTTTACGGATACCATGGTATTGGGAGAAAATGATATTTTCGTTTCCCCTCTGGATTTGAACGTGGAAAACGGTGAGGTGGAACACCCTTTAAAACCGGTGATACGATTTGGTACGCCTGTATTCGATTCAACCGGTCTTAAAAGAGGTATCGTGCTGCTAAATTACCTTGCCGCAGATCTTTTGGATTCCCTTAAGGCAAAACAGACCAAAAGCCAAAGAAGCATCATGTTGCTCAATACTCAGGGCTATTGGTTATTGCATCCGGAAAAGGAAAAAGAATGGGGATTCATGTTCAATGATCGGGCGGATATCTCGTTTGCGGTCACCTACCCTGAAGAATGGCAACGGATTCGAAAGCGAAATTCAGGCCAAATACAGACAAAAAACGGGTTGTTTACTTTCTTTACACTTTATCCGTTAAAGGAGGGTCTCCGGTCCAGTTCAGGCTCTGGAGACCCTTACAAACCCAGTATGAAAAATCTGGAATCAACGGAGTACTACTGGGTGTTGATCTCCCAAATCCCTTCCGGGGTTATGCGCAGCCACACAAGATCTGTTTTGACCCGCCTGTTCGGGGTGGGTGCCGTGTTGTTCCTCGTTATTTCATACGGGGCGTGGCAACTGGCTTTGGCAATTACAAAACGCCGTATATACCAAGCCCAACTTGTGGAATTGGCCCTGTATGACCCGCTCACGGGGCTGCCCAACAGGAAACTTTTTTTCGACCGGCTGGAAGAGGGTATTGCCCATACCCAACGATATGGACGTAAACTCGGATTACTTTACATTGATCTGGACGGCTTTAAAGGGGTTAACGATACCATGGGCCATCATGCCGGTGATGAGTTATTGATTAAAGTCGGACAAAAAATGAAAGCAAATCTGCGAAAGGCTGATACTGTTGCACGTCTCGGTGGTGACGAGTTTGCCGTGATTCTATTTGAAATCAAATCCCTGGAAGATGTGGAGCGGGTTGGGGGCAAAATTGTGGCTTCCATGTGTCAACCCTTCAAGCTTAAGACCGGAACGGCAATGATCGGGGCCAGTGTCGGGGCTGCTGTCTTCCCTGACCATGAAGATGATATTGATGCCCTGATCAAGGGGGCGGACACTGCCATGTACAAGGCCAAGGCCGGGGGAAAGAACGCATTCGTCATGGTCTGTGATGATTGAAGATTTTTGGCTGCAACCCAACTTATGGTAACGCCTTTTGTACAGGGTTATCAGGCCTGCGGTATTGCCGCAGGGCTATTGTTGCAGGAAGTTTCCGTAGAGTCCGAGACCATACGCCACGCTG
>CAJWHT010000213.1 GCA_913041495.1 uncultured Desulfobacteraceae bacterium | reverse complement strand
GCCGGCGTCAAAGGCCCTGCACCGCCCGTCCGGGGAAACAATCATTCCGTCCCGGTAGAGGTAGCCTATCTCCTGGGGCACCCGGACGGCCACCCCGCCGGCCATGGCCATGTCGCATTCGCCTGTGCACAGGCTCTGGTAGGCCATGTTGATGGCCACAAGGGAGGTGGAACATGCCGTCTGGACGTTGATACAGGGGCCTTTGAGGTTCAGCTTATAGGCAATGCGGGTGGGCAGAAAATCCTTGTCCCCGGCCACCATGGTCTGAAAGCCGTCCATATCATTGATATCCACGGGGCTGTTGTGACGCTCGTTCCGGCCGTTGCAAGGCAGTTGGTTGTTGAGCAGGTAGGTGTTCATGCTTGCCCCGGCATACAAACCGATTTTACCGTCGTAAGCAAAGGAATTGATGCCCGCATCCTCTAGGGCCTCCCAACAGGTTTCCAGAAAGATGCGGTGCTGGGGGTCCATGCGCCTGGCTTCCCTGGGGGTGAAACCGAAGAACGTTGCATCAAACCGGTCAATGTCCGCAATGGCGGCTGCTGCAGAGACATAGCTGGGATGATCTGCCGTTTCCGGGCTGACCCCGGCTAAGATCAGCGCGTCCCGGGATAATTGTGAAATACTCTCCTTGCCCTGCTTCAGGTTGTTCCAGAACGCCGTTGCCGACGGTGCCCCCGGGAACCGGCAGGATAGCCCGATGACCGCCACATCGCCTTGGGCAATACCTTTTTCGTTATTTTCAGGCGATCTCAAGGTTTGCTTCAAGGCGATTCGTTCACGGGCTCGCGTGGCGTCAGACGGCTGGTTTTCTTTGCAGGACAGATGGCGTGCCAGTTGGTGGACGGTGGGGTATTTGAAAAAATCTGTTATCTTCAGCCCGGGAAATATCGGTTTCAAGCGCGCATGGGCACGGATAAGCAGGAGGGAATGGCCGCCCAATTCAAAAAAGTTGTGATGGATGCCCAGCTCGGGGAGGTTCAGTACCGCCTTCCAAATGTCAGTAATGCGTTGTTCCACCCGGCTTTGGGGCTGCGATGCCTTCGCCTCCGCTTTCAATAGTTCGTTTTCAAGGCTTTCCCATTTCGCAAGGATGTCATCAAAGGCCCCGGTCTGGAAGTTCGTCTTGAGCTGGGGGCGCTGGATTTTACCCAGCGAGGTTTTGGGGATATCGTCGGCTGTCATGGGGATGATGTGGATACCGGCGCCACCTGTTTTCCTTATGATGGCCTGACGGATGTTTCGGATCAAGGATCTCATCTCTCTGTCATCCGGGATGCCTTCAGGGACGAAAAACAAGGCGATATCATCGGTGTCGCCGGCGGCGCTCCGGACAGCGCAGGCAGCGGTGAAAGAGACCTTTATCCCGGGCAGTTCCTCTACCGCAGCCTCGATTTCATGGGGATAGACATTGTTTCCATGGACAACGATTTCATCTTTGTCCCGACCGGTGATCGTCAGGATACCGTCTTTGATGAATCCAAGATCCCCGGTCTTGAACCAGCCGTCGGGAGTGAAAACGGCCCGGGTTTTTTCAGGGGCATTGTAGTAGCCTGACATCACGGTTTCCCCCTTGACCTGAAGTTCTCCCACAGCGCCTTGCTTCAGGATCTTGTCCCGGTCGTCCGTGATCCGCAAAGAGACACCGGGAATCGGTTTGCCAACGGCGACAAAGGGATCTGAATCGGAAATGGTGTCCAGGTCATAGGCGTGGGAATAGGTGATGCCCGAGGATATTTCCGCCATGCCAAAGGCCGGGTGCATGGCACCTTTGGGCAGTCCGTGGGCTTCCAGAAGACTCAGAAATCGTCGTCCTGTTTTGGCCACCACGGCCTCTCCCCCGTTCATGATGTGGGTGAGGCAGCTCAAATCCCAGTTGCCCCGGTAAATCCGTTCTGCCTGGTCCACCAGGAGGGAAAAGGCGAAGTTCGGTGCCCAGGTAATGGAGACCCGGTGTTTGTGCGTCCAGTCCAGCCATTTCAGCGGGTCCTGGAGAACCAGATGGGTGGGGGCGTGAATCTGGTCTGCCCCCAGGAAGACATCGCGAAGGTGAAAATAGATTATGCCGCCCACGTGGTCCAGCGGCATCCAGTTCAGGCTGATATCGTCTGCGGTAAATGTATTGAACTGGATGGAGCCGGCTGAACGCGATAGCAGGTTATGGTGGCTGAGGCTGACCGCCTTGGGCATGCCGGTGCTTCCCGAGGTGAGCATGAGCAGTGCAAGGTCCCGGCGGCGGGCCTGGTACCAGTCCGTATCCCCGTGTGTACTGTAAATGGCATCAATGGGCAGTATCCTCAGGCCAGTCAGACCGGCCGATTTTGATACATCTTCGATCACAGCAGCGATCTGCCTGCCGGCCAATACGGGGGGCTTGTCCAGCAACTGCCACGCATTCCGTAATCTCAACCATGACCCGTCCACCGCATCAACGCTTGGGGGTACGGCAATGGGAACCGGTACAAAACCGCCGATGACACATCCCCAGAATGCAGTGATAAAATCCCTGTTGGATTCAAACTGAAAAATCACCGGATCTCCGGGGGTAAGGCCCGATGCCCGGAGTCCCTTCAAGAGTTTCTGGGCCTCTGTCACAAGGTCCGGATATGGCAGAAACTGGGTTTTTTCATCCTCGATGAATGTGATGCCCCTGTGGCTGCTGTGCTGGGCGGCCCTGGCAAGCGTTTCCGGAAGGGAACCGGGCATCTGGTCGTTCGGGACAGCCGCTCCTCCGCAGGTGATGGACAGGTTTTGTGAATCGGGCTGCATAGGGGTTCCTTTTCGTTCCCATAGACGATATCCGGTATTCAATGAAATTCTGGGGCGCAGCTATCAAAATATGAGACCAATCTCTAAGAGAATTTGCTCCTAAAGTCAAGGACGACGCCGGTTATTGCGTCTTTGTGATCCGGTTTATCAAAATGAAGAAGTATTTTTTTTAAGCGGAATCAGATAGATATCTGTTGCATATCGTCTGAAACTTAATTCAAGGTATGGACGAATTGGGGGGATTTGCAAATTATAAATGAAAAGTCTTGGGTCCCAGGCCTGGTCTGGTGTATCATTTGCCACGCGAAACGCGTCTGGCTGGCAATGCCTGTGTTAAAGTTGCTGTGGTCCCCAGGCCGGAAGGAAAAAACATAAAATCTCAGATGGCAATCAGATGGCAATAGGATAAGTTACATGGTGAATATCAGACATGAGTCCCGGCTCTTTGGAAAAAAGCCTGCAAATGGCGAGGCAGGGAAGGTTCAGCTATACGTATTTCCCTTTGCCGGTGCCAGTTTTTATTCTTATAATCCCGTGATCAATGCGATCAGGCAGGTGCCGGAAAACAATCTGGACATACGGCCCCTGGAGCTTCCCGGCCGGGGGAAACGGATCGGGTCCCCGCTGTTATCGGATCTGGGTGATATGGCGGATGATCTGTTCAGCGGGATAAGAAATGAGCTTCATTCACCTTGTGTGTTCTGGGGACACAGCCTGGGGTCCATCCTGGCCTATGAAGTTATTCTCCGGCTGCTGGATACGGGGTGCAATCTGCCGGTCCATCTGCTGGTGTCCGGGCGGCGGGGGCCGGCTGTCCCCTCCCGGGAAAAAAATATCGGCGAACTTCCCAGAGAGGAATTCTACCAAAAGCTGAAGGCTTACGGGGGAACTCCCGAACAAATACTCAGGGAAAAGGAACTGATGGATTTGTTCGAACCGGTGCTGCGGGCGGATTTCTCCGCTGCCGCCCAGGAAAGAACCACGCCGGTCAGAAAAATTCCCCTGGCGGTGACCGTGATGAACGGTACCCAAGATACGGTGACCCACAGGGATTGCATGGGGTGGCAGGATATCACTGACAGCCCCATCCGGTATGAGGAATTCAGCGGCGGCCACTTTTTCATTTTTGAGCATCTCAGTGCTGTTGGGGATGTCATCATGTCTATCGTTCGGCAGTAAAGTGCACCGTGATCATTCATATAAAATGTATGGGGTCATTTATTTGTATGACACCCCACAGGCCGCAGTAATCTTATGGATAATCCCGTAGAAAAACAGATCATATCCTGGTTGAAAGCACAGAAAAAAGCCTGCGGGTTTTACCTGCACTTGACCGTGCTGGCAGGCGTGCTCACCGGTGTCTGCCTGGTGGTTCAGGCCTATCTCATTGCCGGGGTGCTGCACGGCATCATCATACAGGCGCGTCCCAGGTCTGATTTTACTTTTGTTTTCGGAGCACTGCTGGGACTGATCTTTTTGCGGGCCGTTTTTGCATTTGCCCGGGAACGCTTTGCTTTTGAAGCCGGGATGCACCTGCGCCGGGAGATCCGCAGGGCGGTTCTGGATAAGCTGGGGCAGCTTGGCCCGGCCTTTGTGGGGGGCAAACCCGCGGGGAGCTGGGCAAGCATTGTGCTGGAGCAGGTTGAAGACCTTCATGATTATTATGCGCGGTATGTGCCGCAGATGGTACTGGCAGGGTTTGTGCCCCTGACCATCCTGGCTGCGGTGATTCCCATGAACTGGGCCGCCGGACTTTTACTTTTGGGCACAGCGCCCCTGATTCCGCTTTTCATGGTCCTTGTGGGGATGGGGGCTGCCAGTGCCAACCAGAAACATTTCAAGGCACTTTCACAGCTCAGCGGACATTTTATGGACCGGCTCAAGGGATTGAGTACCCTCAAATTGTTCAACCGGGGGGAGGCGGAACTTGAAGTGATCGAAGCGGCGTCGGAGTCTTTCCGCCAAAAGACTATGGCGGTGCTGCGCATCGCTTTTTTGAGTTCGGCTGTACTGGAGTTTTTCAGTGCGGTGTCCATTGCCCTGATCGCCGTGTATTTCGGCCTGGGGTATCTGGGATACATGGATTTCGGCAATTACGGCGGGCCTTTCAGCCTTTTTACCGGGATGTTTGTCCTCATCCTTGCCCCGGAATACTATCAGCCCTTAAGGGATCTTGGGACCCATTACCATGCCAGGGCCCAGGCTGCCGGGGCGGCTGAAGAACTCATGGCATTGATGGCTTACCAGGTGCCGTCAGCGTCATCCCAAACTCCTGAAATCAGGCCGGAAGCCCTGGCCCCGGAGCTGCCCGTCACCCTGGTGGCAAAGGACTATATTGTCAAAAGCCTTTCCGGGGAAATCCTTGCAGGGCCTTTGAGTTTCAAGGTCAATGCCGCAGATCACGTCGCGGTTGTCGGTCCCAGCGGTGCCGGTAAAACCAGCCTGTTAAACGGTATCCTGGGGTTTTTGCCGTATGAGGGGTCTTTGACGGTTAACGGGGAAGAATTCAACCGTCTGTCCATGGACGGGTGGCGCAGGCAACTGGCTTGGCTCGGCCAGGATCCCGTACTTTTCCGGGGAAGTATCCGGGAAAATGTGGCCCTGGCTGACCCGGATATGGATGACGACACCATCAGGGCATTGCTGGCCAAAGCCAGGGTGATGGATTTTGTGGATGCCCAGGCCGAAGGGCTGGATCATCCCGTCGGCGAGCAGATGACCGGGGTGTCCGTGGGCGTTGCCCAGCGCATCGCCCTGGCACGGGCACTGGGGCAGGGGGCTGGACTTTTCGTGCTGGACGAACCCACAGCCAGCCTGGACCGGCACAGCGAGCAGGCCGTGCGTGAATCTCTGGCTGAAGCCATGGTGGAGGCATCCTGCCTGATGGTCACCCACCGTCTGGATGAGTTGGACCGGATGGACGGGATCCTGGTTATGGACGGGGGCAGGATCGTCCAGCAGGGCCGCTTTGATTTCCTGAGCCGGACCCCCGGGCTGTTCCGGCAGATGCAGGAGGGCTGCGCAAAGACCGCTGCCATCCATACCGGGGGGCAGATCCGATGAAAGCCCTGTTACCCTTTCTGAAATTGTTCCGGCACCAGTGGGCGATGATGGTTTTGGGACTTGCCCTGAGTGTGACCACGCTTTTGGCCGGTATCGGCCTGCTTTCCCTTTCCGGGTGGTTTTTATCCTCGGCCGCCGTGGCCGGCCTGATTCCGGCCACGGCCCGCGCCTTTAATTATTTTACCCCCGGTGCCGGGGTTCGTTCCCTTTCCATGGCCAGAACACTGAGCCGGTATGCAGAGCGCCTGGCCACCCATGAGGCCACCTTCCGTCTGCTGACCCGCCTGCGGGTCTGGGCCTGGCGCAGGATTTTACCGTTAAGTGCCAAAAATATGCAGGGCCTTCGCCAGGGGGAACTGCTCAACCGCCTTGTGGCAGATATCGATACCCTGGACCATCTCTACCTGCGCCTGGTTATCCCGGTGTCAGCCGCAATGATAATGCTCTGTCTGCTTTTCGCCTTTACGGCCTTTATCGATCTGAAGTTGGCCGTCATCCTCTGCGCCAGCCTGATGGTGATCTGGCTGGTCCTGCCCTGGGGCTTTTACCTTATGGGCCGCAGCCCCGGCATCAGTCAGCTTGAACATAAAAGGGTGCTGCGGGTCCGGATTTTGGAATTTGTACAGGGGCTTGCCGAAATCTCCTTGTTCGGTGCCACAGAACGGTTCCGCGCGGGGCTTGCCCGGTCCGAAGCCAGGCTGCTGAGCAGCCAGCGGGCCATGGCCACAGTGGCTGCGCTGAGCCAGGCTGCCCTGGTACTCTGCCACGGCCTTCTGGTGACAGGTATGCTCTGGGCCGCAGCAGACGGCGTGGGCGATCACCAGCCGCCGGGGCCCATGCTGGCCATGATGGCGTTTATGGCCCTGGCCTGCATTGAAATGCTGATGCCCGCAGCGGCGGCCTTCCAGCATCTGTCCGCCTGCATCAATGCGGCCAGGCGGGTCAACGATCTGGCCTGCCAGGAACCGGCCGTGCTTTTTAGCCGCCGGAACAGCCCCGCTGTCACCCGGGGGGAACTGGCCTTATCCGGAGTTGCGTTTGCGTACCCGGGCGGCGGGCTAAAGGTGCTCAAGGGCATTGACCTGAGCCTTGATCCCGGTGAAAAAACGGCCCTGGTGGGAAAGACCGGATGCGGCAAGTCCACCCTGATCTCCTTGATCACCAGGGAATGGGAACCGGATGGGGGCAGGATTCTTTTGGACGGGGCCGAGATAAACCGCTACAGCCGCAAGGCCCTGACCTCAGGAATCTCCGTTGTCAGCCAGCGGGTTTACCTGTTCAGCGGCACCCTTCGGGAAAACCTGGCCATGGCACTGCCTGAGGGCCACAGGAATAGATCTAAAGCAGACCGGAAGCAATTGGATCTGCAACTCATCCATGTGTTGGAGCAGGTGGGGCTGTCCGCATTGACCCGATCAGCGGATTGTCTGGATACCTGGATCGGTGAAGGCGGCCGCCAGCTTTCCGGCGGAGAGCGCCGCCGCATCGGGGTTGCCCGGGTACTGCTGCGCGATGCGCCGCTGCTTCTTTTGGACGAACCCACCGAAGGCCTGGACAAGGGCACGGAAAGAGAGATTCTTGATCTGCTGTTCGATTTTGCCGAAAACAAAACCGTTCTGATGATCAGCCACCGGCTGACA
Organism: uncultured Desulfobacteraceae bacterium; assembly: GCA_913041495.1. GTDB lineage: Bacteria > Desulfobacterota > Desulfobacteria > Desulfobacterales > Desulfobacteraceae > Desulfobacter. Next base: position 1,536 of record CAJWHT010000213.1, on the reverse strand, counting down.
GCCATGGCACGGATGGATGCGATTCACCTCATGGAGAACGGCAGGATAAGGGTTTCCGGTACCCACGCCCAATTGCTGGCAGACGATGCCTACTACGCCAGCCTCCATGAGCAGTTGCAACAGGTCCCGGTGTCTACCTTAAAATAAAGACGCAAATCTAAGGGTTTCCCTGATTGAAATTACGCTGGGTATTTACTTTGGGATGAAATCATTCTTTGAAACCGCATCGGCCAATGCATACCGTTGTGGATGATCCTGCAATCTGTTATAAAAAAATACGTCTACCCCAAATGGAAGGAAACGTGAGATGCTCTTTTTTGACATAGACAATACACTGCTCGACAGCGATACTGCAGAATCATCGGCGGCGATGGCCGTGTATAATCAAAACAAATTATTGCAGGATCTTTATCCTGAAGAAGAATTCTTAGGTATCTGGAAAGAAACGGCCGCAAAATTTTTGCAAAAGTATCTGGAAGGTCAATTGACTTTTGAGCAGCAAAGCCAGGCCGTTATCAAGGATGTTTTCAAAACCCCCCTTGGTGAACGAGAGTCCGAAGCCATTTTAAAAGACTATCTTGCGGCCTGTGCGGAACATTGGCAGCTCTACTATGATGTGCTCCCGATGCTTGAAAAGTACAAGGATGTCTCCAAGGGAATTATCTCAAACGGCGACGGGGATCTGCAAAGACACAAGCTTCAAAAAACAGGAATAGACGGTTTTTTTAACATCGTGGTCATTTCCGAAGATATTGGAATCGCCAAGCCTGATCCGGGAATTTTTCTGCATGCGGTAAAGCAGGCCGGTATGGAACCGTCCAAATGCTGGTATATCGGTGACAAAATATCCATAGGTGCAAAGGCGGCCATGGATGCGGGTCTGACAGGCATATGGCTGAATAGAAAGCTGGCTGGAAAAGATGAAAAAGTACCTGAGATCATCTCTTTTACTGACCTGATCTATTCCGCATCCTAAAAGGCCGGGGGGACGATCCCCTAAAGCTTCCACCATTTAAAAGGTGTCCGTCAGATCGGCACGTATATCGGAACGTATAGGGTAATTCGTTTCTCCGGGGACCGCCGCCGAAACAGTCTCATAACTTGACATGTAAAGGAGTGATGCCATGCTGTCTTTTCAACTGTCTGACGAACAAAAAAAAATCCGGAAAAAAGCGCGGGAATTCGCACGCAAAGAGGTGCTTCCCATTGCCTGGGAGTACGATCAAAAAGACGAATTGCCCATGGCTGTCCTGAAAAAGGCCTTTGATGCCGAAGGCGTTAGCATTCCTTTCCCGCAAAGGGATATCCACATTGTGGAAGACACTACGAAGTAAAATCAGAATGCGGAAACCCATCTAAAATCGGAATGCGGAAATCGGAAACCGGAAGTAGAGGCGGAGCGTGGAAGAATGTCGGAATGCGGAAGTAGCAAGGGAACGCAAATACTTTTTGAAACTTCGCAATTTTGAGTTTTTGAATTTATTTAGAGTTTAGGGCTTCGATTTTTAGAGTTTAGAATTTCGAATTTCCCTATTA
>CAJWHT010000212.1 GCA_913041495.1 uncultured Desulfobacteraceae bacterium | reverse complement strand
GCCTTGCCATGGCCGGCATCCTGGCCTGCATCTTTTTTGCCGCCATCTCGGGCTCATCGCCTGCCACGGTGGTGGCCATCGGTTCCATCATGATACCGGCCCTGATAAAAGCGGGATACGGGGAACGATTCTCCTTAGGTCTGATCACGGTCTCAGGATCGCTTGGCATCGTCATTCCCCCCTCCATTCCCATGATTCTCTACTGCCTGGTGATGAACGTTTCCGTGGCGGAGATCTTCATGGCAGGCATCGTGCCCGGCCTTCTCATCGGGGCAGCCCTGATGATCTACACCTTTTTTATTGCCAAAAAGAACAATTGGCGGGTATCCGGCAACGCATCGCTTGCCGAACTGGGACGAACGGCCAAAGAAGGCATCTGGGCCCTGCTCCTGCCCTTTATCGTTCTGGGCGGCATCTACTCCGGCCTGTTCACCCCCACGGAAGCCGCCGCAGTCTCCGTCATTTACGCCCTGTTCATTGAAATGTTCGTATACAAGGAATTCGGTGTAAAGGACATAACCGATGTCTGCCGGGATGCGGCAGTACTTTCCGCCTGCCTGCTCTTTATCCTTTCCACGGCCATGACCTTTATCTGGCTTCTCACCGCAGAACAGATTCCCCACCAACTGGCGGACATCATCATCGAACACATCCACAGCCCCTGGATGTTTCTGCTGACAGTGAACATCCTATTTCTGGTGCTGGGCTGCTTCATGGACGATGTGTCCGCCATGCTTATCCTGGCCCCCATCTTCCTGGAAACCCTGAACCGCTATGGCATCGACCTGGTGCACTTCGGCATCGTGATGGTGCTGAACATCCAGATGGGCATGCTGACGCCCCCCTTCGGCCTGAACCTCTTTGTGGCCTCGGGGATCACACGTGAGCCTCTTGTTAAAATCGCCCGGGGAGTCATCCCATTTTTGGGGATCATGCTGCTCTGCCTGATGCTGGTCACCTATATCCCCTGGATCTCACTGGCCCTGCCCAACTGGCTGCTTAAATAAGGAAAACCAAATGAACACCCCAATAACACCAGCCCACTTAACCCCGGACATTTCCAATACGGCAAAACAGGCCTTCCTGGAAATTGTCGGTGCCGACCGCTACCTGGACCGGCCCGAAGAAACCGCCTGTTACGCCTATGACGCATTCCTGGAGGAGTCAACCCCGGCTGCGGTGGTCTTTCCTTCATCCACCCAAGACGTTTCAGAAATCATGAAGGTGGCAGCCGCCCACCATATCCCGGTGACGGGACGCGGGGCAGGCACCTCCATCTGCGGGGCACCCGTACCGGTGCTCGGCGGACTTGTGATCTGCTTTTCAAAGATGGACAAAATCCTTGAAATCAACACCCGGGACCGTTATGCCGTGGTCCAACCCGGGGTGGTAAACGCAGAACTCCAGAAGGGCCTTGCACCCTATGGTTTTTTTTACCCCCCGGATCCAGGCTCCATCGCCACCTCCACCATCGGGGGGAATATCGCCCAGAACGCCGGCGGCCCCAGATGTCTGAAATACGGGGTGACCATGGACTATATCCTGGGTATGGAGGCGGTGCTTTCCGACGGCAGGATCGTCCGGTTCGGCTCTAAAAACGTCAAGGATGTCACAGGTTACCGGATGACCTCCCTGTTCTGCGGTTCCGAAGGGACACTGGGCCTGATCACCGAGGCCATCGTTAAGGTCGTTCCCAAACCTGAGACCACCCGCACACTGATGGTGACCTTCTCCGACCTTGAGGACACGGCCAAGTCGGTATCGGATATCATCGGTTCCGGCATTCTGCCCGCAGCCATGGAACTCATGGACCGCTTTACCCTGAACGCCATTGAGGACAGCGCCCGCTTAGGCCTTGACCGGCAGGCGGCAGGCTCACTGCTCATAGAGATCGACGGGGTGGCCGAAGCCTGTGAAAAGGAAATGAAACGGATCGCAGACATCCTTACAACCAACAACGCCATTAACATCGAAGAGGCGGCCACACCGGAAGACCAGGACAGGCTGTGGACGGCCAGACGATCCGCCTACGGCGTTTTTGCCAAACTGGCCCCGGATATCTTCACCGAAGATGTGACCGTACCGGTCAGCCAGGTCCCGGAGATGGTCCGGCGGATCAAAACCATTGCCGCCAAATATGATGTGGGCATCGGGGTACTGGCCCATGCCGGGGATGGCAACATGCACCCCCTGGTCACCACGGACCGCAGCAATACCGAGGAGTGGGAACGGGTGGAAAAGGCCTTTGACGAAATCTTTGCCGCAGCAGCGGAACTCGGGGGCACCCTCTCCGGAGAGCACGGTATCGGCCTTGCCAAAACCAAATACATGCCCCTGGTTATGAACCAGGATTCCATGGACGTGATGACTGCGGTGAAAAAGGCCATTGACCCCGCGGGCATCCTCAACCCGGGGAAATTCGTATGAGCCGGCAGGAAAATGATCACACCCCTGGAACAAAAGTATTGGCCAACTGCGGTAAATGCGGGCTGTGCCTCTCGGTCTGCCCGGTCTATCAGACCCTGAAGGAGGAGCAGGCCTCTCCCCGGGCCAGGTTGCAGTTGATTAAAGCCTTTGAAAAAGACAGCCTTGCCACCTCCCCCCTGCTCAAGGAGATCATCTCCAAGTGCCTGATGTGCGGCTCCTGCGCCGCGGCCTGCCCTTCCGGGATAGACCACTACGGAAAATTCATGGAGATGCGGCAAAAAATGGTGGAAGCCCTGGGTGACGCACCTGCCATCAAGACCATGGTTTACCTGCTGGCAAAAGAGCACAGACTGCGCACAGGGTCCAAGATGGCCGCCCTGGGCCAGAAACTGACCCCGGATTTCCTTGGCGACAAGTACCGGGTGGGCAATATCCCGGTGAGCCGGTTTCCCTCCCTCAACCGGCGCCCCTTCAGGGACGCGCAGCCGGGCCGGATACTGCCGGAGGCCGGAACAACATCCGCATCGGGTAAGGCACGGGGCAGAATCGCCTACTTCACCGGATGCGCCACCAACTATATGTTCGAAGATACGGGACGCGCCGTCACCGGTATCCTTACCGCACTGGGGTATGAAGTCATCATCCCCAAAGCCCAGACCTGCTGCGCCATCCCCATGCTCTTCCACGGGGCGGCCCAAAAAGCCGAAGGCAATATACAGGCCAATATCACCGCGCTGACCGCAACCGATGCCGACCGGATCATCGTGGACTGCACCACCTGCGGGGCCGCGCTCAAGGACGAGTATCCGGCGTTCATCAAAAGAGCGGATCTGACAGGAGGCCTTGAAGAGGCGGCGGCGAACATCTCAAAGAAAACCACGGATATCCTGAGTTTTTTAGGAGAGCACGACCTGAGTTTCCATCCGGATGCGGGCAGTGACAGCCGTCACCTGGGCCGGGCCGTTTACCACGCCCCCTGCCACTCCAGAAACAGCTTCAGCAGTCACGCCGGCATCCAGACCCTGCTTAAAACCCTGCCCAACCTGGACTATATCCCCACACCGGGCGAGGCCGACTGCTGCGGGGGCGGGGGCACCTTTTTTTACGAGCACCCGGAAACCGCGGCCAAAATCATGGACAGAAAACGAGAGCAGCTCCGGGCGGTGGAACCCACACTATGGCTTACGGACTGCCCGGTGTGCCGGATCAATCTGGCCGGCAACCTAAAGCCTGACAGCCACGTAAACGTCTGCCATCCGGTGGTCCCCATTCACAACGCAATATAAAAGGGACCTCTCCCATGAAAATCACCCTGGAAACCGGCAGGTCCCATATCGCACTTGACGTTCCCGAAGACCGTATCTTAGGCATTCTGGAAGGCAAGGACGTTCCTGCCCTGCCCCATGATACGGTCCGCGATATCATCACCCGCGGCATCCTGCGCCACGCCCCCGCAGATATCGGTGAAAAGAAAATAGCCGTTATCATCCCCGATGACACCCGGATGTGGGCCAGGGGCGACCTGTTTGTACCGGGGATCATCGATACCCTTCTGGATATGGGTGCCGCACCGGAAAATATCGCGGTCATCATCGCACTGGGCACCCACAGGGATATCCCCCGGGACAGGTTTGAATTGCTCTGCGGCAAAGACACAGCCCACAGGGTAAGGGTTGTCAACTCGGCAGGACTGGCCCCGGACCGCCTGGTTGAGGTGGGCACCACACCGTCAGGCACCCGCCTTACCATTACACGGGAAGCAGCCGAAGCAGACCATATTATCATCTTCGGCGGTATTCTCCACCATATGCTGGCCGGCTACGGCGGCGGACGAAAATACATCCTGCCAGGCGTTGCGGGTGAAGATGCCATCCAGGCCAACCACGCCCTGGCCGTTGACAAAAACGGGATTCCCCGGCCGGAAGTCCGCCAGGCCGTCACGGACGGCAACCCGGTGCATCAGGACATGAAAGACGGGGCTGATATTTTCCTTGCGGCAAAGACCTGCACCTATGCCGCAGTTGCCGCCAACGGCAGGGGCAACATATTTTATGCCCATGCCGGCGACCTTCACCCCGTATTTGAAAAAGGATGCCGGGCACTGGACGAGGCCTGCTGCACCGACGTCGGACAAAAAGCTTCATTTGCCATGTTTTCCGCCGGCGGCCACCGGACCGACGGCCAGCTATACCAGGCCACCAAGGCGCTTTTCAATGCGGTTGAGGCGGTGGAAGACGGGGGCAGCCTCCTCTTTGTCGCGGGATGCAACCAGGGGGTGGGCAACGCGGAGTTTGCAGATGCCCTTCAAAGGTTCAAAGGGAATCCCGGGGATCTGGGACGACAACTTGCACAGGATTTCAGGATGCCTGCCTATGTGGCCCTGCGCGTCATCGACATCCTTCAGCGGTATGAGGTCACCCTGGTGTCAAATCTGGATGAAAAAGAAACCCATGCACTCGGCTTTGCCTATACCGCCTCTCCCCGGGACTGGATATGGTCCCGCACCGGAAACGGCTATGTGATCCCTTTCGCAGAAAACATTCTTCCCCGGGTGATCACAGACGGCTAACCCATTCCCCAGACGGAGAACCTTAAGATATGGACGAGCGCAGTATTGCCGAAAATATAAAAAAGCTTCGCACCGCAAAAAAAATGACCCTTCAGGACCTGGCCGGCCGCACCGGCCTCACCAAGGGATATCTGTCCAAGGTGGAACGTGCCAAGAAGGCCCCGCCCTATTCCACGCTGACCAAAATCGCCGCGGCCCTTGATGTGGAAATCACCACGCTGCTTGCAGGTGACATCACCCCGCCCGAAGACGTGCGCCTCTATCTGAGCCGCAGGGAAAAACGCAAACTGATCCGGGAAACCGACCATTTTGCCGGATACGACTACGAGATCCTGGCAGACGGCAAACCCGGCAAAAACATGGAACCTTTCATCATCCATGCCCCGTGGGAAATCATGCGCACTTACAGCCACGAAGGGGAAGAAAGCATCTATGTCATTGACGGTGAGTTGGAATTCCATTACGGCGACGACATCCTCCATCTCAAAACCGGTGACAATATCTACTTTGACTCCGTGGTTCCCCATGTGGGAAGAAGCATCGGGGAAACCAAAGCAAAACTTTTAGTGGTGATCTATTTTTACAAGCGCAACCGGTTATAACCCCGGCCCGGAATAATTCCTCCTCCCCCTTGAATCCGCAAAGGATTTATGTAAGTCTGGCCGAGGCAATGACCCTTCGCTGCTACACTGCTGCCGCTGACCCTGCTGACCGACATCGCACGGCGCTCAAACACAATCTCTCTTCGCACTGCCCTTTTGCCGCCAGGTATTAATCCTTAGCCAGAAGGAGAAAACTGATGCCTATGCCCGTAAAAATCGGATTTGCCGGTACCGATGCCAGGACCCTCCTATCCGCCGCCGTTGTCACCCAGACCGGCAGACAGGGAGACATCCATACCCACAGAGGTGTTGTGATCCGGGGCATGCCTGCCATGCCGAAAATCGCCAACGAGATCATGGGCTGGGATGTGGGGTTTATTCCCACGGCGGACAACTCCGCGGAGAGCTATGCCACGGCCATCGGGGAGGCAATGGCACAAGGAGAACTGGATTACGTGATTCCCATGCCCGAATCCCTCCTGTTCAACGGCATTGTGGACCGGCTTGAAGAAAAAGGCCTGGGCGGAAGAATAGCCGGCCTGAGCCGGGCCGGAGCCTTCATCGAGGGGGATAAAATCCAATGCAAAGAACTTTGCCGTAAAATAGGCATTCCTGTGGCAGATGAATTGACCGTGGTGGATGCCAGATCCTTTTCGGAAGTTTCCAAGATGGTCCTTGAGTATATCCACACCTACGGCGGCGCCGTTCTCAAATTCCCCTACAGCGCCGGGGGAAAAGGGGCCAGGATCATCCTGGATACCTGGGAGATGCGTTCGGTCTACGATGCCCTGGTGCGAGATTATAAAAAGACCTACCGCCGTATGTTCAAGAGCAACCCCTGGCCCCTGCTCATCGAATCCCGGATGTCCGGGGTTGAGATCAGCTTCACCATCCTTGTGGACGCCAGGGGAAATTTCAGGGTGCTGCCCACGGCCATGGATTATCCCGAACGATTCGAAGGGCCTGCCACCTCGGGCAATCCCATCACCGGCGGCATGGGAAGCATTTCCCCCCACCCCTTTGAATCCTGGCGCCTCATGGAAATGGTGAGCGAACTCATTGCCCTGCCCCTGATAAACGAACTGAAAGCGTCAGGGCTTTTGCGTCCCTGCATCCTCTATCCCGGCTGCTTTGTCTCGTTTAGAAGAAGCGGAGACGGCCTTCATCCTTGCGCGATCCGGGTCTGCGAAATCAATATCCGCCCCGGAGAACCGGAGTTCCAGCCGGTGATGCGGCGCCTGAAAAACCCGGGGCAACTGTTCGAAGCCATGTTTAAGGGTGAACTTGACCGGGTGGCCCCCCAGGTGCGGGAGGATCAGATATCCATCACCACCGCCTTTGTCACCGGCCCCGGCGGCCCGGACGGACAGAAAGGCTATCCCTGGCGGGTGACACGAAACGAACCCATAACAATTGATTTTCCCTACCTGAAGAAAAAAGGCCTGCAGGTGGTCCCCTCTGCCATGGGCATATCGGAAGAAAAAGGCTTGGTATCCGACGGCACCCGGGTGGTATATCTGGTATGCAACGGCACCGTAAAAGGCACGCCGGAACAAACGGCCCAAAAGCTCATGAACAAGGTCAAAACCGCCTATGACGGGCACCGGCTACGCCTGATCCCAAGGGAGGATGAAAACGGAAACAGGTTTGACTTCAGGCGGGACATCGGCACCGAATACGGGGGCGCAGAAAAAATCCTTCGCACTTAAATCGGCCGGCCAGACCTGCTATTTTCTTTTTATCATCTTTAAAATCCAGGTTTGAAGGTGTAAAGTTCTGCCGGATATTAAGAATTTTACTTTGATATACGTATAAAAAGGATATGGTCTATATGCCGAAGGTACTCGCAACAGAGCAGATCAACACAATTTATGAATCGGCTGCGGATATACTGTCAACCGTGGGGGTCGAATTTGAAATGGCAGCTGCGTTGACCCTTTTCAAAGAACACGGGGTCCGGGTCGAAGGCAAAAGGGTCTTTATCTCCCCCAGTTTTCTGGCGCAGACCTTAAAGCGGATGCCCGCCTCAACAAAGGAACCGACGCATACAAAACGGCTTATTGCGGCCGCCCCATTTTCCAGTGCCCCCATGATTATAGATGATGCAAGTGGCCAAAGCCGGCGGGGCACCGTTGAAGACGCCGTTAAAATGTACCGGCTGGCAGAGACCTGCGATCTTTACGAGTCGATCAGCGCAGGTGTGGTTGACCCCGTGGACAACGATAGTGAAGATCCGTACATTTCCCAGATCGCCATGCTGCTCAAGTATTCCGATAAATTCCCCAGCTTAGGACTTCGCGCCACAAAATCCAACACCCAAAACGGGGATGTCTACGGCAGCGCCAAAAGGGCGATTCAACTGATTAAGGAAATAAAGGAAACTGATGAGGGCCCTGTCATGGCCCAGGGCATCTGCCCGAATCCGCCCCTTTCCTACGATGAGGAAAGCCTGATCAACCTGACTGTCCTTGTGGAGGAAGAACAGGAGATAACGATCTTTCCCTGTACCTTGTCATACATGACCGGCCCAGAAAGCCTTATGGGTATTGTCATTCATGATATGGCCGTCTGTATGGCCGGCGCCGTTTACATTCAGCTGCTCAAGCCGGGGACGCAGGTCGGGTTCTCTTCCTTTTCCACCATGACGGACATGAGAACCATGCAGCCCGTTTATGCCGGCCCGGAATACCTCAACGTCCAAATCATGTTTTACGAGGTCTGTCGTCATCTGGACTGGGACTGCACCCTGTGCGGCGGCCTTGCCGACGGCACCAGAAACGATTACCAGGGAGGGTTTGAATCCTGCATGACGGCGATTGCCCCGTATTTTATGACGCAGATTGATCACATCTGGTGCAATCCCGGCCTGATGGCCGCCTTTGCAGGGGGCAGTTTCCACAAGATGATATTTGACGAGGAACTGATGATCAACTGCAACCGGATACTACAGGGGCTCAACCTATCCTTTGATCCTGATCTTAAAGACAAACTTACCAAGGCGACGGATACCCGGAGTTTTCTTACCATCGGCGATGTGGGCATCTACAGGCAGGAACAGCGAATTACAAAGGTTTTCGACAAAGGGGGGATCAGTCCCGACAGATCACCGGCGGAAAGCATCATCAACCGGAATGCAGAAAAAATCATAGAACAACGGTGTGACGCCTATGTGCTTCCCCAGCGCACCAAGGCCCAACAGGCACTGCTGCAGAAATATCTTCCCGGCCAATGCAAATATTAAAGGGGCTGTAACCCACACAGAGGCATTGCCGCTATAACATGCCCTGAAACTTGGTTATAAAATCCGCCTGTGGCCGGTGAAAATAGATGCCGGTATCTATATCCTGCCGCATCCCCCGGATGAAGAGGTAGAACACCCCGCCGAAGTGGGTCTCATAGTCATAGTCTTTCAGCCGGAACTTGAGATACCTGTCCAAGGCCACAAGATAGAGATGGTATTGAAGGATGTA
>CAJWHT010000211.1 GCA_913041495.1 uncultured Desulfobacteraceae bacterium | reverse complement strand
ATCCTGGTGGCCTTCGGACAGGGCACCTGCCGCCCGGTGGGACCCCATTGCGACCGGTGTGTACTGGGGGAAGACTGCCCGAAAAAAGGGGTGACACCCCGGCGTACGCCGGTAAAATGAATCTGTCTGCATTTTCTGTCCGGCGGATCTTGCCAAGACCCGGGAATCCGGATATGAAAATAATTTACCATGGCTTTTGACAGGACCTGTTCCAGGCATTATTCTTTGTTCTAAGCACGCAATTTTGACCTTACGCATTATGTTTCTTCTTTACCAATCCTTTAGCGTTAAGGAGGCTTTCATGATAGGAATCATCGGCAGTGGTAACGTTGGCGCCAACACCGCATTCTTTCTGGCGGAAAAAGGGGTGGATCACGTCATCCTTTTTGATGTCCAGGACGGCCTGGCCCAGGGCAAGGCGCTTGATATGATGGAAGCGGCCCCCATCAGGGGATACCGGACAACCATCCGGGGTACAAGTGACCCCAACGACATTCTGGGTGCGGATATTATTATTCTGACCGCAGGTTCGGTGCGGCAGCCCGGTATGGAGCGGGACGAATTGTTTCGCCAGAACCGGGATATTGTCGAATCCTACGCCGCGAAAATCACCAATCCGGGCACTAAGGTGATCATCGTATCCGAACCCGTGGATATCATGACCACCCTGTTTGCCAAAAAAAGCAGCCTCCTTCCCTCCCAGATCATGGGATTGGGCGGCCTTCTGGATGCCACCCGCCTCAGATACCTCATTGCCGATGAACTCAAGGTTTCCATGGAGAACGTGGCGGCACAGGTGGCCGGACGCCACAACGACGATATGATTCTGCTCAAGGAGTACTGCTGTGTTTCCGGCATGTCCCTGGACAATTTCCTCTCCGATGAAAAGGTGAACGAGATTCTTGAGAAAACCAAAAATTCCGGAAACCTGATCGTGGAAATGGCCGGCCGGGCATCTGCCTATTACGGCCCCTCCGCTGTGGCGGCCGAGCTGGCAGAGGCCATCATCCGGGATACCGGCCGTGTGCTCTCTGTTTCCCAGATGCTGTCCGGGCAGTTCGGCATTGAGGGCGCGGCCCTGTCGCTGCCGTCGATTATCGGCCGTTCAGGCATCCGCCAGGTTATCGAACCCAAGTTGACCACCGAAGAGGCAGACACCCTTAAAAGGTCCGCCGCCCTGATCACCCAGACCATAGAGGAGGCCAGCCATGCATAAAGTTTCTGTGATCGGCGCCGGCCATGTGGGCGCCACAGCCGTTTATTACATTGCCGAGAAAAACCTGGCGGACATCGTTATGGTGGACGTGGTGGAGGGACTGCCCCAAGCCAAGGCCCTGGACTATCTGCACGCAGCACCCATGCGGCAATACTCCGTCCATATTTCCGGTACCAACGATTATGCGGATATCGCAGATTCGGATGTGGTGGTACTGACGGCGGGGATTCCCAGGAAACCGGGTATGGACCGCATGGACCTGATGAAGATCAACGTGGATATCGCCAAAAAGGCGGCACAGGCCATTGCGGAATACGCACCCAACGCCGTTGTCATCGTGGTATCCAATCCCCTGGATATCATTGCCATGACCGTTCTCCAGGAATCGGGCTTTGCCCTCAAACGGGTGATGGGTATGGCAGGTGTCCTTGATGCCACGCGGTTTCGTTATTTTATCGCGGAAAAGCTCGGGGTATGGCCGGGTGACGTGATGGCCATGGTCCTGGGCGGCCACGGCGACAGCATGGTGCCGCTGGCCAGGTACACCCGGGTGGCCGGCATCCCTGTGGATGAACTCATCGACCCTGACACCTTAGAATCCCTGATTGCAAGAACCCGAACCGGCGGCGGTGAAATCGTATCCCTGCTCAAACAGGGCTCCGCCTTTTATGCCCCGGGTGCTTCCGTGGCCAAAATGGTGGAAGCCATCGTCAAGGACGAAAAAAGAGTAGTGCCGGTATCTGCCTATTTGCGCGGGGAGTATGGCTACAACGACATCTTTCTTGGCGTTCCGGTCCTCCTGGGTAAAAACGGGGTGGAAAAGATCATTCAGCTGGATCTCTCCGACGATGAAAAAACAGCCCTGGATGAATCCGCAGCCGCCGTAAAAGAAGGTGTGGAAACCCTGCGGTCTTTTTACAGCCCAGGTTAATCATCACACCGAATTTCAACACTGTGCAAAATAAAAACCGGGCCGTCGTCAGACGGCCCGGTTTAAATAAGGAGGGAGGGAACAAAAGCTTAGGGTATCGCAGCCCCTGGCAAGGAGGCCGTATGTTGCGTTTCCCATTACCCCCCTTATACCACCCCTGTTTAACCTGAATATGACAGGGGGATTACCGATTGGTAATCTTAATCTTTCCATGGGTTTCACGGCCCACAGGGTTTTCTTATTACCATGCCGAAATGCTTTTATCCCCAGTCACGCATCATCAATAACACACATGGAAGGCTTTTCTTCTGCGTCTAAGGCTTTCCCGATTTCGGTCCAGCGCCGGGAAATATCTCCCCGGCGCTGAGGCGGAACCTTAGAATTCAATCTGCCATTTGGCGCCGGCATAAGTGTTTTTGTCCTGACCGCTCTCATTGTAGTCGATGACGCCGATTTCAGGGACGATCTGAACGCCCTCGGCCAGAGTGACGGGCATGTTCAGGTAATAGCTTTGTGCCTCATCGGTATCGCTGGCGAACAGGGTGGCGTTTCCATAGTCCAGGTCCACATGGCCGTAGCCGGCTTCCATGGACAAGGCATCGTTGAAGACCACCTGGGCCACAAGGGCCACGCCCCAGGCATCCACATCATGGATGGCGCCGCCTTCATAGATGGCAAACCCATCCTCTCCCTGGCCCCGGCTATCCACAGGCGCTAAGTTGGCCACGTTCCGGCCGATCCAGCCCTGGGCAGCCAGGCGGAACCTGTTGATGTTTGCACCGATGGCGGCCACGGCCACGCAGGAGGTCACGCTTTTGTCATCGTAGTCAAACGCGGAAACTGCCCCGCTTACCGCTGCATCAAAGGCCTGGGCTGAGAAATCATACCTGGCGTGGACGGTGGGGGCTTTTACCTCGGAAAGGCTGTCGTCGGGCCCGCCGGCCCTGGATATCCGGGCATCGGTCTCAACGGCGGCCACCTGGAAATTGCCGAATGTGAGGCGGATCATGGCCCGCTCTCCGGGATTGAACTCGCCGATGCCATCCAGGGCCCGGTCATCATCATAGACCTGGCCAGAAATACCCTGGTAAACCGGCACCTCGGCCTGACCGACCAAGAGGCTGCCGGAGCCGAAATCCCACTCTCCGTATAGTGCGACGACATTGGCAGAGCCGTTTTCCGTACCGTATTCAAAACCACCGCTTAAGGTGTCCGACACCTGAACCTCCGCACCGATGTTGGCGCCGGGATTCAACTGCTGGGTGTACTGGGTCGTATCATCCACATCGGAATCAACCAGGAAGGTGTTGACGCTGGCTGTACCGTAGAACTGCCAGTCTGCGGCAAATGCACCGCCTGTCCCCCCCAAAATTAGAATTGCGGCAACAATTACAAGATAATTTACACGTTGTTTCAAGTTCATCATTTTTTTACCTCTCCTTAAAATAAAAAAACCACAAAGGTTCCCGGGCAACATATTGCCTCTTTTAACCTTCGTGGTTTAAATTGAGTATACTTATTTTAGACTACTGCATTCAGACTTCAGTCAGAATTTTCAGTTTTGTTTATCTGCTAAGGCATATTATGTCAATAGATTTTGTAAATTTCTTCTACGCCTATAAAGGGCCCTTTGCTCTTTGGGCTTTAGTTGTTCTTGAAGTAATTTCCCGGGGTCACTCCCAGGGCTTTTTTGAACATGGCGCTAAAGGCGCTTTGGGAGGAATAACCCAGGTCCTGGGCAATATGGGCGATGGGGCGGTTGCCGGCAATGCGGCTGAGGGCCTCAAGGAGCCTTGCCTGCTGCCGCCACTGGCCGAAGGTCATGTCGGTCTGCGATTTGAAGTTGCGGGCCAGTGTCCGGGAGGTGGTACCCAGGCGGGCGGCCCAGGCTTCCAGGGTGGTTTTGTCACTGGGATGGTCCTTAAGATAGGCAGCGATCTTCTGGATCGGGCCGTGATCCGGCACCGGCAGGTGCAGGGGGGCGGCAGGGGCTGTTTTCAAAAGATCCAGTATCAGCCGGCAAAGACGCCCTTCCATGCCGTCCGGATCATAAAGGGTCGGAAAAGTGACGGCCTCGGCGATCAGCTCCCGCATCAGGGGGGTGATGGCCATGACCTGGCAGCTGGCCGGCAATCCGGAAATAATTCGGGGAGCGAAATAGACGTTCCGGAGGGTGACGGTGTGGATAACTTTCAAGGCGTGCACCGTACCGGGGGGAATCCAGACGGCACGCTGGGGCGGCGTAATCCAGATGGCGCCTTCGGCCATGACCTGCATAATGCCGCTGGAGGCATAGAGGAGCTGACCCAATTGATGGGTATGGGGGGCGGCTTCCATGCCTTTCCGGCGCACGCCCTGTTTGAAGGTCATGTCCCTTGGGATATCTTCCAGCCGTCTGATTTCCGTACCGGTATCGGTGGTGAAGGGTTTAAACGTGGATACCAATGTCGTATTTGCGTTATTTTTTGTCATATATG
The DNA here is from genome assembly GCA_913041495.1 of uncultured Desulfobacteraceae bacterium. GTDB lineage: Bacteria > Desulfobacterota > Desulfobacteria > Desulfobacterales > Desulfobacteraceae > Desulfobacter. The sequence goes on along the minus strand of CAJWHT010000211.1, from coordinate 4,477 downwards.
TGTGTATACGACATTTTGAATCCATTTTAAAGTGGGACATGTTTAACCGTTACTGTGCTGCTGCGCTGGAAAGGAAAGGATATGCCCTTGGCATCAAATCGGGAATCAAAATGGCTTCGCCCGGAAATTCTGCTGTTCATCATGGCCGCGGCCATGCCGCTGTCATTCGGTACCTGGCAGGCATTACTCAATAATTTTACCATTGAACGCGCCGCCTTTACCGGGGTGGAGATCGGTATTCTTCAATCCCTGAGGGAAATCCCCGGGTTTCTGGCATTTGCCGTGGTCTTTGTCCTGATTCTGATGCGTGAGCAGACCCTGGCCGTGGTGTCTCTGATGATGCTGGGCATAGGAACGGCTGTCACCGGCTTCTTTCCTTCCGCCGTGGGGCTTTATGCCACCACCATACTGATGTCCATTGGGTTCCATTACTATGAAACCGTCAATCAGTCCCTTCAGCTGCAGTGGTTTGACAAGGCCAACGCCGCCTATAATATGGGGCGGATGGTGGCCATCGGGTCATTTTCATCACTGATCGCCTTCGGAGTGGTCTGGCTGATGCTGGATATTCTGAACGTATCCATGGAAGCCGTTTATCTGGTGAGCGGCGGGGCAACGGTGGCCATCGCCGTCTTGTGCCAGCTTACATTCCCCAATTTTCCGGAAAAGGTGACCCAGCACAAGAAGATTATCCTGCGGAAACGGTATTGGCTGTTTTACGCCCTGCAGTTTCTGGGGGGCGCACGCCGTCAGATTTTCGTGGTATTTGCAGGGTTTTTAATGGTGGAGCGGTTTGGGTTTGATGCCGGGGCCATATCCGTGATGTTCCTTGCAAACGGGGCGCTGAATATGGTCTGCGCCCCGCGCATCGGGCGGCTGATCGGCAAATGGGGGGAGCGCCGGACCCTGACCGTGGAGTACATCGGGCTTGTGATAATCTTCCTGGGGTACGCCGTGGTTCAGCAGCCCTGGATAGCCGTTGTTCTCTATATCCTGGATCATCTCTTTTTCTCCATGGCTATTGCCATGAAGACCTATTTTCAGAAAATTGCTGACCCCAAGGATATGGCCCCCACGGCGGGCGTGTCCTTCACCATTAACCATATTGCCGCAGTGATTCTGCCCGCGGTTTATGGCGGGCTTTGGATTATTTCACCGGCCGCAGTGTTTGTCACCGGTGCCGGCCTGGCACTGGTTTCCCTGGCTCTGGCGCGGTTCGTTCCTCTGCAGCCGGAAGCCGGCAACGAGGTGTGCTGGCGGTCAAAAAGCCGGGTCACAGACCCGCTTCAATAAGCGCATCGCCAACAAGACGGGATTTGCCGGACCACTATCCGCGGCTATTGACCGGAATTTTTACGGGCGGCCCTTTCAAGGACGCGGCCCAGGTCATCAATGCTTACCGGCTTGTGAAGGTAATCCACGGCCCCAAGTCCCAGGCAGATCTGTTTGTCCATCTCCGATCCATGACCGGTCAGGATGACCACCGCGATTTCCGGATACTTTTCCCGGACGATTTTGAGCACCTCAATACCGTCCATGCCGGGCATTTTCAGGTCCAGCACCATGACTTCGGGTTTTTCTTTCTCAATCATTTCAAGGGCTGACGGTCCGTCGTAGGCAACGGATGCGCCCAGGTCCCTCATGATCAGGCGGTTGGACAGGGTTTTGACAAATTTGCGTTCATCATCCACCAGCAACACCCTGGCCGGCAGTTTAAAGTCATGGCGCCGGTAAATATCGGCCTTATGAAAACCGGCCCCCTTTTGAACCGTTACCGACAACACCCCGGGGATGGTCCGGGCAATTTTTGTTATTTCGCCTTCCAGACGGCTGAACATCAGCACATGCGCGTTCACGGTGAGTGTGACCCTGCCGCCGTCTGCATGGACTTCGATATGGCGTCCTTTTTCAGCCAGGGCCACCCCGACTTGGGCCTCAAGCAGGAAATCCGCCGCTTTTTTTTGGGACTCGGGATTTTCTTTCAAAAGATCACTGTTGATTCGGGTGGTAATTTGGAGGGCTGCGTCTCTGGGGGACATCTTTTCCATGGGCAGCAGCATGTCGTACAATTCAGGGCGCCAGGGATCTGGTGTGCCGGTGGCCATCCGGCTCCACTGGCCAAGGTCTGCGTCAAACTGTTTTATTTTTTTCCGGGCCTCTGATTCACTGATCTGCTTCTGGTCTGCCGCTGTTTTGATCCGGTGATCCAGGTTTGAGATCAGGCAGACCCGAAGGATATGGCTGATGGTGTCCGGAACCAGCAGGGCTGCAGGTCCGGTCATTAAGATCCCTTCTTTTTGCAGCAGATCTGCCGTGGAGAGCTTAAGCCAGGCCGCCGCCCTGTCTTTGTCCCGGGTGATCGGTTCCAGAAGGCCGTTTTTGGCATAAAAAACAGAGGATAACTTCGATTCAGACAATCCGGACCGCTGTGCTGCATCCTCTATCACGGCCCCTGTATGGACCGGGCGCCATGCGCCCAGATCCATAATATGTCTGACCACGGTATCCAGGTGGCAAAAACTGCCGTTGACTATGGTTATGTTCGGCATCTGATGCGTTTTCCTCAGGCTGCGGGCAGGTGGCAGACATCTGTCAGGGGACAGGCGGTTTCTTCACTCCGGTCATGGGCATTTTCATGAACCGCGCAGATGGCTTCCTCCATGGTGGGGTAAATATTTTCCACACCGATTTTCTCATACAGGTGGGTGCGTTTGATTACATCCATCACCGTATCATTGATCCCGGAGAAGGAAATGTCCAGTCCTTTTGCCCGGACAGTGTCAATCACCAGAGACAAGGATTCCTCTCCGGAGGCATCCATATCGTTTATGCCGTTGGCAACAATGACCAGGTGGCGCAGGTCGGGCCGTTCCTGGAGGCGGTCGTTGATCTGGTCTTCAAGGTAACTTGCAGAGGCAAAGAATAACGGACCTTCAAAGCGGATCATGCCGATATACCTGCACTCGGCAAGGCCGTGGGTCATTGCGTTGCGGAGGGCGGTGTCCTCGCACCGGGACAGGGTGGAAACCGTGGGCCGCATGCTCTTGTATAAGAATACGCCCAGGGACAGGACAACGCCAACCATGATCCCTTTGTCCAGATGGGGGGCAAAGGCAAGGGTGCATACAAAGGAAAGAACGGAGATGGCCCCGTCATACCACTGGGCCTTCCAGGCATGAATAAACCCGGACACGTTGATCAGTCCGATCACGGCCATCATAATCACTAATAGCACTCTTACATGACATCAAATAGTGTTACAATTAGACATGCACAAAATAGGGATAATACTAATATTATCGTTAATGAGTTTGGTAATTAATGCTGCGTCTGAATCTAGAGAAGGATCGCTAGTCTACTTCATCGCACCGAAAGATGGGCAGATAGTTCAAAACCCTATAGAAGTATCTTTTGGATTAGAGGGAATGAACCTAGTGGAAGCCGGTATTGATAGTCCTTTCTCTGGACATCATCATTTGTTAATAAATGTAGATCAACTACCTGATATGAATTCGCCTATTCCAGCGAACGATCAACATGTTCATTTTGGTAAAGGACAGAGTACTGCTGAAATTAATCTAAAACCAGGTGATTATACGCTACAATTATTATTTGCTGACTACCTGCACATTCCTCATGATAAGCCATTAGTTTCTGAAAAAATTTCAATCAAAGTAGTGAAATGATGGAACATAGTAACCCAGATAGAACAAAATATCTTTCTCAGACAATAGAATTCCTTGTTCCTTTTACTAAGACTTTAGTAGACCTTTTATCTAGCGCCACTGTAAAAGAGTGGGTTCTTGTTAGAGAACTTAAAGCTCTCCATATAAGTAATGCTTCATTGTCAGGTGGGACTATAAATACAACTTCAGAAGTAAAAGATTTTTCAGTCAGTATACACTATGTAGGAATCAGAAATTTTATTCTTACAATAAGAGGAATAAATGATTTTAATGGCTTTTGTATTATTGTTACTAACAAGGGTATAGTTGTTAATGATAATTCTGCAGATTCACCTACTAATGAAGCAAAATTATTAAAAATTAGCTTTCTAGATAATTACAAGAGCCCATATTTAATAACGGATGCATTTCTAAAATTTAGGAGTCAAGGTGCATAATGGCTAAAATATTATTCAAACGTAAAGAGGAAATTTTTGAAATTGATATGCCTGCTGGAATGAAAGTTGTCCATGCTGCATTCAAACTTAAACTTCCAGAAGTGCCAGCGAATTGTAGAGGAAAATGTCAGTGTGGAACTTGTCATGTTCATGTTGACCCAGAATGGGTGAATAAAATAGAACCTATGGAAGTGGATACGATGGAGTTATTTCTTTTAAAAAGGCAGAAAAGTTATCATCCTGAGTTAAGTCGCTTATCCTGTCAAATTAGAATCAAAGATGAATATGATGGCCTAACATTATCTCTTGTCGAAGATAACATCCCACGTAATTGATAAAAATGAATTTAATTGA
>CAJWHT010000210.1 GCA_913041495.1 uncultured Desulfobacteraceae bacterium | reverse complement strand
CGACTGAAAACTTGATATATTTCATTTAATTAGAGTCATCGATTTCAACACCCTTCTTTATGGTAAAATATGTAATATCATATCCATTTTTGTATGGATAAAAAAATCGCACGCCCCATCTTAACTGAACCTTAAAAATCGTAAGCCCTGATATAAACCTTTCCCTTTATCCAGTTTTTAAGGTACCGTTAATTTCAATCGCTTGACACGCTTTTCAACACAAGGGGCACCATCTATGAAAATGGCCTTTTTTATTCTATCTACGGGTCGATGCGGCACACAATGGATTTTCGATTTCCTGAGGCAGGTATGCGATGACAACTTTTTAATAACCCATGAACCCCTGGCCGGCAGGTATCAGCCCAGAAAAATCCTGCGGTTCAAAGACCCGAACCAGATGGAACCCGGATTGCCGGAGGCCACCCGGGAACATGTACGGCATATAGCAGACTGCCTGGAAACACGCCATTACATCGAATGCGGCCACCCTTGCTGGAGCACCCTCCCTTATTTTATTGAAAAATTTAAAGACCGTGTGGGTATTGTCCACTTAGTCCGCCACCCCGTCCATACGGCATTCTCCTGGCTGACACACCGGGCATACTGCCCCCCGCTGCTTCCCTATCTTCGGGAAAAAGCCTGGCTGTCGCCCTTTGATGAGGGAGTGAACTTCCCTGAATATAAACCGGTTTGGGACAGGCTGCATCCCTATGAAAAATCCCTCTACTTCTGGGCGGAAATCACAGCCTTCGGCTTGAACCTGGAACACGGGCCCGATATTCCCTGGCTGCGCCTAAAATCTGAAGCGGTGTTCAACGGCGATGGCCTGGAAAAACTGTGCCGTTTCTTAGGCATCGGCACGGCCTTCGATCCGGTTTTCCGGGAAAGCCGTGTGGACAAGTTCCACTGTGGTACCGAATACTGGTGTGACTGGCGCCTGATCCGGCGCCACCCTGTGGTGGTGGACCTGGCCCGGGGTTTGGGATATGGCCTTGATGATATTGATGACGCCCGTTTGTATAAGCGATACGCCCTGGTGCAATAAAGGGGATACAAAATATCCGGCAATGATGTGATGGAAACGATTTTTGAACTTCTGTATGATAATGATCTGCTCAGACGTGAGCTTTTGGATAATTTTATTCCGGAGGCATTCGACCGGAAAACGGCCGCGCTGTTAAAACAGTCCGGCAGATCGATTTCAGCCCCCCGGATAAAAGAACTCAGATTCCGGTCCGGTGACAGACTGCGGCAACACCTTCCCGGGGATATGAAAGGCTGGTTTCCCAAGAAGATTTCCTGGCAGCAGCACAGGCCCATGCTGGAATGGATTTACTTCGGCCGGTCCGATTTCAGCGCCCCTTTTTATGATCAGATGCTCCTCAGGCACGGCCAGAATCCCATCAATCAATTGCTGGGATTTACCTCCCCCCTTGATCTGGTACCAAAACCCGAAGGCCCGGCCCCTGTTCCCCTGTCCGGATTGATTTTCCATATATCACGATGCGGGTCCACCCTGGTATCACAGATGCTCTCCGCCGTAAACGGGCACAGGGTCATTTCCGAACCAGGTCCCGTGGACGCGGTATTAAGGGGCCGCTTCCGGGATCCGTCCGTTGGAGACGACCTGAGGGCCCAATGGCTGAAACGCCTTGTAAACATATTCGGCCAGCGGCTTACCCCCCGAGACCGGCGTCTGTTCATCAAGCTGGATGCCTGGCACATGATGGCCCTGCCCCTGATTCACCGGACCTTTCCGGGGGTCCCTATCCTTTTTCTATACCGCCACCCTCTGGAGGTGCTTGTTTCCCATGAAAGAAAGCCGGGCAGACATACGGTGCCCGGTGAGATACCTGTGGAGTGGTTTGGGGGCACAAAGATGCAGTTAAAGGATATGGGCCTTGATACATATCCTGTATGGGTTCTTGAAAGCATGCTGAACACCGCCTGCGATCATGCAGAATCCATCAGATTTTCAAGTATGGACTATGCCCAACTGCCTGAATCGCTCTGGGCAATTGATAACAATCCGTTCGGTCTGAATTTCAGTGACGGGGAAATTCAAAGCATGAAAGCGGCCAGCGGGTACTACTCAAAAGATCCCGGCCGGCGCTTCAGAAACGATACCCGTGAAAAACAGAAAAGCGCAGGTGTGAAATTGCGGGGGCTTGTCAAAAAAATGATGTTGCCCACCTGGGAAAAATGGCTTGAATCACATGGAAACCGAATCCGGCAGCCATGACATCAGCAGCATGATCTCATTTTCGCCGGCCACCTTGAATCCAAGATGACGGTAGATCCCGACAGCCGGATTCCATTTATATACGGTCAGGGTCATTTCCATGTTCTCTTTCCCGGCCTCCTTCTGGAAGCGCCGGATAACGGTCCCGGCAATTCCCTTCCCCCGGCGTTGCTTTTGAATACAGATATCGGCCAGGATCATCCTGTTCCCGGAAAAGCCCTGGATCACCCGGCCCACAGGCTCGGTCTTTACCAGTATGATCTGATCGCGGACAACAGGGTAGGCATGGGCATGGTGCTGTTCATGGGCCCGAAACTGCATATCCAGAATGGGTTGCCGCTGCCGGGGCGGCAAATGGGCCAACTCAAGTTCTTCCGTACGCTGGGCCAGAAAAAGATCATAGACAAACGGCTTGTGGCAGGGGGCATTGGGCGTGGTTTTCACCACATCGGGGTCGTATGTGTTCTCCATGGTCGATTTCCTCATATGGCTTTCCTGGCGGGTCAATCGGATGCCGGGACAAATCCGGGTCTGGATCCTGTTTTATAGACAAGCTTCAGTAGGGTTCCCGGTGACAGCTCACCTGAATATGACGGATAACAGGGGTGGGTGATGCCGTCTTCGTACTCATCCAGCCGAAATTCGGCATCCAGGTCCAGGGTGGTGCACAGTCCGAGTACCTGGCCTTGTCTTTGTTTTTCCGGCAGACGGAATTCAGGCAGATGAATCTGCGCCGGTTCAGAGTCAAGCCGCTGATGGGTATGCCGGTCCAGTGACAGCAGTTTTCCCACGGGAATGCGAAATTGCGCCAGGGCCAACGGATCTATATCTGCCCCGGCCCTTCTGCATTGATGAACATAGGACAGTTCGGCCACGGGATCGATCCAGTTGGCGCGGACGATGATCTGTCTGGGTATAAGCCGGCCCGATTGCGCCAGATACGGCGACAGATGAGTTGTGATTGCCACCTGCCCTTCATCACGCAGGCCCTGAATCAGACACTCCAGCACCAGCAGATCAATCTTGTTTTCCGGCAGGTAATCCATTGCATTCATACATCGAAACCGGCATTGAACCCGGGACAGCCCCATTGATGAGATGATCTTTTCCAGATGATCAATGGACGCCTGGTGCACATCGATAAAGGTGATGCGTATCTTTGCATCGGAAAACAGCGGCAGCAGGGGAACCACCAGGGTACCGTAAGGCCCGCACCCCGGATACACGACGTCCAGAAACTCCCCGTCCCCGGGATGCTGCAGGGCCCGGTAAACGGCACGCAGGTATTTGACGGTGCGCGGCCCCCCCTGAAAACATCTGGCGGCCGCCCGGGGGGATATGAGAATACCGTTTGAAGACCAGGATCTGCCTTCGGGCAACGACGTGCTGTCCCCCTGGCTGAGCTGTGTACGGATGCGGTCCAGCACCCCGGGCAGTTCAGGGGAATCGATATCCGAGTGCAGGGCCGTGTTCACCAAGCTCAGGTATTCCGGATTCATCTCAGTCCGTCTCTTTTGCCATGGTGATCTTCTGCCAGTGTCCTGAAATGCGATACCGTGGATTTAAGACCGTCCTCAATTGTTGTTGAGGGCTTCCATGGCAACATTTCCCCTGCCGGTCGGATATCGGGTTTTCGTCTCAGGCGATCGTCATCGGGCAATGGTTTGGTAATCACTTTGGCTGTGGTGCCGGTTTCACAGATCTCCGCATCTGCCAAGACCATAATGGAAATCTCTTCAGGATTTCCAAGGTTCACAGGCCCGGACAAAGTGGCTTGAGCATCCATAAGCCGGATCAGGCAGTCAATTAAATCGTCCACATAACAGAAAGACCGGGTCTGGGAGCCGTCGCCATAAACCGTCAGATCCCGGTTGTAAATCGCCTGGACGATAAAATTGGAGACCACCCTGCCATCGTCAGGCTGCATCCTCGGGCCATATGTATTGAAAATTCTTGCGATTTTCACATCCAGCCCGTGCTGGCGGTGATAGTCGAAAAACAGGGTTTCGGCACATCGTTTGCCTTCGTCGTAGCAAGACCGGATACCAATAGGGTTGACTCGCCCCCAGTAATCTTCCGGCTGGGGATGAATTTCCGGATCCCCGTATACCTCACTGGTGGACGCCTGAAGAATTCTTGCTTTGATCCGCTTCGCCAGACCCAGCATGTTTATCGCACCATGGATGCAAGTCTTTATAGTCTGGACCGGATCACGCTGGTAGTGGATTGGGGAGGGCGGGCATGCAAGATCATAGATTTCATCCACTTCGATATACAGCGGAAAGGTGATATCATGCCTTAAGGATTCAAATCTGGGATGATCCTGCAGATGATAAATGCTTGCCTTGGTGCTGGAGTAGCAATTGTCTATACATAGCACTTCGCACCCCGTTGACAGCAGCTTTTCACATAGGTGGGAACCTAAAAATCCACACCCGCCGGTAACGGCAACTCGTTTTGTCATATGCATATTTTCCTCTGACCCAATCTTATCTTAGAATGACGACTTCCGGAAACCGATACCTGTTAACCTATATCGTTATGGCTCTACTTTTCAACCTATTTTACCACTTTATCCATCAATTACGACGAAATATAGTCTTCGTTGACATAAAAAAGGAGCATGGTATCTGCGCCCTGTATGCATAGTTCCAGTATATTTTAGTAAACCGCCTTACCGATTTCGACTTGTCTGATCAATAGAAACATAGTATCTATTCCTAAATATTCGGGATTCATCGTAAGAGAAGACAACTGAATCAGTGCAAATTATAAATTAGGAGTTCATCCAGGACTAATTTAACATACGACTGCATTCCTGATAGCTGACTCAGTCCCGACTCTTTCATCCCGAACTCATAAAAAATGTTGCAACAATCAATCGCGTTTTTTCTTAAAAGGTAATCAGAAGCCTATGAAGACTCAGGAAATACTGCCGAACGAATCTGCATCCCCAATTCTTATAAAACTAATTCAGACCAATGACTTGACGGCCCTGCCGTCCCAAATCACCTTGGCCCATGACTCCATGGAGGACGAAACTGCGTTGCCCGTTAAAATGACCTGTTTTGTGGCGTCGGGGGATGAGGAGCAAAAAATCCGGGCTATTGTAAGCAGCGATTCAAAACTCTCAGAACTCCCCGTCACGACCATAATACAGCCCCCTTTGGAATCACACAATGTTGTTGTGTTGCTTTGGTATATGAGTGAAACGCCGATAAAAAGGACCCATGTAAACAATTGTGTGGCAGTTGAGATGAAAAACGGAGACCAATGGCTTTTTTTAGCTCAAAATCCGAATGATAGGAAAGAGACCTTTGACGCATCCGCTGAACACTCTCTCAAGACTTTGTTAAACAATTTGACAGATTTCGGTTTCAATTTTCACCACCTGTTGCATACCTGGTTTTTTATTCCCAGGATCACCGAAAGCGACAACCAAAAGGAAAGATACCAGATATTCAATAAACATCGAAAAGACCTCTTTCTGGCCCAATCCGATCCGTCAATTCAGGTTCCGTTTTATCCGGCGAGCACGGGTATCGGCAGTCAAAACCATTCGGTATGGGCATCCGCCGTTGCATTTAAATCCGGAAATCCGGTTTCAGTCCATATGATGAACAATGACCGGCAGGTTCCAGCATACCGATATCCAAAACAGGAAAGCGTTGAACCGCCGATGTTCTCAAGAGGAATGTGCCTGTGCTTCAAGAAATCAGCCTTGATATTCGTGTCAGGTACGGCAAGTATTCTGAATGCCAGGACGGTGCATGAAAACGACGTTGCCGCCCAAACCCGGGAAACCCTGAAAAATATCCACAATCTCCTAACTGAAAATGCCACGCAGCATCAGCTTGCAATGCCAGACGACGTTCCCGAATCCATAATATACGCAACCGTGTATATCAAGCAAAGAAAAGACTATCCCACGGTCAAAGATATCTGCCGCAATTATTTTAGTAAGACACCCGTAATATATGTAGAAGCGGATATATGTCGTAGCAACCTTCTGGTTGAAATTGAGTGTATCGCGGGCATGACTATAGGCCTGGACAATCAACCGTAGGAATCTGACAAACACCGTTTTGGTCAAGAGAAGTAAATAGCTGTTGCCCTGATAAAGCGCTTGAAAAATGCCGGCGTTCACCCTACTATTTCCTGATCTTATAACAGACAACGTATACTTAGATAGGGAGAAACACCATGGCAGATATGCAGACACCGATTGACATGACTACCGTAAAAGGCGAAATCGACGCCATGGGGCTGCCCTCCGTGGGGCTGGCATCCATCCGGGAACTGAACCGTATCGTCAACAATATTGAAACCGCTACGGGTGAGCAATTCATCCGCATGGAAATGGGCATTCCGGGGCTGGCACCCCCTGAAATCGCTGTGAATGCGGAGATTGAGGCTCTGAAACGGGGGGTGGGTTCAAAGTATCCTCCCTTTGACGGGATTCCTGAGTTGAAGCAAGAGATTTCCAACTTTGTGAAAAACTTCATGGATAAGGAGATCAATCCAATATCCTGTTTCCCGACGGTTGGTTCCATGCAGGGCTGCTACATGGCCATGATGTGCGCCACCCGCCGGATGAAGGGGAAGAACAAACTACTATTCATTGATCCAGGATTTCCGGTGAACAAAAACCAGGCCATGGTGTTAGGGGCTCCTTTTGAGAACTTTGACGTTTACGAATTTAGAGGGGAGAAGCTGCGGGCCAAACTTGAGTCGTATCTGAGTGCCGGGGATATCGGCGCCATTATGTACTCCAACCCCAACAATCCGGCGTGGATCTGCTTCACCGAGCAGGAACTTCAGATTATCGGCGAACTGGCCACAGCATATGACTGCCTCGTTCTGGAAGACCTGGCCTATTTTGGCATGGATTTCAGGCAGGACTACTCCGTTCCCGGACAGGCGCCCTTTATTCCCACAGTGGGCAAGTATACGGAAAACTACATCCTGCTGATCTCCAGCTCCAAGTCTTTTTCCCTGGCCGGGCAGCGCATCGGCATGACTGCGATTCCCGATAAGCTGTTCAATTCGGAAGGGGATAACCTGAAGCAGTGGTTTGGCACCAATAACTTCGGATACGCCTATATCTTCGGGGCCATGTATGCCCTGAGTTCCGGGGTGTCCCACTCCAATCAGTTCGGCTTGGCCGGCCTGCTCAAAGCGGTTAATGCCGGGGAATACAACTTTGTGGAAGCGGTTAAGGAATACGGCGAACGGGCCAAGGCCATGAAGCAGTACTTCACCGACAACGGCTTTCACATCGTTTACGACAAGGATGAAGACCGGGAAATTGCCGACGGTTTTTACTTCACCATCGCCTATGAGGGGTTCACCGGGGAAGAACTGGTGGAGGAACTACTCTACTACGGGATTTCCGCCATTTCCCTGATTACCACCGGCAGCGACCGCCACGAAGGTCTGCGGGCTTGCGTCTCCCTGACCGGCAAGGATCGTTTTCCGGACCTGGAAAAACGGCTGCAGCAGTTTGCCGCAGACCATCCCAAGGGATCAGACTTTAAGATCATCAACAGCTAAACAAAAGATATTCGTTTTTCACGGCCTGTCCGGACTTATCCGGGCAGGCCGTTTTTATTTGGATTTTGTGTGGAAAAGGCATTGCAATTTACTGCGGTTCCGTTTATATGTTTCTATCTTTAGAAACAAGTAGCCTATGATTTAGTATGAGATATAAGGAGACATTGTATGACAGATTCTGCAGCAACCCTTGAAAACATCCCCCTTCCGAACCAGGAAGGACGTTTCGGCGAATACGGCGGTTCATATGTGCCTGAACAGCTTCAAACCATCCTTGACGAGATTACCGAAAGCTACAACGCCATTAAAGATGATCCGTCCTTCCTGGAAGAACTGACAGCCCTGAACAAACATTTCACGGGCCGGCCCTCCCCGGTATTCCACTGTAAAAACCTGTCCGAAAAAATCGGCGGGGCAGATATTTACCTGAAACGGGAAGACTTGAACCACACCGGTGCCCACAAGATCAACCACTGCCTGGGCGAGGCCCTCCTGGCCAAGCGCATGGGCAAGAAAAAACTCATTGCAGAAACCGGCGCCGGCCAACACGGTGTTGCCCTGGCCACCGCCGCAACCCTGGTGGGGCTGGAATGCGATATCTACATGGGGGTGATCGACATCAAAAAAGAACACCCCAACGTGGTGCGGATGAAAATCCTTGGTGCCACCGTTGTGCCGGTTGACCGGGGCACCCAGACACTGAAGGATGCGGTTGATGCCGCCTTCGAAGCATACCTGGAAGATCCGGTGAGCCAGCTTTACGCCATCGGCTCCGTTGTCGGCCCCCATCCCTTCCCCATGATGGTCAGGGATTTCCAGCAGATCGTAGGCATTGAAGCCAGAGAGCAGTTCCAGCAGATGACCGGCAAGCTGCCGGACAACCTGGTGGCCTGCGTGGGCGGCGGCTCCAATGCCATGGGCCTGTTCTCCGCCTTTCTTGGGGATAAAGACGTGTCCATCTACGGCGTGGAACCCTCGGGACGCGGTTTCAAACCCGGCGACCATGCCGCCACCCTGACCCTGGGTTCTCCCGGTGTTCTCCACGGATTCCACTCCTACCTGCTTCAAGATGAGACAGGCGAACCCCTCCCGGTATACTCCGTGGCTTCCGGCCTGGATTATCCCGGTGTCGGCCCCCAGCACAGCCTGCTCAAAGACCTGGGACGGGTATCTTACGTCACCGCCTCAGACGACGAAGCCATCAAGGCCTTTTTCGAGCTGTCCCGCACCGACGGAATCATCCCGGCCATTGAAAGCGCCCATGCCATGGCCTATGCCATTACGCTGGCCAAAAAGGCGGGTAAGGGGAAAACCATCCTTGTGAATCTCT
>CAJWHT010000209.1 GCA_913041495.1 uncultured Desulfobacteraceae bacterium | reverse complement strand
AGATGGTATTGAAGGATGTAGTCATGGTCTGCCATGGCCCGGGTGACAGCACCATGATCATAATCCTCATACATAGGTCCCAGGTAGTTGGATTTATAATCCAGGATGTACCACAGGCCGTCATGGCAGACCGTCAGGTCGATGAACCCCTTGAGAAACCCCTTGAAGGAGGACACATCCATGCCCCTCAGCCGGGCGGCATAGGCTGCAAACTTAGGGTCGGTATCAAACAGGGCGGCCACGGCATTCAGGTCAAGCCCTTTCAGGTCAAAACAGAACTCAAGCTCAGTGAAACGTTGGGGCAATGCGACCTCATTCAGACGGAAAGACTTGCCCTGATCTGTGTTCAGCGGTGTGGCCAGAACAGCGCGGATGGCGGTCCCGGCCATCCTACTCAGCCCGAGGCCTTTAAAGCCGTATCGGTCTAGGTTTTCTGAGACAGCGGGCGCAAGGCTATCATCATCTGTAAAGTCGATATCCTCAAGCACCCCGTGGAAAAAATCCCCGGCCCCTGCCCCTTTGGGAAAGCTTTCCAGAAGGATGGGCGTTCCGGAATCCTGAGCGGCATGTCCGGTCTCGGGCAAGGGCTCTGAGGTCTCTCCTGTACCCGTGCCGCCGTGATGGCCGGCCACCAGGGCCGAATAACTGGTAATCCGCCAGTCGGCGTCAATCCGTCGGTTCAAAATCCTTGCCGAGAGCACGGCCTGGGGCAGTTCATCCGGTGTATAAACGCCGCCCGTATCTTTTCCGGGTACGGTGCAGACCGAAATCGCCGCAGGATCACTTGCGGCAAGGGCTTTAAGGTCCGCGCGCACGGCGGTGTCATCTCCTAATCCCTGGGGATGAAGCAGCCTTCCCAGGGCAGTATTGTCCGCCCCTGCAATACCGCCCCAGTAAATCCTGCACCAGGCGGAGGCCCGGGTCAGCGCCACATACAGCAGCCGCATCTCTTCGGCATCCGCCTCCTGGACCATCAGGCGTCTGGCCTCATCCTGGTTCTCGGACCCCAGGTCCAGGCAGAGGCGAAAATTTTGCTCCGGGTCATGGAAAAGGGCCGGACCGAGGTTGCGCCCTGTGCTTCTTTGCGCCCAAAGATAGGGCAGAAACACCACCGGGTATTCCAGCCCCTTGCTTTTGTGGATGGTGACAATGGCCACAGCCCTGGCATCGCTTTCCAGCCGGAGCTCGTCAGCGGTTTCCTCCCGGGTATCGGGATGGAGCTGATTCTGGTACCATTTGAGCAGGTAGGGCCGCTCCAGTTGCTGATGAAGCACGGCCTGGGAGGACAGTTCGATGAGGTGGTAGAAATTAGTGAGCGCTCTTTCAGAAAGGCGGCTGCCCGGTGCCGGGGCCAGGTCCTCATCGTGGAACAGGGCCGTGATCATGGCGACGAACCCTTTCTCCTCCCACAGGTCATGGTATCCCCTGAACCTGTCCTGCCACGCCCATAACATCTGCTCGTCCTGGTTCAGCTCCCGGATCATCTCTTCGTTCCAGGCATATACCGGGGAGACCAGGGCAGCCTTCAGGCACCCGGTATTTTCGGGCCGGTCCACGGCAGACAGCAGATCAAAGAATGCAACGGCCTGGGGGGAATCGAATACAGAGCCGCTTTTGGACAGGTAGGAAGGAATGTTCACCAGGGACAATGCCTGCTGGACGGCCTCGGCCTGGGCATTGGTCCGCACCAGGACGGCCATGTCTCCAGGAGTGAGTCCCTGAATGGTACCTTCGCCCTGCTTACCTTTCTCACCGTTTAAAACGGCCAGCATATCCCGGGCCAAAAGCCCAGGTATCATTGATTTGGCGGCAGCCGCCTTGATACAGCCCTTTTTGTCCAGGGATATCCCCTCCCGTTCCACCATCACCAGGTTCAGGGGCGGCAAAAAACCGGTGCCGTCGCTCAGACGGTTTGTTGCAGATGCAGGCGTGGTAACGGGATGAAACGGGATGTCACTGAATCCGAACGGCTCCTTTATACGGATGAACAGAGCATTCACCCCCTGCACCAGCAGCGGGGCAGACCGGTAATTCACCGGCAGGGTGAAAGATTGGCGACAGTCCCTGGACGCCGTAAGATAGGCAAAGATATCTCCGCCCCGGAAGGCATAGATGGCCTGCTTAGGGTCACCGATCATGAAAAATGGGGGGGGTGCCCCTTCGGCATCCGGGCTGCCGAAAAGGGAGGAGAATACAGCATACTGTCCCGGGTCCGTATCCTGGAACTCGTCTATGAGACAGGCCTTATAACGACCCCTTACCTCACGTTGAAGCGCCCCTCCCCCGGGGCCTGAAAGGGCGGCTTCAAGGTCATTTATAAGGTCGTCGAAAAAACAGATACCCTGATCGGATTTCATTGCGGCCAGACGATCACGATAAAAGGCCAGAAATTCCAGTTTCAATGCCACAAGATTCTCTTCCATCTGACGGCTCAGGGAAAGAAGCGTTTCGCAGGCATCGAAAAAGGGGTGGTCCGGCGGGGTCTGCCCGGTCTTTGTCTTTTCCGCAAGCCGTGTGTGGGTGAACTTGTACAGCGGGTCGCCTTTTTCATTCATTGAAAATACCGGCGTCGTGTCATGGCCTGTGAGGATTTCCAGGCTTTTGTCCAGCCAGGCCGGCAGGTTTTTCTTGCTGTAACTGCGCTTGTCTACACCTTTGTGTGATTGGATAAGCGTCAGAATTTCGTCCTTTTCCCGGCGAAGGATCTGGCCAAGGGTGTCAACCGTATCCCTGTACGCATCCCAGACCGCCTTGAAAACAGCCGTCTGCGGCACCGTTTTAAGGTGCGGCTTTCCCACCACCTGCATGAATTCATCGGTGAGCCGCTCCGGGGTCATTCCGGCGGTATGGAGAAAGGATAGAAACAGCGGGTCCTGTTCTATGACACGAAGATAAAAGAAATCCATGGCCGTCTGCCGGAGAAACCCCGCATTGTCCCGTTGCAGGTCCATATCAAAGTAGCTTTTACTTTCAAAGGCGTTGTCCCTGAGCACGGAAAAACAAAAGGAATGGATGGTCATTACGGCGGCCAGGTCAAAGCAGGTCAGGCCAAGGCGCAGACGCTTCAGGATCAGGTGGGCATCCGGCCGGCGGCACAGAAAATGGATAAGTTCGTCTTCATCCCACTTGTCCGCTTCATTGTTTTCCCCTTGTTTTTTTCCCCTTTGATTTTTTTCAAGGGCCGCAAGGCAGGTTGCCATCCGCCTTCGGATCCTAAGCTTTAACTCGGCCGCCGCCGCCTCGGTAAAGGTCACCACCAGGATGGATTCCACCGGATACCCCAGGGCCAACAGCCGGACAAACAAGGTGGTGATGGTATATGTTTTACCCGTTCCAGCACTGGCTTCGATCAGGGTTATCTGTGCCAGATCAAGGGCAAACGGATCCAGGGGGATCGGACCTGTGCGGTTGTCCGATTGATCATGAGAAGTCATGCAGATTCTCCAGAAGCGGTATAAACACGGTGAGCGCAGTGGCCAATATCCCTGAATTTTTCAGGGTTTCCCTATCACTGAAAGGCGCTTTGCCCCCGAACACCAATGCGGTGTAACGGTTCTCCCGTTCACCAGGGACAAAGGGCGTGCCGTTCCAGGAAGGCCGGGCCTTTTCCATTGCCGAGTCAAGAAGATCCTCAGGGATGCTGCCGTCTTCAGGCCGCCATCCCCGGGAAACCAGAGTCTTAGCCAAGGCAAATCCGGGAGTGCCGAAAAAGGGCAGCACCCGTTGCCTTCCCACTGCGTACAACCCGATGAGAGACGATAAATATGCCTTGGCCTTGTCCGGAACCGGGGAAAATGTCAGCGCGGCGGCCGGGGCCTTTCCCTTGGGATCACGGCCGATGACGACACTTTCCCCCGGTGCTTCAGCCGTCAGGCAATAGGCCAGATGATGGATCCATTGCTTCAGCAGGCGGGCCGGGGTCACGGCACCGAAACCGCTGACAACCCGTTGTGACGCAAAAACATCACCGATATTTCCCGTCATATGAACACCCCCCAGATCCAGCGCCACCGGCAGATGCCCGGCAGCGGTCTTAGGGGTGACACTTTCGGCCAGGGTCCGGACCGGTGCGGCCAGCATCCGAATCCGTTCCCACTCCATCTCCCCCTTGCTTCCCAGGGGCAGCAGGCCGGCCGCCCGTATTTTTTCCGCCGATCGGGGATCATCCCACAGCGAAAGACTCAGGGTGCCCAGGTGATATTGCGCAAGCCCTGCCACCTGGAAGGGTTCACGGTCAGCGATCTGATCCCGGGGCTCGGGAAATACGATCCCCAGTTCCGTTGACAGGTAATGGCGGACCGGATGGCGAAAAAAGGCGGTCAGCTCGTCCAGGCTGATTTCCCCAGAATGTCCGACCTCAACCTCGGAAAAGTCCAGGAGTTGGGCCCCTTCAGGCAGGCCGCAATCCGCAAACAAAGGCGTGTCAGGCTGTTTCTTCAACATCTCCCTGGTTTCGGCAATCCGGCACTGGGCCTGGGAATAGGAAAAGAGAGGGCTTTTGTCCTCTTGTGCCCTAAAATACGCAGGGCTGAAGGGGTGAAGCGGGTGGTCGGTCTGAATCGAGCCTCCCTGGGGGTATTCGAACCCTGCCGCCACCACATCCATGAGTTCGGCCACGGGACCTGCACAGGGGATGGGGGTGTTGTCGCTGATGCTCATGCCGGTATAGGTGATGATCAGGCGTTCCCGGGCCGAAAGCAGTGATTCCAAAAAAAGATAGCAGTCTTCCTCGCGCTCCTGCTTATCCCCCGGCCTGGGAGCGGTATGGATCAGGTTGAATCCTGGGGCCTTTACCGTCCTTGGGAATCCCTGTTCGTCCATTCCCATAAGGCAGACGATTTTGAAGGGTATACTGCGCATGGGCATCAGGTTGCAAAAGGTCAGGCTGCCGGCCATGAAACTGCCCTGGGAAATATTTTGATCCAGCTTATATTCGATGATATCCCGGATGACGGGAAAGCCTACGGGCTTGTCGTATCCCCCGTCTGCCGCCTGGGCGGCCATCTCGTCAATGGCAGAGAGCAAAAAGCCGATATCCCCTTCGTTGCTGTGATCTGTTTCCAGCAACGACCGCACCAGGTACTTCAGGGTATCCCCCCATTCGGCGGGGGTCCTCTCCTTTGTCAGGCGGTTGAGGCAGGAGAACAGGGTGTCAAGAAAATGGGCGGTCCGGCCCAGGATGTCCGCATCCAGCCCCTCAAACCCGTCACCGGGCAGCACATTGCCCACCAGATCGTCTTCGCCGTCCGGCATGGCGATCCCTGCCATCAGCCGCCGTATCCCGAACTGCCAGGTATTCTCCTCAAATCCCAGCCCCATCAGCCGTTTTCTGTGGGCACCGTCCTCCCCCCAGATGACCCCGGCTGCGGTAAACGCCTCTGCCACCCGGTCCCGGTCCGAAAGCTTTAGACCGAACTTTTCGGCAACGGCCGGTGCCAAAAGCACTGCCATGACTCGGGAGGCCTCCAGCCGGGTGTCTGTTAAGGCCAGGATATTCAAAAAGGCGTCAAGGGTCCTTGACTCAGAACGTTTTCGCCGGTCCGACACCGTATAGGGGAGTTTCGGCGCCTGGGAAAAGACCGCTTCCAGATACGGGGCGTAGGCCTCGATATCCGGCATCATGACAATGATATCGTGGGGGGCAAGCCCGGGGTCTTGCCGGAAGGCATCCAGCAGAAGATCCTTTAGCACCTGGGCCTCCCGCATGGGCGAATGGCAGGCATGAACGGCCACCGACAGATCGCCATCCGCCACCGGCAGAACCTGAGCATCCAGGTTTTTCCCCCGGTGCACCAGATTCAGAATATCGGATTGAATAACAGCCAGCATGGACGGGCCGGCCGGCGCCTCAAACAGATCGCCAAAAGGCTCATGGTAGTCAAAATTTTCAAGGATGCCGTGAAATTCCCTGCCCGTTCGTCCCAGCGCCGCCAGAAGGGGGTTGCCTTCCTGGGCAATGAACAAATCATCAAAAAGTCCGGATGCCCCACCAATGTCCTCCTCTGCGGTATCGTCTTCATCCAGGGCCATCCGGTCGATCTGCCGCTTGGACCGCAGATCAAAAAAGAACTGGCTGGACGGGGTAAGCAGAAAAAGAAAAACGTCCAGGGTCCGCCCCAGGATGTCAAATGCATCCAGAAATCCGGGGGGCATGGCAGAAACACCGAAAAGGGAAATGCGTTGGGGCATATGGCCTTTGCCGGGGCCGACGAATTCTGAGGAGTCCACGCGTTGGGGCAACGGGCGCCCCAGTTGTATCAGCTTCCGCCACAGCGGTGCCTGCCAGGTTTCATGACTGCCTGCACGACCAGACTGCCCGGCCTGAAAGGATTGTCCGGCCTGAAAGGATTGTCCGGCGCCGTCAGTGTTTGTAGCCCAGGCAGCCAGCATATCAGGGCGATACACCTGGTAATCGTCAAAACAAGCGGCAATCTTCCGGCTGAGCTGGAGGGTCTTTCGGCCGTTTTTATCTTCTTTGACATAGGCTAAAGGGGCGATGCCGCCGGAAGGAGATGCGCCGGCGGCTTCCGCGTCGTGCGCCAGCATGTCCATGACCGCCCAGGTCATCATGTCCCGGTTTAACAGCGGCAGGTATTGCCCTTCATTTTTTCCATATCCTGTCGCCCGCTCGATGATTTCCCTGGGGAAAAGGAATTCCACATTGGCACAGATACCGAATGTCTTGGCAATGGCCGTGGTGAGCCATTGCTTCATCCCCCTGGACTGGATACCGATAATCTCCGGCACCATGGGGTCCTCCGGCACCTGGGAGATGACCCGGCACAGGGCATCCACCAGATGCTCCATGCGGTTGCTTTTAATCAGGTTGAGCAAATTATTCTTTTCCCTCTGGCTCTTATTAATCCACGTGTTAAACAATCATGCTACGCAACATATCAGACCGCAAACCTGCGATCAAACCCAAAACAGGGCTGCCCGTCAATGTGATCAACGGGCAGTATGGCCTGATCTTTCGAATGCGGCTTGCAATTCATCCCATATCCTGAAATATAAATGGAAGACCTGATACAGAAGACAAGAGGAGATCCAGCCAATGGCAGCCAAGTTCACCCCCTTTGCCGAATATATTAAAAACCGGCCGGAACCCGCCCCCCTGCCCAAACAGGACGGATTTCAAATCCAGACATACAACGCCGGGGATACCATTTTTACCATGGGATCACGGGGCCATGCCGCCTATGTGGTTCGCTCGGGAAAAGTGGAAATTTCCATTGGCGGCCAGGGACAGAAAAAAGTACTCACGGTGCTTGAAGAACAGGCGGTATTCGGAGAGGTTGCACTTTTGACCAAAGACCACACCCGCTCGGCCACGGCCGTTGCCCTTGAGGACTCAGAGGTGATACGAATCCCCAAGGAAGTCTTTGAGCAGTATTTGTTCAAATCCCCCAAGGTGATTTCCACCTGCCTTGTGGCCATTGCCAAGCGGTTGAACGAATTTTCAGTGAATGCCTGTGACGCCCCGGCGGATTTGGAACGGATCGTGAGGATCTTAGGGCTTTTGAGGGATCACGATGCCACCCGTCTATCGTATACCCGCACCCTTGATACCCTGACCCGGGTCCTGGCAAAACCTGAAAAAAAGGTGGCGGATGATCTAACTTCCCTGGAGGATTTCAACCTGATCGAGATTGAGCCCCCCGGTACCAAAACAGAAACAGGCACAATCACCTTGCTTGGGAAAGACAGATTCATGGAAAAAGCCCTCAAGGTCATTGCCATGTTCGGCGGCTGACGTTTTCGATGGTAAACCAGGCACCGGGGCAGCAGCGCAAGCGGCCTAAACGGCGCCGGCACCCCGGTCCCGCAATGGAATTATTCGCCTTCAAATTCCGTGATGGCAAATACCTCAACCCCTGGAATCTGACTCCGACCCTTGAGGTCCGGCAGCTCCACCACAAAGGCACATTCAACCAACTGAGCCCCCAACTGATTCACCAGCTTTACGGTGGCCCCCACCGTTCCGCCGGTGGCAATGAGATCATCCACGATCACCACGCGTTCCCCCTTTTCAATGGCATCCTCGTGAATCTCAAGGGTATCCTGCCCGTACTCCAGGCTGTAGCTTTCCTGAATGGTTTTATAGGGCAGTTTTCCCTTTTTGCGAACCGGTACAAAACCGATCCCAAGTTTATAGGCCAGAACCGCACCAAACACGAATCCCCTGGCATCAATTCCCACGATCTTGTCAATGTCCTGATCCTTGTATCTGTCGTAAAAGATGTCACAGGACTCCCTGAAGGCCTCGGGATCCTGCATGAGGGTAGTCAGATCTCTGAAAATGACGCCTTCGATGGGCCAGCCGGGAATGCTTCTGATGGTTTCCTTCAAATCCATGGGTTGTCTTCTTTCTCCTAAATTGATTGAACTTAAACGCTAAGGTGGTTAATCGTTCTGACCAGCAGATTCTTTACATTGTCTGCATTTTTGTTGAACACCGCCAATATCTCATCCCAGGTGACCGGGGCCTCATCCTCTTTCCAGCAGTCGTAGTCCGTGGACATGGCCACCGCAGCGTAGGGGATACCCGCCTCATTGGCCAGCATGGCCTCCGGGGCGGTGGACATATTGATGACGTCTGCCCCCCACATCCGGAACATCTTGGACTCCGCCACGGTGGAAAACCTGGGACCTTCGATGGTCACCACACATCCTGTTTCATGCACCGGCAGATTCAGGGCCTGGGCATTTTCATACAGGTTCATGCGCAGTGCCGGGTCAAAGGGATGGGCCATGGCCGTATGAACGGCCCCGTCCTCAAAGGAATCGGCAAAGGTGTTTTTCCGGAACCGTGTAAAATCGATGAACTGGTCCAGAATCACCAGATGTCCCCTATCGATCCGGGCCCTGAGGGAGCCGCAGGCGGTGGTGGCCAGGATACAGGTGGCACCGGCATCTTTCAGGGCCTGGATATTGGCCCGGTTGTTGACCTGGGTGGGGCTGTACTGATGGTTCCGGCCGTGCCTGGCCAGCAACAGGACGTCGGTCTCCCCGATCTTTCCGGATTTAAGATCCGAAGAGGGCTTTCCATAAGGGGTATCTGACTTAATTTCCACGGCATCCTTCAAAATATCAGGATCATCCAGCCCGGACCCGCCGATTATACCGACCCGTATCATCGTATTTCTTTCTCCTAATTCAATCTTACCGGTTCATTTTTTATATGAAAGAACCAAGCAACTCGTTGAATTCTTTCAT
>CAJWHT010000208.1 GCA_913041495.1 uncultured Desulfobacteraceae bacterium | reverse complement strand
GGATGCGAACCCGGTTTTCAAACGGCCCGCCGTAATCGTCTGTGCGCTGATTCTTTAGGGGCGATAAAAACTGGGTGATGAGATAGCCTGCCGAACCGATGATCTCCACCCCCTCGAATCCGGCCTCTTTGGCCCTGACCGCGGCATCGGCAAAGGCGGTTTGAACTGTTTTGATATCTTCGAGGGTCATCTCTTTAGGGGTGGCCTTGGAATACTTTGAATATACGGCCGACGGTGCCAGGGGGGCTTCGTTGTTTATCAGGAAGGGATGGGTGTAGGCCCCGCCGTGGAAGAGCTGTATCCAGGGGCTTGCCCCCTGTTCCCGGATCAGCCGGGTTGCTTTGGAAAAGTCTGGTATGGCCTCATCCGCTGCCAGGGACAGGGGGACGAAACCCGCCCCGATATAATCCACCCCCACGGGGCCCACCGTCACTATGCCGGCACCGCCCCGGGCTATCTCTTCAAAGAAGTGGTAGTACTTGTCGTTCAGGCGGGTGTCGTAGGAAAAGAGAAGCCCCAAAGAGGGGTAGGCAATCCGGTTTCTTATGGTACAGCCGTTGACGGTAATGGGATCAAAGAGGGTGGGGTACATCACAGCATTTCCTTTGTTTAGGCAGTGGGTTTAGCAGCTTCCATGGCCCTGAGATCTTTTCTCAGTACCTTGCCCACGTTGGTTTTGGGCAGTTCGTCAATGAATTCGATGCGGGTGGGCAGCTTGTATTTGG
Organism: uncultured Desulfobacteraceae bacterium; assembly: GCA_913041495.1. Taxonomy (GTDB): domain Bacteria; phylum Desulfobacterota; class Desulfobacteria; order Desulfobacterales; family Desulfobacteraceae; genus Desulfobacter. The sequence goes on along the minus strand of CAJWHT010000208.1, from coordinate 8,505 downwards.
CCAGCTTGTCCGAGCAATAATCAATAAGCTCCTCCTGGGTCGGGGCTTCCCCTTTCACAGGCACCACAAATGCCTTGATCTGCTCCCCCCGGGTGGGATGGGGAATACCGATGGCGCATGCTTCCATGACTTTCGGGTGGGCGAACAAGACCTCGTCAATATCCCGGGGATAGACGTTGTATCCCCCTGAAATGATCATGTCCTTTTTGCGGTCCACGATGTAAAAATAGCCGTCTTCATCCATCATGGCGATATCCCCGGTGTGGAGCCAGCCGTTGATGATGGTGGCCTCGGTTTCCCCGGGCATGTTCCGGTATCCCAGCATCACCTGTGGCCCCCGGATCACAAGTTCCCCGGTTTCTCCCACGGGCATCTGTTTTTCCGGATCATCCAGGTCCACGATTCTGGCCTGGGTGTCGGGCAGGGGGATGCCGATGCTGCCCACCTTCCGCTTGCCTTCGCTGAAAGGGTTCACGTGGGTGGCAGGAGAACTCTCGGTCATACCGAAGGCCTCAATAATGACAGAGCCGGTTTTTTCTTCGAACCCCCGGATCACATCCAGGGGAAGGGGGGCGGAACCGGAAACGCAGGCCTTGATGGAACTTAAATCCGTGGCCGCGGTTTTGGGGTGGTTGAGCACCCCGATGAACATGGTGGGAACCAGCGGGGCGACGGTGGGTTTGAACTTGGATATGGCCTCAAGCAGTTGATCCGGCTGGGGTTTGGGCACCAGGATATTGGTCCAGCCTTTGGTAATGGCGAAGTTCATGGAAACGGTCAGCCCCATCACATGGAAAAAGGGAAGCGCACCCAGCATTACTTCTTCGGTGTTGTCCTTGAAGGTGGGCAGCCAGGCGTTGATCTGCTGGGCCTGTTTGCTCAGGTTCCCGTGGGTGAGGATGGCGCCTTTGGAGACCCCGGTGGTGCCGCCGGTGTACTGGAACATGGCAATGTCTTCAAATCCCAAACCGCCGGGAACGGCCGTGGGTCTTGCCTGGCTGTACTCCCGGATGACCTGTTTCCACTGGTACACCTCCTGGGCCGGTTTGACCGTTGCGGCAAGTCCCTTTTTCTTGGCCACCAGGGGAAAGAGGAGGTTTTTAGGGAAGGGAAGATAATCCCCGATGGAGGTGACCACGATGCTTTTTATTCCGGTTTTAGGGCGCAGGTCGATCATCCGGTTGGCCAGAAGATCCAGGGTAATCAGGTGGGTGGCTCGTGCATCGTTGAATTGGTGGAGCAATTCCCTGTCGGCGTATAGCGGGTTGTTCATGACGGCCACGGCCCCGATTTTCATAATGGCGTAAAAGGCCACCGGGCAGGGAATCACATTGGGCAAAAGCAGGGCCACGGCATCTGCTTTTTTTACACCCTGGGCCTGAAGAAAGGCGGCAAAGGCGTCTGCCATCTCGTTGAATTCCCTGAAAGAGAGGCGGTACCCCTGGAAAATCAGGGCCGTGTTATCGGGAATTTTACGGCTGTTGTCCTCGAGGTAGTGCTGGAGCAGCATCTGCTCGTAGTCAATGAATTCCGGAACGCCGGCATCGTAAAACCGCAGCCATGGCTTATCTTGGTACCGCAGAGTCTCGTTCACATCGTCCTCCTCAGGTTTTGGGGTGTGGGAAAATGCCGGACCGGACCGGCAAGGCTTTGAAAGTTCTCCTTTTAAATTATTTGATAAAACATAGTGAAACTAAAGTGCGGTGCCGGTTATTTAGACCGCGGTGATCATTTGGTTGTGGCATCTGCCTGCTCGATACCGGCCAGGAGGCTGTCGATAAGGGGGTCCACAAACTGGATCAGGCTGTCCGGATGGCCTGTCATCACCCAGTTGGTCACCAGGTGTTCGATGGTGCCCAATACCATGGCCCGGGTGAGATAGGGGTTGAGATCGCCTCGGAACTCTCCTGATTCGATGCCTTCTTCAATGACCCGGGTGATCTGCCGGACCCCTTCTTTAATGACGTGGTGACCGGAGGTATCCAGAAATTTCTTATTGTGCTTGAGAAAGAGCATGAGAACGGCGGCAAATTCAGGGTGGTTCTGGTAGGAATCCATCAGCAGATAAACAATGGCACGCAGTTTATTACCCGCCCCACGGATCAGCTTCAAATGAAAAGCCATGACCTCGAAAAGCTCCCGGCTGGACCGGGCCGGAATGGAAAACAAGAGTCCCTCTTTGGTGGAAAAATACTCGTAAATCGATGCCTCGGATACCTTTGCCTCTTTGGCGATCTCTGTGATGGTGGCCTCCTGAAACCCCCTTTGGGCAAAGACTTTTGTGGCGGTATCCAGGATTTTTTGCTTTCGAAGTTCGGTTTTGGTGGTGACCATGGCTTCCCTTTGGCTATCTTTAAGTTTTTCTTATGATTTTCTGAATATATAGAGTTTGACTATTATTTTGTCAAATAAAAACTTGTTGAACTTTTTGGGGCAGCGGCCCGGCCCGGGTGGCTTGCATAATTGTTTTGCCAAGAAGCGGGGTTTGCATTATGTTCTGAGACGGTATCAGGGCGGAGGTGCGGACTGATGCCCATGGATGAACTTTTAACGGCAGCAAAAAGGGCGGGCCAAATGACATTCACATATCAACCGGTATCGGGAGAGCAACTGACCCCCTGGGTTGAAGACCTTGCCAAGCTTCGCATCAAGGTGTTCAGGGAATACCCCTATCTTTACGACGGTGATCTGGACTACGAGAAGGATTACCTGGCCACCTATCTGGATTCGGAACGGAGTCTCGTGGGCCTGACATTCAGCAACCACAAGCTGGTGGGAGCCACCACCTGCATCCCGCTGGCCGATGAATGTGACGCGTTTAAAAAGCCCTTTGTCAGGGCCGGCTACGATATTGACACCATATTTTATTTTGGGGAATCCATCATCCTGCCGGAATGCAGGGGGCAGAAAACCGGTCATCGTTTCTTTGAGATGCGGGAGGCCCATGCACGCAAAACCCTGCCGGGCCTAAGATTCACCACCTTCTGCGCGGTGGACCGGGGATCGGATCACCCACTCAAGCCCCATGGCTATAAACCGCTTGACAGATTCTGGACCCGCATGGGTTATAGAAAACACAAGGAACTTGCGACCCGGTTTGCCTGGAAGGATATTGACGAAGATACCGAAGATGAGAAGACCATGGTCTTCTGGGTGAAACCATGGCCGCAGCAATGAATCTGAGGGTTTGCTGCATCTCCCCGGATCTCAGGTGTCTCTCAGCCAAGGGCCTTGAGGCCCAAATAAGCGAATATCTGGATCATGACATCATTGTGTTCCCGGAATACCTTGGCGAACTCTGCCATGTTGCCCCGAAACCTTACCCAGGCAAAGTGCTCGTTTACGGCAGCAGGCAAGTTGGCGGTACCAACCGCCTGGCCTGTGCAGCGGAAGGCCGGGTGCTGCACACCTTCAAAATAAAACTGACACCCTGGGAAAAAAAATTGAAACAGGGGCAGGATATTCTGACATTTGATTTCCGTGGTGTGACAATTGCCATTCTCATCTGCTTTGACATCGAGTTCCCTGAACTTGCCGTCGCCTTGAAGCAGACCGGTGTGGAACTTCTGATTGTTCCTTCCGCCACGGAAACGGATCAGGGGTATTACCGGGTATCCAGGTGCGCCAGCGCAAGGGCCGTGGAGCTTGGCTGCGCTGTGGTGACCTGCCACCTCATCGGGGAGACGGACTTGGAATTACTGGATGTAAATGTCGGTGCCAACAACATGTTCCTGCCGGCCCAGAGCGGTTTTGATATCTCACGGATAAGCCCACCGGTCTGCCGGGGCCCGGTAATCTCTTCTTTTACCGTTCCTGTGAAAAGGCTTCGGGAGCAGAAGCTTCGCCTTGGCGAAACCAATCCGGCGATTCACTGATCCGGAAGACCCGGGTAATCATTTTCATCGCAGATTTCTTCTTGAAGAATTCTGCGGCCGGGCCAAACTCAGTTTGCCATGACCGGGGTTTTGGTGTAAGTTGAAAGATAATATTTTCAGCTCTCAAAAAACGTTCAACCAAACAGTCCGGGAAAATTATGATTTCAGTCCGTAATGGCATTCTGGATCGTATCAAGGCATTCAGCAAGCAAGTGGCATGGTGCATCCTGCAGACTATGGTGATGGTCTGCCTGGCGATGCCGGGCGTATCCTTTGCCGGACAGGGCTTCAGGGTATTGTATATTTCTTCGTATCATCCGGGATTTCCCACTTTTTTCCAGCAGGTGGAGGGGATTCGGTCCGTTTTTTCCCAAGAGGACATTCTTCTGGACATTGAGTTCATGGATACCAAACGGTTTCCCGAACCTGAATCATGGGAGATGTTTTGGCAGACCCTCCGGTACAAGCTTCGGCGGACCGTCGGATATGATGCCGTGATGGTCGCCGATGACAATGCCCTGGTATTTGCCCTGGACCATCAGGGTGACCTGTTCAGCGGGGTGCCGGTGGTATTTTTGGGGGTAAATAACATTGACAGGGCCCTTGCCCAGAACCGGAATCCCCGGGTGACCGGGGTGGTGGAAGCCGTTTCAATGGCAGACACCATTTCTCTGATGACCCGCCTGAGGCCGGATGCAAAGAAAATCATTGCCCTTGTGGACGATACGCCCAGCGGACAAGGGGATTTAAAACGGTTTTACAATAGGGCGGAACAATTTCCCTCCCACGTGTTTTCCGCGCTGTCCCTGGCGGAAATGACCTGGGATGAATTTTCAGCCGCCCTGGAGGTGTTAGATGAGAAGACCGCGGTTCTCCTGCTGTCCGCATACCGGGACAAAGCCGGGACCCGGGTGTTGTTTGATGAAGGGGTCAACCGGATTCTGGATCATTTGACCCAGCCCCTGTTTCACCTATGGGCCCACGGTATCGGGCAGGGAATACTCGGCGGCAAAATTATCAGCCACACCGAGCAGGGCAGGGTGGCGGCGTCCATGGTACTGGATATTCTGAACGGCACCCCGGTTGAAGATCTCCGGGTGGTGAACCGGAGCCCGAACCAATACCTTTTTGATGACAGGGTGCTTCGGAAAAATAATATCGACCCGGCATTGCTGCCGCCGGACAGTCTCGTCTTGAACCGGCCCCAGTCCTTTTACCGGCAGCACCGGACGCTGATCTGGGCCGTTGGCGGTGTTATCCTGACCCTGTCATCCTTTCTTTTACTTGCGGTGGTAAATATTTACAAGCGGCGTAAGGTGGAGGGGGAGCTCCGGGACAGGGAGGTGCACCTTCGGGCCGTTGTTGAAAACATACCGGATCTGGTATGGCTCAAGGACCCGGACGGGGTTTACATGTTTTGCAACCTGAAGTTTGAGCGGTTTTTCGGGGCAAGTGAGAAGGATATCAAGGGTAAAACCGATTACGATTTCGTGGACAGGGAGCTTGCGGATTTTTTCCGGGAAAATGACAGGGCAGCCATGGCGGCAGGCCGTCCCACCAAAAACGAAGAAGAGGTGGTCTTTGCGGATGACGGCCATCATGAGATTCTTGAAACGGTGAAAACCCCCATGCGCGGGGCGGACGGCCGGCTGATCGGGGTGCTGGGAATTGCCCGGGACATCACCGAGCGAAAGCAGGCTGAGGCGGCCCGTAAAAAATTGGCGGATGAACTGCGCCAGGCACAGAAGATGGAGGCCATCGGCACCATGTCCGGGGGAATCGCCCACGATTTCAACAATATTCTGGGCATCATCCTCGGGAATACGGAACTTGCCATGGAGAGCTGCGGGAAGAAAGACCTGCTCCGGGAATGTCTGGCCGAAATCAAAAAAGCCGGGCTGAGAGCCGGGGACATTGTCCGCCAGTTGCTTAACTACACCCGGAAAACCGAACAGGAGAAACAGGTACTGGAGATCAGATCCCTGGTGAAAAATACCTATAAGCTGCTGCGCTCTTCCATCCCCTCCACCATTGAGATTCACATGGATCTGCCGGAAGGCATCCGTCCCATACTGGCGGATGCCACACAGATTCACCAGGTGCTGATCAACCTGTGCACCAATGCCTCCCACGCCATGGAAGCTGCCGGCGGCGTGCTGACGGTGGCATTGTCCGAGATTGAACTGGACGAATTGACCGTGACCCAGTTTCAGGAAATTTCTGCCGGCAGGTATATCCAGTTGTCCGTTTCTGATACGGGGCACGGGATTCCCGATGCCGCCAGGGCAAGGATTTTTGATCCCTATTTTACCACAAAGGAAGTGGGTAAGGGCACGGGCATGGGACTGGCCGTTGTCATGGGGATTGTTAAAAATCACAACGGGGCCATTTCGGTGTATTCGGAAGCGGGCAAGGGGACGACCTTCAAGGTGATGCTGCCCATGGCAAAAGGCCGGGCATCCGGTCTTACTGATATTCCCGATGTCCTGCCCGGCGGCAGTGAACGTATTTTGTTTGTGGATGACGAGAAGGCCCTGGCCGCCATCGGAAAGAGCCTGCTGGAATCCCTCGGTTATACCGTTGAAACCATGACCGATGCCCCGTCTGCGCTGGCACGGGTCCGGGAAAAACCGTCCCGTTTTGACCTGGTGATCACCGACATGACCATGCCCGGCATCTCCGGGGAAACCCTTACCCGGGAGGTGCTGGCCGTCAATCCCGGCATGAAACTTATCCTCTGCACCGGGTTCAGCAGCCGGATTGACAGGGAAAAAGCCTTGTCAATCGGTGCCCATTGCTATATGGAAAAGCCTATCGTCAAACGCGAGCTGGCACTGGCTGTCCGCCGGGCCCTTGACGGGAAGATGGATTAAACACCGTGCTGTCGCATCATGGCGGCGCAGGATAGCCAGGATAAAAAGAGCATCTCAAGAAAAGGTTGTCATGATACGTTTCGAAGTTCCCGGAACAGGGACATTGACCATAGAAAACATCCTGTTTGACTATAACGGCACCCTTGCCGTGGACGGGATACCGGTGGCCGGCGTCCGTGAGAAGATCAACACCCATGCCGGAAAGGTCAACTTCCACGTGATCACCGCAGATACCTTCGGTACCGTAAACAAGGCATTGTCGGAAACAGCCTGCCGGGTGGTCACCATCCCAGTGGAGGATCAAGCCAAAGCCAAAGCCGCATATCTGGAGCGCCTGGGCCCGTCTGTCACCCTGGCCTGCGGGAACGGTGCCAACGACGAACTCACGCTGAAAAACGCCGCATTGGGGGTGGCTGTCATGCTGGAGGAGGGGGTGAACACCAGGGCCCTGATGGCCTCTGATCTTGTAATCAGGGATATTCTGGATCTGTTTGCCTATTTGGAGAAACCGGGCCGGGTCACTGCCTGCCTGAGAACATAACCCCCGCACCGGGCAAAAGGCGTCCGGGAAAAGGAATGCTTATGAAAACCCATACCTTGTTTATGCTCACGCCCTGGACGGAAGACGGCCAGGGCCCGTATTACTGCCCGGACTGCGGCGTGGTTGAGGGCTTTTTTGTCTACTCCCCGGCGGCACGGGTGGACCTGGACATCATCCATGTGGATTTCCAGCGCCCCAGGAAGGCGGTTGTGGATGCACTGGGGGAGGAAAACCAGTCCTGCCCGGTGCTGGTCCTGGCCCAGGGAACGTCCCTGCCCGCAGCGGCAAAAAAGAGCCTGACCACCGGCCGGGCGTTCATTGATGACCCCATTGCCATCTGTAATTTTTTAGGTGTCACCTATGGCGGTGTGCTGCCCCATCCCTAATTCGGGATATCCGGGTTACAATCCGTATCCGGCCTTCTAAACTGCTGTAGGATTACGGCCCATAATTGTAATAGGATAACCCATCAGGCAGGGGAGAAAATTCCCCTGCCTGATGGATTTTTGAAGGGACGGTTATCCTTCATGCCTCAGGCCGCCCGGTGTGCCTTTAGATCCGTCCAGAAGGTTTTGTGAAGAAAACAGGCCTCGTCCAGGTTCAGCAGTTGTTCGAGCATGGACCGGGTGACCGTGAAGGCCAGCAGATCCGGGGGCAAATGTTTGCGAACGGCAATGTCCGTGCCGCCGAGCAGGGCTTTGGGGGCATCAAAGGTGTCAAAATGGCTGAGCATCTGCCCGCATCCCGAACCGTAGATGGCGGACACCGGAAACACATGGGAAGACCCGTTGCGGTGTTCGGCACCGGTGATAAGCAGGGCAAGCTGGTCCGGCCGGATAAAAAAGGTCACGGTTTTAAGCCGGTGTATGTGATCCCCGGCGGCAGGGGTATCCATGGGGGCGATCACCACGGCCTGATGCTCCGGGGTGTAGGGGGGATGGGCCTCCATCCACCGGGCCATGGTATCTGCCGAGGCTTTCAGCCCTTCCTGGCCGAAAAGATAACCGATCACCGCATCCCGGGGCATTCTCTGGACGCCGCTGAGCCAGTATCCGGCACCGGGACATCCGTATTCCGTTGTATTTTCCGGAGTGATGACAGTGCTTTTTTTCGCCTTCCAGGCTGCGAAATGGTTGAATATGCACTGTTCAGGTTCTGCAAAAGGGGCAAAGGGGGCAGGGTCTGCCACGTCAAATACCCCCACCGGCACAAGGTC
>CAJWHT010000207.1 GCA_913041495.1 uncultured Desulfobacteraceae bacterium | reverse complement strand
CCCTTTTATACTGTCAGTGAATATGATATTTATCTCGTTAAATATAATATGATAACAATCAAACCAGAGGGACAAATGGAAGAAGAGACTAAAAAAGGGCATTTTATCGAAAGCATCATTCAGGAAGATATCAGCAACAATAAGAACGACGGCCGCGTGGCCACCCGGTTTCCGCCGGAGCCCAACGGCTATCTCCACATCGGCCACGCCAAATCCATTTGCCTGAACTTCAACATGGCCGGCCAGTTCAACGGAAAATGCAACCTCAGGTTTGACGATTCCAACCCGGCCAAGGAAAAACAGATTTACATCGACTCCATCCAGAATACCGTGAAGTGGCTGGGGTTTGAATACGGCACCCCCTTCTTTGCCTCGGACTACTTTGACAAGCTCTACGAATTCGCCCTGGAACTCATCCGAAAGGGGAAAGCCTACGTCTGCAGCCTGACAGCCGATGAGATCCGGGAATACCGCGGCACCCTCACAGAACCTGGCAAGAACTCACCCTACCGGGACCGGAGCGTCGAAGAAAACCTGGACCTGTTCGAACGGATGAAAAACGGCGAATTCGGCGAAGGGGAACATACCCTCAGGGCCAAAATCGACATGGCCTCCCCCAATATCAACCTGAGGGATCCCATCATCTACCGGGTGAAAAACGCCCCCCACCCCCGGACGGGGGACAAGTGGTGCATCTACCCCATGTACGACTTCACCCACGGCATTTCCGATGCACTGGAAGGCATCACCCACTCCCTGTGCAGCCTGGAATTTGAAGACCACCGCCCCCTTTACGACTGGTTCCTGGACAACGTTTCCGTTCCCTGCCATCCCCAGCAGATCGAATTTGCCCGGATGAACATCAACTTTACGGTATTAAGCAAACGCAAACTCCAGCGCCTCATCGACGAAGGCAAGGTCGCAGGTTGGGACGATCCCCGCCTGCCCACCCTGGAAGGCATGCGCCGCAGGGGCTATACACCGGCCGCCATCCGGAATTTCTGCAACATTATCGGGGTATCCAAAAAAGAAAGCCGCATCGATATGGGACTCCTGGAATCCTGCCTCAGGGACGACCTGAACGAAAATGCCATGCGGGTGATGGGGGTTATCCGCCCCCTGAAGGTAACCATTGAGAACTATCCCGAAGGGCAGACCGAAACCCTTGAGGCCATGAATCATCCCCAGAAACCGGAACTGGGCAAACGGGACGTTTCGTTTTCCCGGGAGATCTATGTGGAGCAGGACGATTTCATGGAAGATCCCCCAAAAAAATTCTTCCGCTTAGGACCCGGCCGGGAAGTCAGACTCAGGGCCGCCTACCTGGTCACCTGCAAGGAGGTGATCAAAAACGAGGCCGGCGAGGTGGTGGAACTGATATGCACCTATGACCCTGCCACCCGCGGCGGCAACGCCCCGGACGGCCGGAAGGTTAAGGGCACCATCCACTGGGTCAACGCCAATGACTGCCTGGATGCGGAAGTCCGCCTTTACGACCGCCTTTTCAAAGACGAAAACCCGGAACAGGACGGCCAGGATTTCGTGGAAAACCTGAACCCGGCCTCCCTGGAAGTGCTCACCGGATGCAAGCTGGAAAAACGCCTCGCCTCAGCCGAGCCTGAAGTCCCCTTCCAGTTCGAACGCCTGGGCTACTTCTGCCTGGACCGCAAAGACAGCACGGACGACATGCCGGTATTCAACCGCACCGTCACACTAAGGGATGCCTGGGCCAAGCTGGCCAAGCAGCACCCCCCCCGCAAAAACAAGGGTAACAAACCACCCAGACAGAAGAAAAAGGGGTAGTCACCCTTGAGGATTATTTATCAAAGGCCGGTTGCCCGCTCATAGGGTAACCGGCCTTTTTATTTTCCAAAAACAAAATGAGAAGGATGCGGATCTTGCCTCTGAGCAGGGTATCTGTTTATTTTTATTGACAATAATTTTCTTTGTACTATATATTCAAAATAAGCTAGTAATTTTTGGGTTCTTATAAACCGGCGCCGAACACCGCATCAGTTCTCATGCTGCCCGCATGAAAAATGGTGGCTGTGCCCAAAGGGCAAAGCATTCCGGTTTTCAAATTCAGATGGAAAGGAAAAGCGATGAAAAAAAACCTATCATGGACGACGGGTCTATTGCTATCTATTCTTTTTTTTGGCATTACCTCAGCCTATGGCGATGGTCATCTAAAACGCCAGAAAGAAGCCATTATAAAATACTGTGAAGGACGGCTGGGGCAAAGCTACGAAAACGGAGGGGTCGGAAGGAAAGAAAAGCTGGTTTCCTTACCGGATGCCGTGGGCAGGAAATACCCAAGCATAGAAATTACTGAAGTTCATTCCAGATACTGCGCCACATATGATACCGGGCTCTATTTCAGTAAAGAGGAATTCTGGGAAACAGGACTGGATCACGCCGAAAACTTTGTGTTTCAGATCCAGGAATCCGTGGGCTACAAGGCGGCAGGGGGTGCCGAATACATCGCGGAAGCCTACTTTGCAACCCCCAGAATGCGAACCAAGGAATGGATTGAAGAAGAAGTCAGAAAGGTGCATAAAAAACAAGACTACGTTGACATATGGAAAGCAGAGGAAAAAGACAGGAGCAAAACGACCACCACCACAATCACAACAACCAAATGGCAGCGGACCGGAAGCGCCCCGATCAGATCCTATGCGAAATAAGGCCTTGGTCCACGAAATAAAACAGGCAGATTTAACCGCTTACGGGTCAGATATCCATGCCGCAGCCGGCATATCATAGGAAAGACAGACAATGACATCAGTCAGGTTCACCCTGCTCCTCCTTCTTCTCACAACTCTTGCAGGAGTTGGCACAGGTATCGCCGACGACGCCAGTGCACTTAAGGAAATTGAGATCAAAAGCGTCCAGAACACCACCCCTGCCCCTCCGCACAACCCTTTCAATACGGCCCATGGGCCGCAAGTTCCGCCGACACTGCCTGACGGTTGGCATACTGCCGATCAAGATGATTTTCCCGGTTGGACCCCGGGATATCTCCAGGGATGGAAAAAAATTTTTGCTCCCGGAGAAGCCGGGGGGATATTTCTGGGGGTCAGGCGCTACACGGCCTGGGTGAGTGAAACCACGCACTTTCTTCGTATGATCGCAGGCGTTCTGGCCGAAAACGGGGCTGAGCAACAGCCCTTTCTCACCAGCTACTCCAACCGCCTGGATCTGGGCATCCGGTCCGGGAAACTCATTCACAGGGACTGGTCCCTGGGAGAGATATCCGCATCCGGCCCCGGTACCGGTTTGGTGATCGGCGAAGGGAAGCATCATCCGGTGCATACGACCACCCAGGTTTTCATTCAGCCCAGATATACCAACGTCTATGTCATCTATATCTCTGCCCCCACGGACCATTTTGAGCAATTGATGAATGAATGCACCCCATTTTTCACATCCCTGAAAATAGATCCGTCACAAATCCCGGATGATCCGGTGGTGGGCAGATGGATACCGGACGACAGTCAGGGGATTGCCCTTGCCGATTTGCTGAGCGACAACGCTGTCAGTCGTGAGACCGGGGCATACGCCCCCGGGCAATTGCCCCTTTCGCAATCCCAGTCGGATACCCCGTTGTTTTACGATGTTTTCCCTGTAGTGGAATCCCTGCCGCAAAACGGTGATGATCCAGCGGATTGCCCATGGGACCTGCAAGGGCAAAAAGGAGGTCAGCACCATGAAAATTAAGATCAATATGACGCCCTTTCTTATGGTGATCATCCTCAGCTTTCTGGTATTCGGATGTGCGGCAACCACGGTCAATACCACGAAACCCGCAGGCCCGCCATCGGATATGAACCAGGCAACCTGCCAGGAAAAACTCAACACCTACAACAACATCCTGGAAAGCAATCCCGTTGATAAAATCACCTTTCTGAACAAAGGCGTGATCCTCCAGAAATCCGGCCATCCGGATCAGGCCATAGCCAACTACCTCAATGCCCTGGATTCGGATTCTCCCGAGATTATGAAACTGGCCCACAACAATATCGGCACCGCCTATTTTCAGAAAGGCGAATACATCAAAGCGATGGCGCATCTGAATGCCGCCATTGAGAAGTCCGGGAACCGATATGCAAGCGCCTATGTAAACCGCGGCCTTGTGAAAGAAGGCCTGGGGGATTACAAAGGGGCATATCAGGATTTTAAAACAGCCCTGATCCTGAAAGGGGACTTGACCGCCACGCCGTCGGAGTTTCGCCGGGTGGCAATGACGGCACCGGCATCGGGAAAAGCGCTTCCGGCTGCAGATGTACGGCAAAGCCCGCCCGAAAAACAGTTGCCCAAACCAGATCAGACAACAGCCATCATTACCATGGTGAAAGCCCCGCCCGCACCCGATGAAACCCAGGAAAGCAAACGGCCAATTAAAAAAAAAGGGGCGTTTCTTATTCCTTAAGGAAACGCCCCTTTCAGTTTTCTGTAATCAGATCCTAAGTTTATTCAAACCGCCAGACCGTTCCTTCAGGCCCGTCTTCCAGTACGATATTCATCTCCTGGAGTTGATCCCTGATCTCATCGGCCCGGGCAAAGTTCTTCTCCGTTCTGGCTGTGGCCCGCTCCTGGATGAGGGCGTCGATCTGTGCCGGATCGATATCCTGGTCTGCCATGCCCTTTTCTTTCTTGGCGGAAAAATAGTCTTTGGGCGACATCATGAAGATACCCAGTATCCCGGAGATGGTGCGGATATCCGCATGAATCCCCGCCAAAAGGGACTGCCCGGCGGCATCCGGCTTCCCGTTGGTGTCGTCCAGGAGCTTGTTCCCCTTTTTCACAGCCTCGAAAACCGCGGCCTGGGCCTTTGCGGAGTTAAAATCGTCATTCATGGCCTGGGTAAAGGCATCCCACAGCTCTCCTTTGCTGTCCGTCCCCGTGGCCAGGCCTGCGTCCTCCACCCGTTCCAGGAAGGCGTAGATCCGGTCAAGACTTTGGGAAACCTCGCGCATGCTGTCTTCACTGTAGTCGATGGGGGAGCGGTACTGCTTTGACAGCAGGAACAGGCGGATCACTTCCGGGGAATACTTGTCCAGCACCTCTTTGATCATGGTGAAGTTCCCCAGGGATTTGGACATCTTCTCGTTGTTGATGTCCACAAAGCCGTTGTGCACCCAGTACTTGACGAATTCGGTGCCGAAGCAGGCCTCACTCTGGGCAATCTCATTTTCATGGTGGGGAAAGATCAGATCCTTGCCACCGCCGTGGATGTCAAAGCCTTCCCCCAGATATTCATAACTCATGGCCGAGCATTCGATGTGCCATCCCGGGCGGCCGTTGCCCCAGGGGCTTTCCCAGTAGGGTTCCCCGGGCTTGGCCGGTTTCCACAGGGTAAAATCCAGGGGGCTTTTCTTTTTCTCGTCCACCGCGATCCTGGCACCGGCCTGCATGTCGTCAGGATTCCTGTGGGACAGCTTGCCGTAATCCTTAAAGGATTTGATGGAAAAGTATACGTCCCCGCCTTCCACATGATAGGCCTTGCCTTTGTCAATCAGCATCTCGATGAACCGGATGATGTGGTCGATATGCTCGGTGGCCTTGGGGGCAACCGTGGGGCGAAGCACGTTCAGGGCATCCATTTCCTTGTGGAATTCATCAATGTATTTTTCAGTGATGGCGGTGCAGGACTCCCCGGTCTGGTTGGACTTTTTGATGATCTTATCGTCCACATCGGTAAAATTCCGGACATAGGTCACCTCGTAGTCCAGGTGCTGCAGCCAGCGGTACACCACGTCAAATACCACCACGGACCTGGCATGGCCGATATGACTGGTATCGTAAACCGTGGGGCCGCAGACGTACATATTGACCTTGCCCGGATTAATGGGAACGAATTCCTCCTTTTTGCCACTCAACGTATTGTAAATTTTTAAACTCATAGATCTCTTCCCGTATATTTAAGCTCTTTTATGTGTATAGCAAAACCGTCGCCTGGGCAGCGATGCCTTCTTTGCGCCCCACAAAGCCCAGGGTCTCCGTGGTGGTGGCCTTGACGTTCACCCGGTCCCGGTCCAGCCCGAGGATCGCGGCAATATTGCCCGTCATCTCTTCCTTATGGGGGGACATTTTCGGGGCCTGGGCAAAGATGGTACAGTCCATATTGGCAATGCTGAATCCCCTGCCCCGGATCTTCTCCAGGCACTCGGCCAGCAGGCGGCTGCTGGATATCCCCTTGTAGGCCGGGTCCGTATCCGGGAAATGCTCCCCGATATCCCCCAGGCCCGCAGCCCCAAGCAGGGCGTCACAGACGGCATGCAGCAGGACATCTGCATCGGAATGCCCTTTCAGCCCTTTGGGATGATCAATCTTCACCCCGCCGATGATCAGGTCCCGGCCTTCCACCAGTTCATGGACATCGGTCCCGGTCCCGACTCTGAATCCCATATCTGCCATTCGCCCTGCTGCCTTTCCTCTCCTGCGCGATCAAAGCCCGCCATTTCCTTATGAATGCCCGTTACTATATGCACCTTTCCCCTAAAAGTCAAAATGCCTTTATGCCTGATTCATCTGAATTTAAATCCTTTTAAAGTTCTGGTGAAAGATCTGAGCTATTCGGTGTCATCGGACGGCCTCATCCCATGCATACTCACCAGTCGGGCGATCAGGACGGCCAGATAAAACTGTCCGAAAATCGCTTCTACGCTGGCCATGGTCTGCGCCTGGGGGGAAACCGGGGAAATATCCCCGTACCCCAGGGTGGACAGGGTTACCATGGAGAAATACCGCATGACTTCGGGGTGTTTAAGAATGGCATCATGGGCAAGGGTAAACGACCCGGGATATGTGAATTCCAGTATCAAATACAGATTGGCAAAAAACAGGGAGACAAACAAGTACACCACAATGGCTGCTGAAATTACATCCCGGGTTATTTCAGGGGCCTTCAGGATGTAGATTCCCATCAGAATGGTAATATACAGGACAAACAGGGCCTGAAGTATAAATGAGACAAGTCGGATTTCCTCCAGAGGCCCGGCAATATAAATCCACCAGACAAGAAAGAGGCAGGGCAGCATCAGCAGCACCGACGCCACCAAAGGTACCCTGCTCCCCCTGGAAACGGAAAACACGGCTGATAGCATTACCAGGGAAAAGGTCAGGTCCAGGAAAAGCCCCAGGCTGACGGTCTCCGCCATGAAGGGTGACACAATGACATGGACGAGCAGTGCCGCCAAAAGTATGGTGTACTTTTCCCGGAAGAAAAATTTTATCATGTGAAGTGCACCTGGTTTGAGGGTTAGCGATAAATCAACTATCCTCTACCCAATGAACGGAAGCAAGTCAAAATTTACAATCTATTTCAAATTGACCATCACCGTTCCTCATCCAGTATTGTACGAACGATTTTGAAAGGCTGGCGTCTGATTACTTCGAAACGACATTGCCGATAAACAATGCAATGTCTGCGATGATCTCATTTGCCTGGGATAGAACCCCATCCATTTTAAGAAAGCCATGGATAACGCCTTTGACCTCGACCATGTTTACCATTATCCCATTTTTTTTTAATCGGTGTGCATAATCATTTCCTTCATCCCGTAACACATCAAATTGAGCCGTTACGATGAAGGCTGGGGGCAGGTTTTTTAGATCCGGCGCCAGCAAAGGGGAAACCATTGGTGATAGACGATCCACCGGGTTGGGAACATAGCACGCCCTGAATTTTTCCATATAGCGCCGGGTCAGGTAATACCCATCGGAAAACATGCTATAGGACCCCGTATTAAATTCATTCAGGTTCAAAGCCGGATAAATCAGAATCTGGCCTGCCAGGGGCGGGCCCTGTGAGTCCCGCGCCCTGATAGCTGTCGCAGCAGCAAGGTTTCCGCCGGCACTATCACCCGCTATAAATATTTTTTGGGGGTCCCCGCCCAGTTCAGTTGCGTTTTTCCAGCCCCAGACCAGTGTGGCATATACATCATCCAAACCTTTTGGATAGGGCTTTTCAGGAGCCAACCCGTAATCCGGCGCAATGACAATGACGCCCGCTTTTTTGGCGATGCTTCGGCACGTGTTGTCATGGGTATCGACACTGCCCATCATCCACCCGCCACCGTGGCAATAAATGACAATGGGCAATCCACGTTCTTCCTTATCTGCATACACCCGTATGGGAACAGGGCCGGATGGTCCAGGCAAGGTTCTATCATTTATCTGCTTGACTGGAACGGCAGCGGAATGAAGTATGCAACTGCTTTCGTCTGAAAATGCCCTTACCTGCTGGACTGACCGCCCCTCTTCAAAAAGGTCGATTTTCATGACTGACATATATTTCAGGAGGATGGCAATCTTAATATCCAATCTGCCGTTTGGTGTGTACGTCCAACTGACCACCAACAGGCAAAGGCTGACCATGGATAAGATAAAAAAACTATATTTGGCTGTCTTCATGAATCTCCTTTTTCTAAAAGAGCAGGATGGCATCAAATCCAGCTTATCAGGATATAAGGCCCTGTAATTAACCCAAGTTAATTTAGCAATATTTTTTCAGGTTCCTTGAGATGGTGTGACCCCCGACAGGGGGATTAAATCTATTGAAAGGCACAATTTTAATTGTTAGATTGCTTTTATTGTATCCAAACCTCAGGGTCTGTTTTTTATCTGGTTAAGTGAGGGATCTGTGATTCGCAGGGAGCAGCTTTACTTTTCAGACGCATTGGAAGCCTGGGCGCAGGTTCCTGATTCCCAGTGGGAAAAACTGCTTGGCCTGGCCACAGTCAATCGTCTTGATGAAAACGAGTTTTTTCTTATGCAGGGGGACAGCCCGTCCCAAATTGCCCTCATCTCCTCAGGGATTTTCAGGATTTTCTGTACCACGGAGGCAGGGGATGAAAAAATCCTCGCATTCAGAACCAGGGGACAATTTATTGCCGCTTACACGCCATTTATTGAAAATAGACCGGCATGGTATGCAATCCAGGCCCTGAAACCTGCCAAAGTTTTTTCTCTTCCCCTCAAAGAATTTAACCGTCTTTCTTCCGGCCATCCGTGCTGGGAGCGGGCAGCCAAAGAATACATTATCCAGTTGCTAATTGAGAAAGAGAACCGTGAAAGGGCCTTCTTAACCGAAGATGCCACCACCCGATATTTGAACTTCAAAAAAAATTACCCCGATCTGGACAATCAAATTCATAATTTTCATGTGGCTTCATACCTTGGTATTTCCCCGGTATCATTAAGCCGTATCCGCCGCGAAATAAAAAAATCATCCTGATTAACATAGGTTAATCCCAAAACAAGCGTATAGCAATCGATAAAAAAGGCAGAAAAAGTTCGAAAC
>CAJWHT010000206.1 GCA_913041495.1 uncultured Desulfobacteraceae bacterium | reverse complement strand
AACCTGATCCGCAACGGCCGGATGATTTACATTGATGTGCACAAAAAGATCCAGGGCCAGCTGGCAGGTGACTATATTGCCGTGCCCAACCTTGTGAATATCATAGCTAAAACAGAACACCAGGGCGCAGGTGATACGGAGCAGGCCGCATTGGAAGACTGCCTTAAAAAGATCAAGGGGCTGAATCTGGAAGACCTGTTTCCGGCGGCCGTACCCCCGGCCGGCCGGGTCCAGGCAAAGCAAGAAAAAAAGAACTGATCTTATCTTTCACGTCAAAGAAAAAAGGCCCGGTGCGCAAAAAAATGTCCGCACCGGGCCTTTCTTTTATTTTACAGGTAAATAGTCATACCTGCATGAGGGGCTTTACGCTTCGGATGCGCCAAGCTCCATGCCCAGTTCCAGGGCCTTTTTGTTCATATCCATGAAATCCCTGGGGATGGTGGTCTCCAGGACTTTCAGGATGGATTCGGGTTTGACCAGTTCGGTGAGCCCGATCAGGGTGCCCAGCATACAGATGTTGAATACGATGGGCTTGCCGATCTCTTTCATGACCGTGTCGAACATGGGCAGGGCCACGTGGTTTGCCGCCACCTTCTTTTCCATGGTTACGTATCTGTTATCCATGAGCAGCAGGCCGCCCGGTCTCAGGATGGGGGCGAACTTATTGTAGCTCTCCTGGGTCAGGCTGATCAGGATGTTGGGCTGAATTACCTTGGGAAAGAGGATGTCTTGCTCGGAGATCAGGACATCGCTCCGGGTGGCGCCGCCCCTGGCTGCCGCCCCGTAACTCTGGGACTGGGTGGCGTTTTTGCCTTCAAAGATGACAGCGGCCTTGGCAAGGATAATGGCAGCGGTGATGACGCCCTGGCCGCCTGAACCGGAAAACACCAGTCTTATACGTTCTGTTTCCATTATGCTTTTCCTTTCATTGCTGTCTCGATAATCTCGTCGTAGGCTTCGCAGTATTCGGGCCGGTCCGTATCTTCAACAAAGATACCCCGCTGAATGAGGTCGGGATTGGTGTCCAGCTTTTTGGATCCGATTTTCACGGTGTTCTTGCGGTAGCCTTCCATCATGGTGGCGGCATCCCCTTCCTTGTTTTTCCGGCCGTAGTAGGTCGGGCACTGGGAGAGAATTTCAACTACGGAGAAGCCCTTGTGCATGATGGCTTTTTTCAGGTATTCCTTGGACTCGCTGGCGTGGAATACCGTGGAGCGCGCAACAAATGATGCGCCGGCCGCCTTGGCCAGTTCCACCACGTCGAAGTTGTTGTCAATGGTGGTGTACGGGGCGGTGGTGGCCTTTTTGCCGGTACCGGACAGCGGAGAGAACTGACCGCCGGTCATGCCGTAGATCCGGTTGTTCATGACGATGGCGGTGATGTCGATGTTTCTTCTGGCCGCGTGGATGAAGTGGTTGCCGCCGATGGCCAGGGCGTCACCGTCACCCATGGGCACGATGGCCTTGAGGTTGGGTCGGGACAGCTTGACGCCGGTGGCAAAGGCAAGCGCTCTGCCGTGGATGGTGTGCAGGGAGTGGAAATCCACATACCCGGAGATTCTGGAGGAACACCCGATGCCGGAGGTCATGACGATATTGTTTTTATCCAGTTCAAGTTCGTGAACCGCACGGAGCAGGGCGCCCAGAACGATGCCATGGCCGCAGCCCGGACACCAGATATGGGGGAAGTATCTGCCCCTGACGTAATTTTTGAAGTCAAATTCCTTATTGGTACTCATGTTAGACCCCCTTTCCCTGGATCATCCGAAGCGTGGTTTTGATGTCGGTGGGCGAAATCAGCTGGCCGTCAATGCGGTTGGCCAGGAATACTTTTTCAGGGTGGTCCACGGCGCTTTTCACCTGGGTGACCACCTGTCCCATGTTCATTTCAACCACCATCACAGCCTTGGCGTTGGCACATTTTTCCCGGACAATTTCGGTGGGGAAGGGCCAGATGGTCTGGAGCTCCAGCACACCGATTTTCATTCCTCTTTTGCGCCGGTTTCTGGCGATGTGTTTGGCGGAGCGGGCAGAGGAGCCGTAAGAGATCAGGACATAGTCCGCGTCATCCAGCCAGTGTTCCTTATAAAAACAGATGTTTTCCCAGTTGTTTTCGATTTTGTCCACCAAGTGCCTCAGCAGGTCGCTGACCACCTGGGGATCGTTGTTGGGAAAGCCCCACATGTCATGGAAAAGACCGGTGACATTGTAACGGTGTTCTGCACCGAAGTCGGACATGGGCAGCCTGCCGTCTTCACGGGGCAGGTAGGGGTGGTAGTCAACACCTTTGGGAACCGAGGTTCTCAGGCGGTCCACAACGGGAAGTTCGCCCCTCTCCGGGATTTCCAGTTTTTCCCGCATATGGCCGATGACTTCGTCAAAGAGCAGGACAACCGGGGTTCTGTATGTTTCTGCGATGTTGAAGGCTTCCACGGTCATTTTGAACACGTCCTGGTGGTTGGAGGCGGTCAGTGCAACGATGGAATGGTCGCCGTGGGTGCCCCAGCGGGCCTGATTGACGTCCCCCTGGCTGACATGGGTGGGGTTGCCGGTGGAGGGACCGCCCCGCTGTACGTTGGCGATAACGCAGGGGATTTCCGCCATGCAGGCATAGCCCAATGCCTCCTGTTTGAGGGAAAAGCCGGGGCCGGAGGTGGCGGTCATGACCTTGCTGCCGGTGAGCGATGCGCCGATGATGGCGGCCATGGAAGCGATTTCGTCTTCCATCTGGATAAACTTGCCGCCTATGGCCGGCAGCCGCTGGGCCAGATGTTCCGCGATTTCTGTGGACGGGGTAATGGGGTAGCCGGCGAAAAAGTTGATACCTGCGTACAGGGCACCCTCAACACAGGCTTCATTCCCCTGAATAAACCTGATATTCGATGTGTTAGTCATTTTCCCCTTCCTGATTTTCTTTGATTTGAATTGCAAGATCCGGACACCTAAGTTCGCACAGCATACATTTTTCACCAATGCAGTCTTCCGGACGAACCGCTTCCACTTTCCCCCGCCTGTCTAACTCAAGTACTTTCTTGGGACAGAAGTGAACGCAGATACCGCATCCCTTACACCATTCTTTGTCGATTACGTGTGTGACTGATTTGCCTTTTCCCATAATATCCTCTTAAATAGATAAACTATCCAAAAAACAAGGACCTTCATTAAGTGATTTAATACCCGTTGTCAAGGAATTCCCGCCCCAGAAATAAATAGTATTTATTATTTTTTAAACGAGCGAAAAAAGCAAGAAAAAAAATATGTTAACAAGTATTTACTGGTTTTTAATCTACGTTTTTGATGTGTCGCTAAATGGTCTTACCTTTTTGTTGTTTTGGTTTTGAATATGGAAAATAAAACACTTATTTTTGAATGGCCGGACTAGATAATTTCACGGGACAGACCGGTGAAATCAGACCCAAGGATTTACCCGGGTTTGCGGCAATGTTATAACCGGGGTCGCGGCAATGTTATAACCGGGGTCGCGGCAATGTTATAACCGGGTCTGCGGTAATGTTATCACCGGGGTCGCGGTAATGTTATCACCGGGGTCGCGGTAATGTTATGAAAGGAGCGACCATGAGACAAGACAGGATACCAAATGAATAAAAACCATCCCCCTGAGGTCAGTGTCATCATTCCGACATTTAACCGGGCCCATGTGCTCACCCGTGCACTGGATTCCGTTGCGGCCCAGACCCACGACAATTTTGAAATCATCGTTGTGGATGACGGGTCCACGGACAACACCGGGGAACTGCTTGCAGATTACCGAGGAGATATCCGGGTCTTTACCCAGCCCAACCGGGGGGTGTCCGCCGCCAGAAACTTAGGTATCCGCAAAAGCCGTGGGGGCCTTATCGCTCTTCTGGATTCCGACGATGCCTGGACCAAAGACAAGCTGGCCGTCCAGACCGCCTTCTTCCGGGACCATCCGGATGCCCTGATCTGCCAGACAGAGGAGATCTGGATCAGAAACGGACGCCGAGTGAACCCGAAGCAAAAGCACAAGAAACCCTCAGGCATGATTTTCGAGCCGTCCCTGAAGCTTTGCCTGGTGAGCCCGTCTGCCGTGATGATGCGCAGAACACTGTTTGATCTTAAAGGGATGTTCAACGAAGAATTCCCGGTATGCGAGGATTATGACCTCTGGCTGCGGGTGGCCCGGGACACCCCGGTATACCTTATCGATACCCCCTGCACCATAAAGTACGGCGGGCACGATGACCAGTTGTCCGCCGGTCATTCCCAGGACCGGTACAGGATTAAAAGTATATTGGACCTGGTCCGGGTCGGCAGCCTGAACGCTTCCCAAAAAGAGGCAGCCGTCCGGGTGCTGGTGAAAAAGGCAAGGGTGTACGCAAACGGCTGCATCAAGCGGGGGCGCAAGGAAGAAGGGGCCTTCTACCTCCAGGTTGCCGAGGAATACGGCAAGGAAACGCCTTCGTGTTAGGCACAGAGAGGCCTTATTAAAGGTCTAAGATGACTATTTCTGAATAATGAAGGCCGTCCTCGGCATGGGTCTGCTCGGCAATCCTGCACCTGGACCTGTCTTCATGCAGGGTGAGTGAGGCATTGGGGCCGGAGATCATCTCATCGGCCTTGATGCTTTTGTTGACGACGATGACGGGCGCGGTATCTGATTTTTCGCCAAATTCCCTTAATGCCTTCTTTTTGAGTACCAGGTTTTTGTTGGTCTCTTCGATATGGGTGATCCGGCGTTTTAAGCGTTGAATATCCTCGGCATAGCTGTCCTGGATACCGAAGGTCCAGTCCAGTTCATACTCAGCCTGTTCGGCAACCTTTACCTGGTCCCGGTATGCCTGGACGGTTTCCATATATCTGTCCTTATCTCCGGAATGCCGCAGTGCTGTGACCTGATTCTTGATTTCTTGAAGTTTTTTCTGGGCCGCCTCCTGGAGCTGGGCCTTTTCCGTAATCCGGGCGTAAAGTTTCTGGTCCTTTTCCTCCACCAGCCGGATTTCGTCCCTGACCGCCTTGAGTTTGGCCACAGAGGCTTCCAGGCGGCTGTCGATTACAGCGGTCTGGGCTTGCAGGTGATCGTCCACCCCCACCCGGAACTGGGAGGGGCGGGAGGTGTCCGTGCCGATGCTGCCTGCCTCAACACCGCCCTTGGCCGTGATTTTCGATGAAAGAATCATGCCGGTCGGGTTTTGGCACTTGCCGGACAAAAGGATATCGCAGTCGATGATCTCCTTCTGGATGACCAGGTCCCCGAAGGCGGTTACTTTTGAATTGTTGATGAACTTGGCGAAAATGCTCCCGTTACAGACGATGGTGGCATCGGTAATGCCGTCTGAGATGTATAGATCCCCGGTGAGGTCAATGACACCTCCTTCAATTTCTGCGGCGGTGAGATTGATGCCCTTGACCTTGAATCCGTCCTTTACGGTGCCCTGCACCAGGATATTTCCGTTGAAATTCACATTCCCGGTTTCGAAATCCACATTTCCTTTGACGGGCAGTTCCGGATTTACACTGATTTCTCCGAAGGGGTCCAGGTGGGGCTGTCCGGCAATTGCCGCATGGACGGTTAGGCCGTCTTTGGAAAGCCTTGTGCCGTTGCCGGCGAGGAAGACAGGATCAAACGGCGGATCCACGACAATGGGAATGCCCGAAACACTCATGCCGTCCTTGCCTTCCCTGGGCGGGGTTTTGACCGCCAGGAGGTCTCCCGGATTCACGTAGGGAATCTCTCCCCGGTCCCTGAAGTCCATGCGGCCGTCTTCCATGATTTTGCCAGGGTTGGTGTAATTTGTTTCAAAGTGATAGTTTACGGTGCCGTCAACCCCCGGCACTTCAGGTTCACCAAGCGCAATGGGAAACGGTTCGTCCGCAGGGGTGGTAGAAGATATCCATGCGGTGATATCCTTGTCTGTTTCTATACCGTAGAAGATATCGTGCTGCCGCAGCAGGTCCAGGATACCTGCCACCGTCAGAAATTCCGGTGTGGGAGGCGGGGCCGTCAGTTGAACAAATGCCCGGGTTTGATCCGGTGAGATGGTTACCCGGACAAAATTTGCCGGCACCAGGTCTTGGGCATTATTTTCTTCTTCCGGGTCAAGCGGGTCGAATTTAGCGTTTTCAGGAGAGGCGAATATCACCTTAAGGAGAGCTGCCACCCGTTCATCCCTCTCCTTATCCGCTTGGGCCGGAGCGAAATTGGGATCCCCAAAAACGGCGCAATTACTGTCGCCCTGTTTTTCCGGAGCCGGATGTTTCAGCCCGGCTTTTGCGGCGGCACTGCTGAAAAGGGCACAGGTATACTCGGTCAGCTTGGTGAATTCCGTTTCAAGGGCCTTTGGATCTATGGGAATGTCATACCGCTCAATTCTTTGGGAAAGGGTCTCCGGGACATCTGATGCTTTGGCCGCTTTTCGAAGGGAAGACCGCAGCAGCAGTTTTTCCGCCTTTTTTTCGCTGATCTGGTCCCGGCACCATTGGTCCTTTTTTTTTAATCGCTGGGCGATCCTGAACATTTGGCGGTTCTGGTGATCCGTGACACGTTTCAACTGTTCGTGTTTCATAATCTGCCTGAAACGGCTCAGGCATGCATTGACCCGGTCCAGCAGATCCTGGTCCGAGGCCGGGGTAACAATGCATGCATTTATTTCCGCCTTGTTGATGGCGCGAACGACCAGGTCGGATTCGTTGGAAGGGACCATGAGCATGCGCTGGGTCAAAGGGGCAATGGTGCGGGCCGTTTTGAGAATATCATCTCCTTCCATTTTCGGCAGCTTGTAGCTGGATACAAAAAGATGAAAGGGATTGTCTCCGGCGGCCTCAAGCCTTTCCAGCGCTTGATCCGATGTGGTTTCATAGGTGACCTGCCAGCCCTGGTCCTCAAGTATCTGGACCACCCGTTTCCCCTGGGTGTCATCGGCATCGAGAACGAGTATTTCCGGGGTGTGGGCGTCAGGCATTACCGGCCTCCGGATCTTGGGGGAGCGATGCCGGCCCCTTCCTCTTTGGGAATTCCAGGCCGTTTCTCTGGGCCAGATCGTTGAATGCTTCAAAAAGTGCGTTTTGAGTGGCGCTGTATAAGTCGTCGAATCTGTGCTGACGCTCTGATTCGTCAGCCGCTGCGTATTCCCTGATCAACCTCAGGGCGTCACCGGGACCGGCTGGCACTTCGGTTGTGGCCTGGGCCAGTTGATCCCTGATGCCTGTGATTTCTTCTTCAAGGGCTTTTCTCTGTTGATCGTGCTTTTTTGTGGTTTCAACCAACTCGGTGTTGAGTTCGTAAAGTTTTGCATTTTGGCTTTTGGCCAGTGCAAACAGGTGGGCGCTTTCCAAATGCTGTTCGTATAACCGAAGGCCTGTTTTGATCGCGGCAAGCATATTTTTCGTGTCCATGGGCTTGGCAATATAATGCTGGACCGAACCCTTGTTGACCGCGTTTATAATCGTGTCCAGGTCAGAGTAGCCGGTAATGAGAAAGCGAATGGTTGAAGGGGTGATTTCCTTGGCCCGGGCAAGAAATTGAGTGCCCTTCATCCCCGGCATCCGCTGATCGCAGATGATCAGGGAAAAGGGCTGTGTCGCTTTCTCCACAAATGCCAGGGCGACTTCCCCATTTTCCGCATACTCGGATTCCACTTTCAACGTATTGAGGATCCGCCGGATCGACTTTCCCACCGCGGCCTCGTCGTCTATGATCAGCACGCGGTGTTTGTGATTTTTCAACCCCTGCCGTTGTGTCATGAATTCAAACCTTTAAATCCGGGTCACAGGTCCCGTGGATAGATGATGGCACCAGTGTAATGGGATTGGTGGTGAAATGCAACGATAAAAGGTGTTTCCACAGATGGAGACCCCGGCCTTTGGGGGGGCGGTTTCCCTTTTAAAAAACAATACAGCCTACGACATTCGGTGTATTTTAATTCTTTTTTTGAATTATGCCTAAGGATCTGGTATTTTTAGGTTTAACGGAGTAATTCACACGGCAAGGAGGCCTAGCATGAGAATCAATTCCAACTATGCATCCCAACAGGCGATTCAGCAGTCCAACAACGCCAGGTCCGGTCTGACGGATTCTTTGAACCGCATCGCCACCGGCAATAAAATCAACAAAGGTGCCGACGATGCGTCCGGCATGATGATCGCGTCAAGCCTTAAAAGCCAGTCCCTTGCCATGGGGCAGGCCATGCAGAACGCCAACGAGGGGATCTCCATCACCCAGGTGGCGGACGGCGCTTTAGGGGAGATGACGGAAATTCTTCACTCCATTCGGACCAATGTCCTGGCCGCGGCCAACGGCAGCCAGTCCGCCGAAAGCCTTCAGGCCATCCAGTCGGATATCAACGGCTCTATTTCCGCCCTCAACGACATTGTCAGCAATACCTCCTACAACGGCCAGTCTCTGCTGTCGGGAAGCTTTACCAATAAAAGTTTTTCCATGGGAGAGGGGGGCAGCATCGGGATTTCCATTGCCTCGGTGGCGCCTGATCAGCTCGGTGACAGCGAAAGCGGGTTCCTTTCAGGTATTGATGTAACCTCTGCCGAAGGGGTTCAAGATGCCCTTGACGTTGTGGATCTGGCCATGGAACAGATCAACCAGACGCGGTCCACATTGGGTTCCACCCAGAACCAGTTCGGCAGTGCCATCCAGAACATGGGCGTATCCATGGTGAACCTGGAGGCGGCACAGTCACAGATCATGGACACGGACCTGGCTGAAGAAGTGATGGTGATGAAACAGATGGAGAACCTGGAAAAAGCGTCCACCTTTGCCCTGTCAAAGGCCAACAGCTCCAACGATCACCTGTTGAACCTGATCGCTTAAACCATCTCTTAAGCCGAATCATTTGGGTCGGTCATAAAGATAAAGGCCGGCGGCTGATTTCAAAATCAGCCGCCGGCCTTTTGTTACTGTTTATAGCCTATTCTTCGTCTTTCCAGTCCAGGGTTCTGTCCACCGCTTTTTTCCACCCCTTATAAAGTTTTTCCCGCCGGGCATCATCCATCTGCGGCTGCCAGGTGGAATGAACGTGCCAGTTTTCCTTCAGGGCATCGGTATCCGGCCAGAAGCCTACGGCGAGGCCTGCGGCATAGGCCGCACCCAGTGCCGTGGTTTCCGCCACCATGGGGCGTGTTACGGCCACGTTGAGCATGTCGGCCTGGAACTGCATCAACGTATTGTTGGCCACCATGCCGCCGTCCACTTTAAGGGATTTGAGATCCATTTCATCTCCCATATCCTGCAAGATGGCCTGGGCGATATCTTTGGTCTGGAAGGCGGATGCCTCCAGCACTGCCCGTGCGATATGACCCTTATCGGCAAATTGGGTCAGTCCTGTGATCACCCCCCTGGCGTCGG
>CAJWHT010000205.1 GCA_913041495.1 uncultured Desulfobacteraceae bacterium | reverse complement strand
CCTGGGGAAAATACCTGCGCTCCGGACGCCCCACACTTCCGTGGATCACATCTGCCCGAAGTTCACCCGTTGTGGTCATATACTCCAGATACCGCCGGGCCGTGGAGCGGCTGGCCCCAATGGCATCTCCCATGTCTTCGGCGGAAAAGCCGTTTGGTCCGACACGTTCAAATGTCTGGCGGACCTTTCCCAGGGTAAGGATATCGATGCCCTTGGGCACATCCTCTGAAACCTGTCCCGGAACAGGTCGCAAGGGCTGGTTCAAGGCATCGATATCCTTCTGCTCAAAGGTGGTGTCCCGTTCCAGCAACCTGCGGTAATTCACATACCGGTTCAGGGCCTGTTCAAACCGGGAAAACACCACAGGCTTGACCAGGTAATCAAATGCCCCTGCCCGTAACGCCTTTTGTACATCGCCCACATGCTTTGCCGCGGTGATCAGGATGACATCCACCGCCCGGCCCTCCCCCCGAAGTTCTTGGAGAATTTCCATTCCGTTTCCGTCGGGCATATAGAGATCGAGCAGCAGGAGATCCGGTGCAAGAAGGCGGGTCAATTCCCTGGCCTCCTCCAGATTCTGGGCGATCCCCGCCACTTCAAATCCGGGCACTTTTTCCGCAAAATACCGGTGCATCTCTGCAATCCGGGTATCATCTTCGATGACCAGCACACGAATGGTGTTCATGATGTTTCTCCTTGTGCCAGGTGTTTGGGCAGACTCAGGGTAAACAAGGCTCCGCCCAAATCCCCCACGGAAACCATGAGGTGCCCCCCAAGATCCTTTACACAATGGTCCACAAGATAAAGTCCCACACCGTGGATTCCCCGTTGTCCCTTTACCGGGTTCTTTGTTGAATAACTTTTTTCAAATATTTTTTCCTGGTGTGCCGGGGCAATCCCGGGGCCTGAGTCTTCAATCTCAAAAATCAGGTCATGGCCGATATCCGTCATGAAAATCTGGATGGAGGGACTGCGGCCGGAAAACCCTGCGGCGGCCTCCAGGGCATTGTCAATCAGGTTGCCGATGATGGTGATCAGACGGTCGGTGTCGTAGCCTTCGGGCAGTTTTCCCATGGAAGAGTCCGGGTTGAACCTGAAATCCACCTTCATTTCGAGGGCACGGTTGTACTTGCCCATGATTATGGCTGCAAGGGCCGGATGGGGAACAGCCTCGGCCAGAATCTGGATGAACTGCTGAAGGCCTGTTGATTCTTTTGTAATCAGATCAATGGCCTCCTGGTACGCCTCCATCTGGAGCAGGCCTGCCAGGGTGTGCAGCTTGTTTGAATATTCGTGGGCCTGGCCCCGGAGCATTTCGGAAAAGGCTTTTGTCTGGCGCAGTTCCTGCCGGAGACGATGGAAATCTTCCATGCGCCTGAAACTTGCCACCACGCCACAGGCGGCACCGCTGTAAACAATTGGCACCGATGAAAACAAAAAGGTCCGGCCGTCGGCATGGACTTCCCCGGGCGGCACTTTAACATCGGTTTTCAGCAGGTCCAGAAAATCCCTCCCGGCAAACACCTCGTCTATGGATTTACCGATCAGGCGGGTCTCGGTGTCCAGATCCAGCAATTGTCTGGCCGCCTGGTTGATCAGGCGCAGCTCACCTGCTTCTCCCACAGCAACGATACCGTCGCGGATGGATTCAAGAATGGCCTGCCGGTCCAGATAAAGGGCTGCGATTTCTCTAGGTTCCAGACCCAGGGTCTGTTTTTTAACGTAACGGGCAATACCGGTGGCCCCCAAAAGCACCACAACAAAAAGCATGAAGATCAGCGTTGCCGGTTCCCGCTGGTACCCTTTAACGATTTCCATCACCCGGGTTTTAAGATACCCCACTGAGACAAAACCGATTACCCGGCCCGCAGCGTCAACCACCGGCACAATACTTCGCAGGGAGGGGCCAAGAGTACCCGTGGCCTCTGACACATAGGCCTCACCTGTGGTCAGTGCCCGGGACTCATCCCCGCCCACAAACCGTTTACCGATTTTAGACGGGTCCGGATGGGAATACCGTATACTTGCGGCATCGGCCACCACGATAAACTGTGCATCGGTTTTCCGCCGGACAGCTTCGGACAGGTGCTGGATTCTGCCGCCGGGATCTTTGCCCCGGTTCAGGGTATCCCGAACCACCGGCATCAGGGCAAGACCGTTGCCGATATCCAATGCCCGTTTACTGATCTGTTTTTTGGAAATGTCACCGATAAAGGTGGCAAAAATGGCACCGCTGATAAAAAGAGTGCCGAAAACCACCAGGAAAACCAGTATCAGCATCTGGCCCTGGAGGGTGGGCGGCAGTACCCGGCCAAGTATCCGGGCCATTGGTCCTGATGGCACTTGAATGTGGGTATGAGATGATTTCACACTCTTTTCCCCGTATCATGCACCGGCAACCCGGTTCCTTCCGGCTTTCTTGGCTTCGTACAGCGCTTTGTCTGCAGTGCCCACCAGGGCATCGGCAGCCCCATCGTCCACAGCCAACTGTTCCGGGGCAAGAGAGGCCACGCCGATGGATACCGTCACCTGAATCCTCCGCCCGTCAGGTATCATAAAGGTCTTGGCCTCGATTTTTTTACGGATTTTCCTGGCGCAGTCCCTTGCTTTACCACCATCTGTTTCCGGCAGAATGACGGCAAACTCCTCTCCCCCATACCGGGCGGCAACATCGGTAAGCCGGGTGACCTGACGAATACCCCCGGCCACCCCGGCAATCACCTCATCCCCGATGAGGTGTCCATAGGTATCGTTAACCTGTTTAAAGTGATCGATATCCATCATCAATAGGCTAATGGGGCGTGTATACCGGCGGGACCGGCTGAGCTCCCGGTCAAGGCTGACGTGGAAATGCCTTCTGTTGTAAAGCCCAGTCAACTCATCGGTGACAGCCATCCTGGCGATGGTTTGTTGGGCGTCCGCTAGCTTCTTTGCCAGTCGGTTGACCAAAAAGTAAAATATGACGATCAGGATGGACACCGTCACAATACTGGCAGCCGCTATAAACAGTTTATTTGTTCTCATCTGCCGCCGGATATCCGAGATGTCAAACGTAACGCTGATCCCGCCTCTGACCTGGCCTTGACCGTATCCCTGCCGGGCATGGCAGGGCAGACACCCCTTTTCAACGTAAAGGGGCGCCATGTACCGAAAGACCGTTCCCCCCTCTTTTTCATCAATCCGGGACATTTCCGGGGTACCGTCTTCAAACAGGGTTAACGCCCGCCGTTCAAATTCGTCCGGTGCATTTTCCGGATTCAGGGGACTCAAGCTGGTGATGTGGTAGACAAAATCTCCTGCCGCCCTGGCATAGGCTGAGATCTCCCGGGTCATAAGGGCCGGGTTTTTCATGGTAAATACCCGCCCGTCTTCGGTCCGGATATCCGGATTTTCAAGGTAGGGATTGGATTCAACTCCAGGTCTTTTTTCCACATAAACCCCGCCGTGGGCTGCGTTCCACCGCCGGGTAAGGACAATATTTTTGAAATGGGATCTGGCTGTGGCAATCATCTGTTCTTCGATGATCCGGTTGGTCCGCATGACAAATCCAAGGAAAATACCGGAGAGAAACAGAATGATGACCAGGCTGATATTGATCATGAACAGCCGCCAGGTCCGTCTGCCATCCTTTATGTCATTCGCCCCAAGAAGCTGAGACATGTATTCCCCCCTATGCAATGCGTTGAAGAATCTGTTTGGTTTCCAGCAACGCCCTTGAAATATTATTTCGTTTCCGGCCCAGGGTGATCCGGACACTCTCTTTTTTAATGAACTTGTAATCAGCGGTTTGATCCAGATGCCGGACCAGTTGCTCAACCGGCCTTCGCATATGCGGCAAAGAGAACTCCAGGGTCAGGGTGTTGGGAGATAAGTCCAGCCGCTTGACACCGGCCTTGATGGCATAAATCCTAAGCATGATTTTGAGCAGCATGTTTTCCGCCGGTTTGGGCAGCGGACCGTAACGGTCGATCAGTTCCTGCTTCATGTCCGAGATATCCGACACACGGCTCAGGCGGGAAAGCCGTCGGTAAAGGGTCAAGCGCTGCTCCACCGATTCGATGTACGCTTCCGGGAAGCCGGAGGACATGCTGGCATTGATCTCCGGGTCCAGGGGATCGAGGACGTCTTCCCCCTTGATGTCTTTGACGGCCTGATCCAGCAGCTTGAGGAACATGTCGTAGCCCACTGCGGCAATATGGCCGGACTGGGATGCCCCTAAAGCCGTGCCGGCACCGCGGATCTGCAGGTCCTTCATGGCGATCTGGAAGCCGGAGCCCAAATCCCTGTGCTCCATCAGGGCGGCCAGCCTTTTTTTTGCATCCTTTGTCAGGCGGGACTCGTCCGAAATAAACAGATACGCATATGCCTGGTGGTCGCCGCGCCCGATCCGTCCTCTGAGCTGATAAATCTGAGACAGTCCGAAGCGCTCCGCCTTGTTGATGATCATGGTATTGGCCGACGGGATATCCAGTCCGGATTCTATTATGGTGGTGCAGACCAGCAGGTCGATCTCGTTGTTCACAAACTGGAGCATCACCTTTTCCAGTTCGGTTTCGGACAACCTACCGTGGGCCACCCCGATCTTTGCACTTGGAATGATGTTCTTTAAATTTTCAGCCGTCTTAAAAATAGTCTTGATGTTATTGTGAACGAAAAAGACCTGGCCGCCCCTGGAAATTTCCCGCCGCACCGCATCCCCGACAATGGCGTCCTCATACTTTGAAATATAGGAAATGATAGGCTGGCGGGCCGCAGGCGGGGTTGTGATCACCGAAATGTCCCGCATGCCGGTCAGGGACATATGAAGGGTCCTGGGTATCGGGGTGGCGGACAGGGAAAGCACATCCACGGTGCTTCGTTTCTTCTTGAGCACCTCCTTGTGTTTGACACCGAAGCGCTGTTCCTCATCGATGACCAACAGGCCCAGACTGCTGAAATCCACATCTTTCTGGAGGAGACGGTGGGTGCCGATAACGATATCCACTTTACCGGCACCGGTCCGCTTAAGGATATCGGTCTGCTCCTTGCGGCTCCTGAAACGGGACAGGCACTCAATGGTGACGGGGTAATTTGTGAACCGCTCCCGGAAGGTGTGCAGGTGCTGTTCGGCTAGAATAGTGGTGGGGACCACAATTGCCACCTGCTTGCCGTCGTTGACCGCTTTAAACGCCGCCCGGATGGCCACCTCGGTTTTTCCGTACCCCACGTCTCCGCAGACCAGCCGGTCCATGGGGGTATCCTTTTCCATATCCAGGTGGACATCATCTATGGCCCGAAGCTGGTCTCGTGTTTCCTCGTAGGGAAAAGAGGCTTCAAAATCGTTATAGTAATTGTCCGGCCGGCTGAAGGAGAAGCCTTTGTTCACCCTCCGTTTGGCATAAAGATCCAGAAGATCGGCCGCCATTTTCTCAACTTCGGCCTTTGCCTTTGCCTTGGACTTGACCCACGACTTGGATCCGATTTTATCCAATACCGGGGAGTAGCCGTCAACGCCCACGTACTTGCCGATCATCTCCATCCGGTCCACGGGCAGGTAGAGTTTATCCTCATCCTGATAAACAATGAGGATGAAATCCTGGGAGATGCCGGAAACGGTAAGGCTGCACAGCCCTTCATAGCGGCCGACACCGTGTTCCAGATGGACCACGATATCCCCGTTTTTCAACTCCTCCGGTGCAATGAATTCGGTTTTGAGGTTCCGGTGGGAAGCCTTCTGCCGACGGATGATCTTCTTGCCGAAAATCTCGTTCTCGGTGACCAGGGAAAAGTCTGACAGCTCGGGTGTAAACCCACTGCTCAGGCTGCTTATGGTATAATAAATACCTGTTTTTTCTTCAGAAAACGCATGAAAGGTTTTGCAAAGCGCAGGAGTGATGCCATAGGGGGCGAGCAGGGATACCAGGCGTTTGGCCTGGGCATCCCCGGAGACGGTGCACAAGACCTTGCGCCCGTCAGCTTCCTGGGCCGACAGCCACTCCACCAGCGGCCGCAGGGGATTGTCGGATTTTCCCTGGGCCCTCAGGCCCGCTGCCAGTTCCTGGGTATCCCGATATGGAAAATCAACCACGCAGGCATCTGATCTGTCCGTCTCAAACACCACCTGCTGAAAGGCCAGGGTCCTGTGGGATCCGATCTTATCGGTCACCTTTTCCCAGTCCATATATACGGAGTCAGGCTCAACGCACAGGCGGTTCTCCTGTGTAACGGTATCATAGTTCAACCTGGCCTTGGTGGTAAAATCCGATGCCCGTGAGGCCAAAAGTTCCGGATCATCTAAAAGGAACACGGCATGCCGGGGCAGGTAGTCGAATAGGGTATCCAATTCATCATAGACAATGGAGAGCATACTTTCGATGCCGGGAAACCTGCCAAATTCCCGGGTCTGGGTGACATACTCACGGATATCGGCGGCAGCCAGCCCCGCCCGGGTACCCGCTTTTCTGAGCCGGGCCAGGACATTGGGCTGTTCATCTTCAGATATCACTGCCTCTGTGGCCGGCAGGATAATGGTTTCCCCAAGCTCCTTGATACCCCGCTGGGTGAAGGGAGAAAAGGTCCTTATGGACTCCACCAGATCACCGAAAAACTCAATACGCACCGGCTTGTCTTCCCCCGGCGAGAACACGTCCAGGATACCGCCGCGAACGGCATATTCTCCGGGATCCTCCACCAGGGAAACCCGGCTGTAACCGCCGGCCTCCAGGTTTGCCACAAGGCTGTCCCGGTCGGTTTCTTCATTGGCCATTAAAAGTTCACTGACGTTGGATACCACCTTTCTGGGTATCAGGTACTGAAGCAGGGTATCCACATGGGTCACCACAAGATACGGCGCAGTGCCGCCGTCCATTATCCTGGACAACGCCGCCAGCCTGGAGGTGGAGGTTTCCCTGTGGTAGGAAAGAGATTTAAAAGGAAGGATATTGTATCCAGGGAAATAGATGATCCTGTCCTCTTTTTCCGGCATGAAAAAGGCCAGGTCATCCATAAAGGCACGGGCCGCCTTTGCGTCCGGTAAAATCATCACCAGAGGGCGGTCCTGCCGTTGAAAGTATTCGGCCGTAAACCAGGCCTTGGGGGCGCCGTCCCCTTTCATGGAAACAATACTGCGCCGTTCTTCTGCCAGGGACTTAAAAAATGCGTCTGTCATGGGTATCCGAGAGCTTGTGTCTGCTGTCACTTAAAGTTGCCACCAATGCCTAAAGGCCCCTGGCGTTGCAATCCCACTTTGTTCCAATGGGATCGTGGCACCGCCGGGGCACCCCCCTGTGTTTAAAGCAAAGGCCTAAAAGAAGCAAGTATTAATTATTATTGCGGTTTAAGACAGGCGTAATTGGGGGCCCGGCTGTGGAACACCTTTTTTTGCATTCACAGCCGGGCCTGGAGTTAAGGATCATGCATTTTTAAATTTGTTGGCAAGATCGTTGTCGATCACGTATATACATACTTCGTTGGCGCCCTGCTGGGTGTATCCGAATTTCCTGGAAAGATTCTCCATCAGAAAGGTGACATCGCGCTTGATGCGTCTGTCATGGGTCTTGAACTTCTCCGTGTCAAAATCCTTAATGGCATTCCGGAAATTTTCGTTGGCGACAAAAGGTTCCAATACCCTTTTTTTGAGGTTGTGCACATAGCGGTCATACAAGGACTGGAAAAGACGGGTTTCGGAAATGTCCTTGCCTTCGATCATGATCTCCTGGGTCAGGGTCAAGGTGGTGTACTTTTTGAGCACCTCCTCCCGCATCTCCTTTCGTCTGGTGGGATCTGCATTTTCTGCCAGGAGCCGGTTCTCAATACTTTCCAGAAAGGCTTCGGTAACGTAGATCTCCTCCTTGGTGAATATGCATCTGATCACGGAGTTGAACTCATTGGTAACCGCAGAGATATAATTTTTAATATCTTTGCCGATCTGCTCTTCGTTGTAATAATATAGGGATTCTTTTACCTGCTGGAGAATGCTGTAGTCGTACATACGCAGCAGGGAGGATAAAAAGCCCTGGGGAATAATTTTTTTGGGCTGGTCCCCCAGCTTTTTGAAAAAGGTGCACAGATCCGGCATACTTATCAGACGGTCTTCCTTGGCGTACTTGGAGTAGAACTGATCAAATATTTTTATGGAATCCCTGCCGGACAGCCCTTCTTTTCCGTAAATCTCTGACTCGGTGATAATTTTTTTAAGCATTTTCTTGTCCAGGGCCTTGACGTCGCTGTCCTCCAGCCACTTAGGAACCACCCCTGAAAAGATCTCCATCTTGAGCAGGATCAAGTCATCATCACAGAAATTTTGGTATTTTTTGGGATCCTTGATCCACTCTTCCATGGCACCGGATTTTTTTCCAAGACGGGTACAGATGATGGCCCTTGCAAAATTTTCCAGAACCATGGGAAGGAAACTGCCCTCAATATGGCGCCCGAAGATGTCCATATAGATCTTCACCTCGGTGTTCACATCCAGCACATAAGGGATATCGATATACTGAATCCGGTCCTCGAAAGAGGGAAATTCTCTCAGGTTCCGTTTATCCTCGGGGTTCATCAGTGCAAAAAACAGGCAGTCCACCCGTTCTTCTAAATTTTCCACCTTGTGGACCCCTTCTGAAATGATGTTGTGCAGCTCCACCATCCGCTCCACGTTGTGGGATTTGACGTCCATGAGTGCATAAATGCCGTTATGGACCTTGGCAAAGCTTGAGTACAGATAGTTGATGACGTTGGAATCCTGGAACAAAGCATTGATGCGGCTTTGCAACATCTGATTCAAGATAAAATTCCGGCGTAAGGGTTTGTCGCCGGGGTTGAACACAGAGATGCCGTTGCCAATGCGGCGGTTAAAATAATAGGGCCGGGCATAAAGCATACTGAACACCTCAGAGGGACTGCCCAGCCGTTCTAAGAGTGATTGGTAGATGGACGAACAGATGGTGCAGACCTCTTCTTTAAACACCCACTCGTACTGCTTCTCCGTAAAGAGTTTCCACTTGAACTCATCGTTTTTGATCAGCTCATCCAGGACGTTTCTGCGCTGGTCCTTGGGGATCACCAGAAAGGGGTTGTCGTGGCAGAGACAGGGCACTTCGATATACTCTTGCTCCTTATCGTCAAAGGCCAGATCTTTGCCCTCAAGGTCGTGTTTTC
Source organism: uncultured Desulfobacteraceae bacterium (assembly GCA_913041495.1). Taxonomy (GTDB): domain Bacteria; phylum Desulfobacterota; class Desulfobacteria; order Desulfobacterales; family Desulfobacteraceae; genus Desulfobacter. Next base: position 217 of record CAJWHT010000205.1, on the reverse strand, counting down.
CCTCGTTTTCCGGATCAATGACCTGGATGAGTTTTTCAAAGGCAGAAAGACTCATGGCGGATTTGTTGGTCCCTTTGAGCTTTTTGATGTTCAGCCGCCATACCACCTCGTACCGCAGGCCTTCTTCGGTATTGGCGTAATCCTCAAACCGGGTGAGCAGGTTATTTAAAAAAGTGGACTTGCCGCAGCCGTGGGGGCCGTAAAACACATAGATCCG
>CAJWHT010000204.1 GCA_913041495.1 uncultured Desulfobacteraceae bacterium | reverse complement strand
GTAGGCTGCCCGAAGCATCTTGAACAGGGAGGCCGCCATCATGAAGGTGACGATGGCAAAGGGGGCACCGGCGATGATCGAAGCCTTCTGCAGGGCGGCAAGTCCGCCCGAGGCCAGGAGTACCAGGGCCAGGGAACCGATGAAAATGCCCCAGATCAGCTTCATGGGAGTGTTGGGTTCGGTCTGTCCGCCGGACATCTGCATGGCCACAAAAAAGCTGGCCGAGTCCGCAGAGGTCACCAGAAAGATGATCAGGTTCAAAAAGACCACGATGCCCATCAGCGACCCCATGGGGTAGGTGGACAGCAATACGTAGATGCCGGAGCCCATGTCGGCTTTGAGTGCTGCGGCAATGTCCGCAGTGCCGGCAATCTGCGCCGCCTGGGCGCCGCCGCCGACAATGGAGAACCAGACAATGGCCACAAGTGTCGGTACCAGGCAGACGCCGATGATGAATTCACGGATGGTTCTGCCCTTGGAGATCCGGGCAACGAAACCGCCGCAGAAGGGGCCCCAGGAGATCCACCAGATCCAGTAGAACACGGTCCACCATTCGATCCACTGGCCCTTGGTGCCGTTGGCATCGGTCCAGAACGTCGCGAATACAAAATTGTTGATATAAGAGCCTGCGGTCTGCACCATCAGGCCGAGCAGTTCCCGGGTGGGACCGGAGAAGAGAATGAAGGCACCCCAGAGGAATGCAATGGCAATGTTGATGGTGGACAGGTTCTTGATGCCTTTCTCAATGCCGGATACGGCGGAGAGGATATACAGGCCGATGAGGATGGCCATGAAGATCAGCTGGCCGGTGGTGCTTAAGGGACTGCCGAAAATATGCTCAATCCCTGCGTTGGTGGAGATGATGCCAAGTCCCAAAGCCGTACTGACCCCTGCGATGGTGGCAAAGGCGGCCAGGATTTCAATGACGCGTCCCAGGGGACTGCCGGTGATCTTGTCCCCGAACAGGCCGTATAGGGAGATGGATACGTTCATGGGTTTGCCCAGCCTGTAGGCGGGGAACGCAATGGCAAGTCCCACCAGGGCAAAGATACCCCAGGCGTGAATCCCCCAGTGCATGATCCCGATCTGGATGGCGATGGGACGGGCGGCCGGGGTGGCGGATTCGGCAAGATAAGGGGTGTTAAAGTAATGCATGATGGGTTCCCCCACGGCCCAGAAGGCGTAGCCCACGCCCACCCCGCAGGAAAAGAGCATGGCGATCCATGCGATGTAGCTGAATTCGGGCTTGTCCGTTTCCTTGCCAAGCTTCATATTGCCGTATTTGGAAAAGGCAATGACAATGATGATGCCCAGGTAAATGGCAACGGAAAGGATGAAAAACCAGGAGAATTTGGAAGTGATCCAGGACTGTACCGCAGACAGCCCCGCATCAAACCCTTTGGGGGATACCAGGCCGTAAACCACGGCAAAAAGGGTGACGGCCGCGGTGACGAAAAAGATGGTGGGATCGTAGTTGCCTAAAAACCGGGTCAGGCGGTTTCCTGATGTATCCGAATAATTCTTAGGTGTTGCTTCACTTATTGTTTCCTGCATGGGGGGTACCTCTTCGTTGGGGGGATAAATGGGTTGATGTCAGTCCGCCAGCTGCCGGATGTATTCGGCGGCGCTCAGGGCGGCGATGGTGGCATCGCTCATGGCGGTGGTAATCTGGTAGTATCTCTTGTTTACAATGTCACCTGCGGCAAAGACGCCTGCCGGTCCTGCGGCCATGTCTTCCCCGGCGGTGACGTACCCGTGGGCATTGAGCGGAACAACATCATTGAACAATTCTACCTGGGTTTCATGCCCCATGTAAACAAAAATGCCGTCCGCGGCCAGGCGGGTGGTTTCTCCTGTTTCTGTGTTTTCCAGCACAACCGCCGTGAGCCGGTCGTTTTCCTCTTCAAGGCGTCGGATGACGGTGGATGTGAAAATATCCACCTTGCCCCCGTGGCGTTTGAGTTCTTCCTGGGCCTTGCTGGAGGCCATGAGGCGCTCCATCTGCTCCACCACGGTGATGTGGGCCACACCCAGGGAGAGAAGATAGTCTGACTCTTCGATGCCTGAGTTGCCGCCGCCCACCACGATCACGCGCTTGCCCTTGTAGCCTGAGCCGTCGCAGATGGCGCAGTAATGGATGGATTCGCAGTCTGTTTCAATGGGCAGTTCCCGGGGCCGCCGGCCTGTGGCCAGGATGACCACCGGGGCCGCAAGCGTCCCCTCGTCGGTTTCCACGGTTTTTACAGGGGATGACAGATCCACGCGGTCCACCTCGATGACCTCACGGATCTCCACGCCCATTTCCGTTACCTGCTCCCTGACCTTTTCCATGAGATCCATTCCCCCGATGCCGGGCTGGGAGGGGAAATTTTCCAGGCAGTAGGTGGTGTTCACCAGGCCGCCGCAGACGCTTTTTTCAAGGATGACGGCGGAAAGGTTGGCCCGGGCGGCGTATATGGCTGCGGTCATACCGGCGATGCCGCCGCCCAGGATGATGATGTCGTGGGTTTTTTTCATGGGTTTGTCTCTTTTTTGGGCCTTAAGCGATCATCTTCTCAAGCTGGCGGTAGGTGACATCCCCGCTCTTCCGGGCAATTTCCTCGCCGTCCCTGAAAATGAACAGGGAGGGAATCCGGCCCACCTCAAGGCGTTCAACCGTCTTGGGACAGTCCTCCCGGTTAAGCTGGAAGTAGCTGATATCCTTGCCCTGTGCCGCCGGCATGCCGGAGAACTTGGTGAGGATCTTCTTCATGGCGTTGCAGTACGGGCATTTCTCCTTGTAGAACAGGAGGATGTTCAGGCCGCTGGCTTTGGCGGATTCGAATTCCGCGTCTGTTATTTCTTTGATCATGTTTTCTCCGTTTCAAAAGGCCCCCTGCCACAGGCGGCGGGGAGCCTTCCAAAATGTCTTTTTGTTAATCCATGTCGGGGTAGATGGATTCTGCTTTTAACTCGAGCATGAACTCACGGAGCTTGTCGTAGAGCTCCCTGGCTTTTTCCGGGTTTTCCGCTGCAAGGTTGTTTAGCTGGAACGGATCGTCAGCCCGGTTGAATAGGCCGTCTTCGGCCGGAACTTCGGTAAGCGATCCCGGCACGCAGGTCCACTGGCCCTCCTGCTGCTTTTTGATCCGGTCGAACATGGTCTGGGTATCGTCAACCCCTTCGGAGACTTCGCCTTCCTGGATGTCGAAAACTTCGAACATGGTCTTGCCGCCGGCTTCAGAGTTTTCCAGGGCGGTGGTGTTCAGCCAGTGGATGTAGGACCAGTCTTCGGTGTGGATACTCCAGGCCTGGCCGAAGAAACCGGTGATGATGAAGTCACGGACCTTTTCGGTTTCACCCTTGAGCAGGGGCCACAGGCTTTTGCCCTGCATGTCGGCCCAGGCATCCTTGGGGATGTTCATCCACTCCATCATGGTGGGGGTAATGTCGATGTTCTGTACCAGGGCGGATTTCCGGGTGCCGGCCTCAAGGCCTTCCGCCTTGACGATCATGGGAACATGAACCAGTTCCTCATAGGGCCAGGGACGGCATTTACGGACGATGCCGTGGCCGTGTTCACCGTTGCCCAGGGGTTCACCGTGGTCGGACATGAGAACCACCATGGTATCCCGCTCCATACCCAGATCGCGGATCCTGTCCAGGACCTTGCCCAGCCATTTGTCCACGTTGGTTACCTTTTCGGCATACAGGGCGCGGATGTGCTCCATTTCCCGGTCGGTGTATACGTTGTCCGCATAGGTGGACACCGGGTTCCAGATTTCCATGCCTTCGTAATCCGGATCATAGGGGCATTTCAGGTCATCGTCGTAGATGGAGGGGGCATCCCAGGGCTCGTGGGGATCAAAGGAGTCGATCCACAGGAAGAAGGGCTTGTTGCGGTCAACTTCTTCTAAAAAGCGGATGGACTGCTTGGCGATCTGGGCCACGTTCTGGTCGGCATCGGTTTTCCAGTACTGCCGCTGGGCCAGGTAGCCCACCATTTCATCTTTGGAGAACTCGGACCACATTTCTTCCACCTGCTCTCCGTTTTCATCGGTGCGGTAGGCGGGTTTGTGATAGTCTTCCATCTTCAGGTGGTAAATGGGATCTTCGGCATAGTAGTGGTTGTCGTCGTCGTGGCCCCGGAGGTTGTAGACGTAGTCAAAGCCTCTCTGGTAACCGTATTTGGGCAGGTGCATTACTGCGGTGTCGGTGATCAGGGCAGAGTAGGTGGAGTAGCGCCAGAGGATGTCGGCGATGGTGGTGTCGTCCAACTCCAGGGGGGACCAGCCTCTGTAAGGCAGGGTGTAGCGGCCGGTGAACAGCGCCCGGCGCACCGGGATGGTGGGCAGCCCTTCGGAATATACATTGTCCAGCACCACTCCTTCCCGGGCCAGGCGGTCAAAGTTCGGGGTTTTGATTTTTCCCCCGTACGCCCCCAGATAATGCCACTGGAGGCTGTCGCACATGATCATTACTACGTTCTTGCAACGTTTCTGCATAGGTGTTCTCTCCTGAGAATATGTTTTCTTGTCAGTTCACCGGCGGTCCGTAAGTCACTGGTGGCGCCGGCTGGTTTTTTCAATTTGTGGGAGGAAGATTACAACAAGTGTGCCAGTTGGTTTTTTATGAGTTTTGTTGTTTTTAAGTGTTTGAAAATATGGATTGTTTAGTTGGTGTGGGGTTGTGGTGGTGTGCAGGGCGTCGTATCAAGAGGGATGCGACATGTGTGTCGTGTTTGATTGAGAATTTGCTTTAAATATCAATATTAACAGATTGTTAGATGTTTATGCGTCATGTGTGTCGTGTTTGGCGCCAAATGTTTCGTGCGCACGGGCAGATCCGGAATCAATAATGCTGAGTTTTTAAAACGTGTGACTTTGGTGAATACGATTGGCGCAGATATTATGTGATCCCATGCTTTTTTAACTTCCGCTGAAGGGTCCGCATGGAAAGCCCCAAAAGCGAAGCGGTTTCCCCCTTTTTCCACCGGCATTGTTGCAGTGCCGCGGTAATCAGCCGGCTCTCATAGGCGTCCAGGGCCTGGGCAAGATCCGTGGTATCCCGGGGAAGTTCGTCTTCCTGGTGGGCCGGCCGGGCCTGGGGCAGGACATCCTGGAGGTGGAGGCGGCCCAGGGTGAGGTAGCGGTCGATGACGTTTTTCATCTCACGGACATTGCCGGGCCAGGAATAGGATTCCATTTTGAGCCGCAGCGCCGCAGACATTTCCGGCGGGTCATCCTTGGGGGCGCCCGCCTTGAGGAAGTGGTCGATGAGCAGGGGGATGTCCCCTTTTCGGTCCCGCAGCGGGGGCATGGTCAGGGGCACCACATTGATGCGGTAGTAGAAATCCTCCCGCATCTTGCCCTGGCGGACCAGGGCGGCCAGATCCCGGTTCGTGGCGCAGATCAGGCGGAAATCCGAGCGCCGGAGGTCCTTGCCGCCGATGGGGGTATAGCCGATGCCGTCCAGCCCCCGGAGCAGCTTGGTCTGGAAGTTCAGGGAAATTTCCCCCACCTCGTCCAAAAACAGGGTGCCGCCCCGGGCCAGTTCAAGGTAGCCCGGCTTATCCGAGGAGGCCCCGGAAAAGGCCCCTTTTTTGTGGCCGAAGAATTCGCGTTCCAGGAGGTTTTCCGGTATGGCCCCGCAGTTCACCGGAACAAACCGGTTCTTGCTCCGGTTGCTCAGGGAATGGATGGCATGGGCCGCCAGTTCCTTACCCGTGCCCGATTCCCCGGTGATAATGACGGAGGATTCCTTTTCTGCCAGGGTCAGGATCAGGTCGTATACCCTCTGCATGGCATCGCTTTTTCCGATGATCTGCTCCAGCCGGAACCGCTGTCCCATGGAGGATTTGAGCCGGGTGTTTTCCTGCTGCAGCGCCATTTCAGCGATTTTATGATCCGTGATATCCGTGAGCAGGCCGTCGATGAACTGCATTTCAGCGGTTTCAGAGAATATGCCGATGCCTTCTTCCCGCACCCATTTGTCGTTGCCCTGTGCGGTCCTGATCCGGTATATCAGCCGGTACCGGGGGGATGCTGTGGACAATTGGTTCAGCACCTCAAAATTTCGGGCCAGATCATCCTGGTGCACGATTTTTCTAAAGGCTTTTTTTTCCACCAGGTCTTTGGGGTGGTAGCCCAGCAACGACTCAGATCCCCGTGAGGCATAGATGATTGTCAGATCCCTGTCGTTAAGGCAGCGAAACGCCATTCCCGGCAGATTGCCGATGAGGTCTCCAAGATCAATGTTCAGTTCGCGGTGCATAGGGGCCTGCCGGGTTTGGGTTAAACCGTTTGGTTACGGGCGGTTAAATTTATTACAGCCCCCGGGTTTTGTCAATTTTACCTTTTGCCCGATCCGCCATCGGTCATCAGTTAAGGTCATGCTTTACAAAAAGGGATTGTCGGGATAATGGTATAGGTCTGCGTTTAGATTCATAATTGGGGATGGTGCCATGACAGGTGACGTTTTTTTTGATCCCGGCCACATGTTTGAGGGATTTGCCTTTGAGAACATCTGGTTTTCCGATCTTTTATGCCGTTTTGATCAAGGGGTGCTGATGACCGATGATCAGGGCATTCTTGTTTTTTATAACGCCGTCCAGGCCACCATCGATAAATTGGATCCCAAAGATGTTTTAGGCAGGCATATTAACGATGTGTATACCTATCACAATGATTCCAGCACCTGTATGCGGGTGCTGGCCCATGGCCGCCCCATTATCAACTATGCCCTGTCTTACCATTCGGATAATGCCAACGTAGGCAATACCATTCACAGTGTTTTCCCTTTGTTCAAGGGGGATGAGATCATCGGGACCATATGTTTCGTAAAGGATTATAATATCCTTGAGCGCAATATCCCCAAGTTTTTATCACCGAAAAACAACGAGAGCTTTGCATCGGGAACCACCTTTACTTTTGCCAGCATTATCGGGTCGGCCCCGGAGTTTGTCAACGCGCTGAGAACCGCGAAAATGGCGGCCAACTCACCGTCCCCGGTGATGCTTTACGGTGAAACCGGTACCGGAAAAGAGCTGTTCGCCCAGGCCATTCATAATTTTTATTATAACCATGACAAACTGTATGTGGACATAAATTGCGCCGCCATACCCGAATCCCTCATGGAAGGCTTGCTGTTCGGCACTGTTAAGGGGGCCTATACAGGGGCCACTGACCGGGCAGGGCTTCTTGAAGCGGCAAATGGCGGAACCATTTTTCTGGATGAAATCAACTCAATGCCCCTTTCCCTCCAGGGAAAATTGCTCCGGGTGCTCCAGGAAAAAAGCGTCAGACGGGTGGGCTCTCTGCAAAACACCCCCCTGGACTGCAAGGTGATCTGTTCTGTGAATGAAGAACCCAAGGATCTTGTGAAAAGCGGCAAATTCCGGATGGATCTGTTTTACCGCCTAGCCGTTGTCTATATTCATATCCCCGCCCTCAGGGACCGGCTGGTGGATATTGAAGAACTGGGGCGGCATTTTTTGCAGAAGTACAACCAGTCCATGGGGAAAAATCTGAAGAATATTTCAGCCAAGGTCATTGATTTTTTCTGGCAGTACTCCTGGCCGGGAAATGTCAGAGAACTTGAGCATATCATAGAAAGTGCCGTGAATCTGGCCGGTGACCAGGATCACACCCTTGATCTAAAGCATTGTTATCTGGCCAATCTCCTGGGCCGGATGGAAACCACGGATGCCCCTTCCCCCGAAACCTGTGATATTCGAAGCAGCGTCCATCCGTCGGATGACGCCTGTACTCCTTTGAAGCAAAAAAAGGAAACGCTTGAGCAAACCCAGATTCTAAACGCCCTGAAGGCAACCGGAGGGAATGTGGCCGCAGCGGCACGCCTCCTATCCCTTTCCCGTCAGTTGCTGGGGTATAAAATCAAGAAACTGAACCTAAGAGCTGCCTTGAATACCATCCGCTACGGCGAAAATCCCTAAACCTTAATACCCATTTTTTCGACCGCAAATTTTTTTTACAAATTGATGGGTGATTTGCGAAAAAATTTGCGCATGGTTTTTTGTGTTCTTTAAAAACCTCGACATTTCAGATGGTTATATTCGTGATCCGGCGTGGCCTGCTTATTGCTCAGTCACAATAAGCTAAATTCAAAGGGTCAGCGGCGTTGAAAATAAGCCGTATTATTATGAACGATATTAACCGTCGAAGGTGTTGAATGCAGCAACCATTTCCCGAAAAAGTCACAGACAAAATTCTGAAAACGGCAAAAAAGTTTGGTGCGGACCTGGTGGGAATCGCCTCTGTGGACAGGTTAATATCTGCCCCGTCTTTTGAGCTTGCCCCCAAAATGGCAGATGCCGGCAAGGGCATCGGTTCCCGGGAAGGGAAAATGGAGTTGGCGCCCGGGGAGGTAAAATGGCCAAAGCGGGCAAAATCCGTTGTGGCGATTGCGGTATCCCATCCGGAGTCCCGTCCCGAACTGGACTGGTGGTATGGGCGCAAAAGCCCGTCCGGAAACAAGATATTGATGGATACTGCCAAAAAATTGTGTGAATGGCTTGAAGCGGAAATGGACATCCGGACGGTTCACCTGCCTTACCATGTGGAGCACGGCGGCATTTATCTGAAAGATTCCGCCGTCATGGCAGGTCTTGGCTGCATTGGAAAAAATAACATGGTGGTGACACCTGAATTCGGACCCCGGGTCCGGCTCCGGGCACTGACCCTTGACCGGGAATTGCCCCCCACCGGCCCCATTGAATTTGATCCGTGCCAAACCTGCCCCATGTACTGCAGAAAAGCCTGCCCCCAAAAGGCATTCAACAAACAGCGGTTTAAAGATCATCCGCTGGCACTTGACTTCTGGCCGGGAAGGACCGGCCATTACTCCCGGCCCACCTGCAACCTTGAGATGGAAAAAGACAATGACCTGGCCGAAGAGACCCGGGTTGACGGGTTTGATTCTCCTGTAAAAATTGTCAAGTACTGCAGGGCCTGCGAGTTTGCCTGCCCCATAGGAAACCCTGAAAGATAAGGTATAGATGTTTACCCAAGCGGGGCACCACATCTAATTTAAAATCAGTCTTTTGCCCGATCGGCTGGAAATGGCCGGTTTTAATCTGGTGCCACGCCTAACAACTAAAGGAGGAGTGCGCGAATGGAAGTCAACAAAAATGCATCAAGCGGTTTGCTCGGTCGGTATGATGTGGTTTTATTCTGGTTAACCCTGGTGGTCTGTTCGTTCATCACGGCGTTCGGTACATTAAGTCCGAAACTGTTCGAGAAGACCTTAAAGGGGATGCAGGGTTGGATATCGGTGAATTTCGGATGGTTTTTCCTACTGACCGTGGCAGGGTTCATCGTTTATCTGATTTGGATTGCTGCAGGCAAATACGGCAGTATTCCTCTGGGAAAGGACGGGGAAAAGGCAGAGTTTTCATTTTTTGAATGGATTGCCATGCTGTTCAGTTGCGGTATCGGTATCGGTTTTATTTTCTGGGCCGTTGCCGAACCCCTTTACCACCATGCAAGCCCGCCG
>CAJWHT010000203.1 GCA_913041495.1 uncultured Desulfobacteraceae bacterium | reverse complement strand
GACAGCCTGGAAATGGGGGCGAAACTGGACAGGACCTATCACGGGATGATCCTGCCCAGCAAAATGAAAATGGGCGTGTCCGGCTGCAAAATCCAGTGCGCGGAAAACTGCATCAAGGACATCTCCCTGTACGGCACCCCAAAAGGCTGGACCGTGATGATCGGCGGCAACGGGTCCGCACGGCCCCGGCTGGCAGATATCTTTGCCGAAGACCTGCCGGCCCGTGGGGCAGAAGAGATGGTGGCCAGGCTGATCGACTATTACAAAGAACACTCAAAGCGGGAACGCATGGGCCGCATGGTGGACCGCCTTGGTCTGGATACCATTAAAGCGGCCCTGCTGGACTGATTCGGTGTTTTCAGCCCCCCTTATCGTACCCTAATCAATAGTCACAGATGGACGGATCCACAGAGGTGGGCACCCCTTCGTAGGGTGTCCACTTATTGTTGCTGAACGAGTTCTGGTCCCTCATGTTTTTGAGAATCTCGATGCTGGTCTTATAGCCCTTGTACATCCGGCACATATCCATGGCCATACCGCAGATCAGGGCAACGGCCTGGACCAGTGTGATATCATTGAAGGAAAACTCCCAGGGTTCCGCCGTATAAACGCGCAACGCGCCCAGGATCTTGTTATGGGCAATGATGGGAACGCCCAGCAGCGACGATATCCCTTCCTTGCCGGCGGCTCCGGGATATTCAATTCTCGGATCATCCTGTACATCAAAAATGGCGATTGGCACCGCATCCCTGGCTTCCTTAATCGCCTGCATGAAATGGATCGGCCCCTTGTTGAGATACTCCTGGCTCAATCCGGATGAGGCCACCAGGCCCAATTCCCTTGTTTTCCTGTCAACCAGGAATACGGAACATCCCTTTGCTTTGAATGCGGTTTTAACACTCTCCGCCGTTATTAAAGCCACCTCTTCAGGGTCTTTGCACTGGGAAATGGCCGTGGTTAATTTGATGATGGTGTCATAGTACATGGTGTGATCATCCATTTTTGCCTCCTTAAATCTGGATTATAAGGTCATGCAGAAGCGGCAACAAGTCTCTTTAAGGGCGCCGCGACTGCGGGGAACGCCTTATGGGATGCGCAACAATGGAGCACTGAAACAAATTGCAGAGTGAAGTTACCGTATGGTGCCAAGGCTGCCAGGTCTGAATCGACGCTGTATTAAGGATGTGTGGAGCTAAAGGTAATCCTACTATAACCGAATTGATGGGGCAGGTCAAAGTCTTTTCCGGCAAAGGAAAGGCCCCGGCATGTTAAAAAAACGGGCTCTTGTCTTGCCAATTTAAACATCGGTGTTATTCTACCCGGATATAAAACGGATGTAACCTAAACGGAGAGCGCCTGTGAATGTATTGATCATCGCTGCCCACGGCAGCCGGAGAAAAGAATCAGCCAGGGAAGTTGCCGCCCTGGTGGAAAAACTGGAATCCATGGCAAATCCCAGGTTTGACCGGATAACCCACGGATTTCTTCAGTTTTCCGAGCCGCTTCTGCCAAAAGTCATTGAGACGGCTGTGGCTGACGGTGCGACCCGGATAGTTGTATTTCCCTTTTTTATTTCCGCCGGCAGCCATATCCTGACCGATATTCCCGAGCTGATTGCAGAATACAGGAAGCGCCATCCGGGTGTCGAATTCTGTGTGACAAGCCATCTGGGAGTTGCCGAAGGCATTCCGGAAGTGATTTTAAATACTGTTGGCAAACATCTGGGTCCGGAAGGCAAGGAAGCGTGATGGCTGCGCAGAAGAAACTGCTTGTGGTGAAAGCAGGGTCCACGTTTCCGGATATGGCGGCGGCTCTGGGGGATTTTGAGGACTGGATAATTAACGGCCTGGGGCTTGATCTTGAACGTATTGATGTGGTGGATGTCGAAAAGGCAAAAGAGATGCCTGCGCCGGATACGGCGTTGGGAGCGGTGATTTCCGGCGCCCATGCCATGGTTACCGAGGAGCTGGGCTGGAGCCTTACCCTGGAGCGGTGGGTGCGGAACCTGGTTGAGGGCGGTGTACCGGTTCTGGGCATCTGCTACGGCCACCAAATCCTTGCCAGGGCCATGGGCGGTGCGGTTGATTATCATCCCGGGGGGGCGGAAATCGGAACGGTGGACATCCACTGTCTGCCTGAGGCAGGCAAGGATGTATTGTTCAACGATCTGCCCCCTGTCTTCAAGGGCCACGTGGTGCACTCCCAGACCGTAACACGGCTGCCTGAGGGGGCTGTGCTTCTGGCCCGGAATGAATTTGAGCCCCATCACGGATTCAGGGTCGGGGAACGGGCCTGGGGGGTTCAGTTTCACCCTGAATTTTCCGTTCCAGCAACCCGGGGGTATATTCACCATATGACGGCCACAATTCAAAACCAGGGTAAAGATCGGGACATGCTTCTGGCCGCTCTGGAAGAAACCCCTTATCCTGCGGGATTGCTCCGGCGGTTCGGGCGCCTGGCCGTCGGGGATTAGCCTCATGTTTTTTTTTAAGCTTCATTATTGTAAGAGCGAACCACCTCGTCTAACGCCGGTTTAAACTCCAGTCATAATAGAGATACTTGATTTTGGGCTCTGGCCCTGCCGTATCCAGGTTTGCCTTCAGCCGGTCCCCTGCGTACTGCCTGATAAAGAACAGGGGATTGCCGTTGAAATCCTCTTCAAACCAGTCGAAGATCTTGCTGATGAAGACCGTATTGTCCTTCACAAAGGTGGATCGGGGATTGTTGATAAAGGCACGGGTCTGCCGGTCAAGCTGGGTTTCTATATGCTCTCCCTCATAGGGCTCTCCCATCAGGGGAGGGCAGCTTCTGGCCGCACAGTTGATGGCAAAGTGGATCCGCGGGTCCTTGAATTTGGGCCGGAGCACCTCATGTTCGATATAGTCCAGTGAAACGGTCCAGCCGTTCAGGGAGATAAATTTTTTGCTCCAGGGCCCGGAAAAAAACGAGCCGATTTCCTTGATGGAGTTGATATCCGGGTACCGGCTGAGGATCAGCTTGATGGTGAAGGCGTTGTATGCGTTGATGTAAAAGGCGAACCTGTGGTTACGTGTCAGGTGTTCGGGATCAGCGGCACTGAGGACCGCCAGGTATTGATCCAGCAGGGCTTCATCCTGCTTAAATCCATCATAGCTAACCCGGCCGTTCTTCACGTGTTTATCGAGCAGATTTTTATAGATACTGTTATCCACCCCCCCGGCAATGGCCGAAAGAGGAAAAAGAAGGCTGATGGTAAGCCAGATTGCTGTCATTTGCCGTTTCATAGACCTATCTCCATTAAATTCCGGTTATCATCGGTCTGAGTACCACGGGACGGTTTTCATTACAATCCATTCTATGGTAAGTATGTGGCATGAAAATCCTGCATCTCATCAGCCAGACCCCGGATTTTACCGGGAGCGGAAAGTTCATCCAGCAGATTATCAGCCATGCCCGCCGAAAGGGGCATACCAACTATCTGGTGGCCGGTGCTCAGTCAGATTTTATTCTGCCGGAAGATCTTGGCCGGCCGGACAGGGCGATCCTGGTCCGGTTTGACGGGAAAGACCTGCCTTTTCCCGTGGCAGGGATGAGCGATGTCATGCCCTATGAAAGCACCGTCTTTTCCAGTATGTCGGACGGCGAGGTTGACACGTACATTCAGACCTTTAGGGCGGCAATTGCCCGGGCCATCCGTCAGTTTAAGCCGGACCTGATCCATGCCCACCATCTCTGGATCGTCTCTGCCATCGCAAGGGAACTGGCATCGGACCTGCCTATGGTGGTCACCTGCCACGGCACCTGTCTGAGACAGCACCGTTTCTGCCCCCGGATCAGTGAGCGGATTACCCCGGTCCTGAAGGGGATTGACCGGGTCATGGCATTGAATTTTTCCCAGCAGGAGGAGATCGTTGCCCGGTTCAGCTTTGATAGCTCCCGGGTCCCGGTGATGGCAGGCGGTTTTGATGATACCTTGTTTACACCCGGCACAAAGCCCGAAGGCAATCTCGTTGAAATCTGCTACGCCGGTAAACTTTCCCGGGCCAAGGGGGTGCCCTGGCTGCTGAAAAGCCTGGATAAAATCCGTGACCTGCCTTTCCGCCTCCACCTGGCCGGCGGCGGCAGCGGGACTGAGAAAGACAAGTGCCTGGCCATGGCGGCTGATCTGGGTGAAAAGGCGGTCTACCACGGCACCCTGAGTCACCAGGAGCTGGCAGACCTTATGGGCCGGTCCCATCTTTTTGTCCTGCCATCGTTTTTTGAAGGGGTGCCGCTTGTGCTGATGGAGGCCCTGGCCTGCGGCTGCCGGATTCTGGCCACCGACCTGCCCGGAACAAAGGAAATTTTGTCTCCTCCGGACAACGACCTGGTGACATTTCTGGACCTGCCCGCCCTGGAAACCATTGATGCCCCGTTTCAAAGGGATGAACCGATGCTGGAACACCGTCTTGCGCAGGCCCTGGTGACACTGGTCCCACATATTATGGAACGGCCCGTACCGGAATTGTCAAAAGTCGTCCAAAGAACCCGGCCCCATACCTGGACAAAGGTCTTTGAACGGATCGAGCGGGTCTATGATGATGCGGCCGACAGCCGGAAGAAAAGCTGACGGCAAAGGGAAAAACCGCTATTCAGGCGGATTCAGGTGAAGGGCGATGGCGGCGATGTCATCGTGGCATTTAAACCTGGGGTATCGTTCCCGCCCAGGGTCTGATTTTTCTATGGTTCTGATTTTTTTGTGGAGGCCGTTCAGACCCAGACGCTTGAATTCTTTGGCAAGTGCGACAAAGGATTTTTTAGGGGTCGGCATCCTCTCGGGCAGGTTGAGTCCGTCTGTAAACAGCAGGACTGCGGCCACTTGGTCCAATGATTCCGTACCGCCGGCTGCAAATGAGAGGGCGGCCGGATCTCCGTTCAACACCCCGTAGCGCTTGTTCATTCCCGCCCGCACTTTCAACACCTGCCGTTTCAGCAACGGGTTGTTCAGGGTTTTATCCGTTTCCTCTTTCATCATACGAAGGGTTTCAAAGTCATGGTCGCTGCGTTCGGCCAGGATCTTGTGGCTGCCGTTTGAATATATCAGGAGGATATGGGAATCTCCGGTCTGGAACCATTCCAGCCGGTTGCCGTTCATCCGGTCTTCTTTAATCCTTACCACGGCGGCGGAGGTGCTCCACACCTGTTCCGGCCGGCGGGTATCGATACCGCAGGCGGTCATCCTGTCAAGAATGGCTGAATTGGCGGACTGCCCTAAGATGTTCAAAGGATAGTGGTTGGCGGCAAAGATTTTTCCGGCGATACCGGCGGCAAGGCTGCCTCCGGTTTGTCCGGCGGGAACGGGGCTGGCACTGTCAAGGCTTGTGGCACCGTCAAAAACGCCTAAGATATTTTCTCCGATTATCAGGTGGTCTTCGTTGTTCTTGCCGGAACCCTGTTCCAGAATGTGCTCAATTTTTACCATACCCGAGTATTATAGGCAGGGCAGGGGGGAAATCAAAATGATAATTCCAATGGAAAAGGAAAAGCGGATTGGAATTTTCTATGGCAGGGTCGATGACGGGGGGGACGGGCTGTCCAGCAAACCCGGCCAGATCAGTACAGCTTCGGTCAGGCTATTTTGCCGATGCCGGCAAAAAGGTCCAGGCCGCCGTGGAAAAGGGGCATGGGAGTCAGATGGAGCCCCAATGCATCTGCCAGATGCTTTTCAGGATAAATGACACAGGCCCGGTAGCCTTTGAAATCCCCGGCAAGCTTCCGGCCGATTTCCCGGAAGAATACGTTGATATCCATATCATTGCCCAGCCGTTTGCCGTAGGGGGGATTCAATACCACAACACCGTGCGAGGTCGCAGGAGGCGTGATATCGAAGAAATTTTCGCAGGCCACCTGAATAGAACTGAAAACAGGATGGCCGGATTTTGTCTCTTTAAGATGGGTAACGGCACTCTGATCAAGATCCGAGGCAAAGATGGCAGCCTCGGGGGGTGTCACCACCTGGTCTGTGATTTTATCTTTGGCATGGCGGAAGCTGTTGTTTTTGAAACTGGGCCAGCTTTCAAAGGCAAAGGTCCTGAAGATACCCGGCGGGGCATCGGCCTGCATCATCGCCGCTTCCAGGGCAAAGGTGCCGGACCCGCACATGGGATCCATCAGGATATCCTGGCGTGAGAATTCAAGTCTTTTTAAAATGGCAAACCCCAGGGTTTCCCTCAAAGGTGCCTGGATTACCCGGGTTTTGATCCCCCGTTTGTAGAGGGGGGACCCTGACATATCCAGGGAAAGGGCAAACCGGTCATTTTCCGCCCGGACCATAAGGGTCTGGGGGGAATGGCCGGTATCGCAATTCGATCCGCCGGTGGTCTCCTTTAACCGGTTTAAAACCTGGGGCCGGATTCGCTCCGCCACGGCATCCGTATGGTACAACCGTGATTTCCGGGTGGTAACCTGGATGGTGAGCTTGCTGTCCTTTAGGCCTTCAGGAAGAAAAAGCTCCCAGTCAATGCCGGCAGTCTGGCGTTCAAGAACGGAAAACCGTTCGGCTTTGAATGTGGCCACCCGCATCAGTATCCGGGTGGGGGTGCCAAGGAACAGATTGGCCAGGCAGGCGATTTCCAGTCGGGTGGTAAAGCCTATCCCGCCGGGCTGCGGCTCAGTCTTAGAAATCTCTGCCGGTCCGGGCAACACGCCGGCCTGTTCCAGCCGTCCGGGCAATTCCTGAATTTCCTTTAGGCAAAGGGTTTTCAGCCCTGGCGGACAGACGGCAAAAAATCGGTGGGGACGGCCGGAAACTCTGCGTTTCACCCTTTTTTCAAAGGCCGTGGGCTTGAATGCGGTTTTGCTGATGGGATATTCCCTTTGCTACCGGGCGGCCGAAAGAAGCCGGTCCACTTCATTTTCGATGAAAGATCTGGCGGCGGACAGGTCTTCGG
Source organism: uncultured Desulfobacteraceae bacterium (assembly GCA_913041495.1). Taxonomy (GTDB): domain Bacteria; phylum Desulfobacterota; class Desulfobacteria; order Desulfobacterales; family Desulfobacteraceae; genus Desulfobacter. Next base: position 2,637 of record CAJWHT010000203.1, on the reverse strand, counting down.
CGGAAATTTCCGGCAGGTTTTCTGCAAGCTTCTCCACCTTGGTTTCTTCAATGCCTGCAATTTTAGTTACGGCAAAGGTGTCGGCCTCTCCGTCTGCCGCTACCAGGCCGCAGCCTCCGGCCACCCCGAGAAACTCATCGCCGTGAAAGATGGGCACCACAATTTTGGTGAATCCGGCATCGCACTCCTCTTCCACAGTGGCACGGGTATTTTTGGCAATGGCCGTCATGTTCATATGCGCCACCGAGCAGATATAGCTCTGGCCTTTTTCCGTGGCCTTGATGGCCGGGCAAAGATCGTTGCTCCAGTTTTTTACCTGGGTGATCCTGATTCCTTCGGGGTTGAATACAGACCCCTGAAAGTTAAACCGTTCAAAAATTTTATTTTCCAGGGCCTCCCATTCGGACAGGGGGCAGATGTCAGTCAGTTCCATACCTTAAATTTCCTTGTCTTTGAGTGGCAAGATACGCATTTTTAACACGGCCGGAGAAATCCTGTCAAACAAACAGGTAGAGCCCTGTGGCAGTGACACCTTTTTAAATGAGACGGGGGTAAGATAGGGGTAAAAAGGTGCCACCGGCACAAGGCTCTACACTAATTTATGCTTTAAAGGCTACCAATGTCCCTGGGTGTTGGCCTTCGAAGCAAATTCATATTTTTTTGCCTTAAAGCACAGGATCGCCTCCCGAACGGTTCCCTGTACATCATTTGCCACCCTTATATCCGCCGCATCCAGTGCCTTGAAGGCATTGGGGCCGCAGAAGCCGGTCAGCAGGACTTGGGCACCGGCATCACAGATTGCGGCGGCCGCCTGGATGCCGGCCCCCTTAAAGGCATTTTTATTTGCCTCATTGTCAATGCATTGGAATTCAAGGGACTCCGTGTCAACAATCAGGATACAGGCGGCCCGGCCGAACCGTGGATCCACCGGGGCGTCCAGGTCCCGTCCCCTTGATGAGACTGCGATTTTCATGACAACCTTCCTTCCGGGATCAATGTCCCCCGCCGCCACCGCAGACTTGGTCGTTGCGGATCTGGGGCAGGTTCCCATGAATGAGATCCATGACCACCGGCTCAATTTCCGGGCGCTGGTCATCATGGTAGACATCGATGCCCACCTGGCGGAATCCCATGAGGGGCCTCATGCCGATACCGCCGACGATCAGGGCATTCACCCTGTTTTCAGCCAGAAGGTTCACGGGCACCATGCAGCCGCCCTGTACATGTTCCTGGTTGGGAAGGGTGGAAACGTTGTCTATTTCCCCGTCCTTGACATCCACAAAGGTGAACACGTCACAATGGCCGAAATGGCCGGATCGGGTTCCCTGCAGGCCGCCTTCTCCGTTGGAGGGGACGGCAATTCTTCCGTTCAGCATTTTATATTCTCCTTTTGCGCATAAAATTAGATGTGAGATCAGCAGAGCCGGGCCTTTTTCATGGCGGCACTGGCCGATACATTCTCCCAGACGCCCCTGACGGCCTGGCCGGCCGGTGAATCTTCAAAGGATTCAACAATGGATTTTCCCTGAATCATGGCCCGGGTAAATGCCGGGTCAAAGGGAACCTTTCCCACGAATTCCAGGTGCCGGTCCCGTATGATGGCTTCAATGGCGGCCGTCTGGTCCGGATTCAGGTCATATTTATTGATGCAGACCATGGCCGGCAGTTTGAAGTGGTGGGCCAAATCTGCCACCCGTTCCATATCGTGGATACCGGACACCGTGGGCTCCGCCACGATGAGCACAGCCGTGGCCTGTCCCATGGCGGCGATAACCGGGCAGCCGATACCCGGAGGGCCGTCGGTGATCAGCAGATCCTGCTGCTCAACGGTCATCCGCTTTCTGGCTTCTTCCCGGACAAGGGCCACCAGTCTTCCGGAGTTTTCCTCGGCAATTCCTAAGCGGGCGTGGATCATGGGGCCGAACCGGGTGGTTGAGGCAAACCATTGGCCGCAGGTTTTTCGGGGGAAATCAACGGCATGTTCCGGGCAGAGATCCACACAGACGCCGCAGCCCTCACAGTCCAAACTGTCGATGACACAGCCGTTTTCCGTTTCGGTGACGGCATTGAACCGGCAGACCTGGATACACCGGCCGCAGGCCGTGCATTTTTCAGGATTGATAACGGCTTCGTTTCCCCCGATAAACCAATGGGTTTCTTCGATTTTCGGCGCCATAACCAGATGAAGGTCTGCTGCATCCACATCGGCATCGCAGAGCATCATGTTGGGGGCGAGAGCTGCAAAGGCCGCCGTAAGGCTCGTCTTCCCGGTGCCGCCTTTGCCGCTTAAAATGACCAGTTCTTTCATCCTGCGATCCCCCTTTCAACGCCTGCCTCAGGCTGTGCGGCAAGGTCGGTAATACTGTGGAAAAGGCAGATAAATCGATCCCGGTATTCGGGCAGGGCATCCACCAGCAGCTCTCCTTGGGAGTATGCGACGGCGATCCTCCGGTCAAAAGGGATTTCCATCAATACCGGAAGGTTTTCCCGTGCCGCATAGTCCTTGACATCATCGTTGCCCATTCCGGCCCGGTTGATCACCAGCCCACAGGGAAGGCCCAGCCGCTTTACCGCCTCCACCGCCAGCGTCAGGTCGTGGAGGCCGAAGGGGGTGGGTTCCGTAACCAGTATCACGGC
>CAJWHT010000202.1 GCA_913041495.1 uncultured Desulfobacteraceae bacterium | reverse complement strand
ATGAAAGATTTCAACTGGTTGTGTGGTTCTTTCATATAAATATGAAGGGATTGAATAATGACGCACCAGATATCGGCATGGGCCAACCTGACCCTGGCCATGATTATTGTGGGAAGTTCCGTGGTTTTCGGCAAAGTGATAACGTCGGAATTTCCGGTTTTCCTTGCCTCATGCATCCGGTTTGCCATCGCATCCGCCGTGATGCTGCCGCTTTTGATCAAAACGGAAGGTGCCTTTTACAGGCCGGGCAGGCAGGACCTGCGCCGTCTTATTGGGATGGCGTTCTGCGGGCAGTTTGTATTTACGGCGCTGGTTCTGCTGGGACTTCGGTATACGTCGGCCATTGAGGCCGGTATTATCACCAGTACCTCGCCTGCCATGATGGCGGTGGTGGCTTTTTTTCTTTTCAGGGAACGGCCGGCCTTTTTCCAGGTGGCGGCTGTCCTCCTTGCGGTGGGCGGGGTGATCAGTGTCAATGGCCTGACCGGCAGCGGCCTTTCCACGGATCACCTCACCGGAAATTTGATGATGGTAGGAGCGGTGGTGGGGGAAGCCGTCTTTCTTCTTATGCGCAAAAGCATCTCCAAGGCTTTGTCGAATATGGCGCTCACGGCCTATCTTTGTTTTACAGGCTTTATCATGTTTCTTCCCTTTGCCCTGTACCAGGGCATTGATTTCAAGTTTTCCGCGGTCAGTGCCGGTGCCTGGTGGGCCATGATGTATTTCGGGGCGGTGTTTACGGTGCTGGCCTATATCTTCTGGTTCAGGGGGGTCTCCCGGGTGTCCGGGGCCGTTGCCGGCATCTTTTCTGCCGTGATGCCGGTGAGCGGGGTGGTCCTTTCCTGCCTTTTTCTTAAGGAGTCGTTTACCTTTTCCCATGGGATCGGCATGGCAATGGTGCTGTCGGGTATTGTCATCATGGCCCTGGCCCCCCGGAAACGGTCCGCCGGAAAAGAACCTGCCCCCGTATCGGAATCTGTGTGACTATTAAAAATAGGAATAAAACGTCAGGCGCCCGGCCGCAATTTTTCCAGCAAGGCCTGATAGGCCTCGTTGATCTCCACAAACCGGTCATGGTCACCGCCTTTGTCCGGGTGGTGCTTGCGGGCAAGTTTTCTGAACCGCCGGGTCAAAGTTCTTTTGCTCATCTGTTTTAGTTCTCCTTTGGCGATGCTGAACAACTTTCTTGCCCTGGATCTGGAGACCGAGGGTTTGGGGGGCGGGGGGGCATATTGGCGGCGGAACCAGAAATCCCTTTCCATATCCTCAAGGAGCATGGTGTCTTCATAGGTGTGGTCAAAAAACATGATGACGTAGCGGATCATGTGTTCATGGAGGCGGTCTTTGAGTTGGAACAAGGATAGGTTCAGGGTGCACAGTTCCTGAACAAAGTGGGTCTCCACCTTGTCCTGGTCCAGTACGTGGGGCATTTTTTTGGCCAGAAACCCCTCAAAGAACCGTTGAAGGTTAAAGACGGTGTAGACGTAGGATTTCAGTTCCTTGGGGTCTAAGCACATCTCCTGGGCCAGGAAGCGGTGTTCGATTTCATCCCTGGATTTGTTTTTGAACTGCCTGAAGAGTGCCGGCGGCATGGCGGCCAGGGGGCCCTGGTCCATGTTGCCGAATTTCAGGAAATGGGCCCGCCGTTTATCAAAGGCGTGGGTGGCCATGGCCAGAGCGTTTTTTTCCTTTTTCGTGAGCCGGACGAACGTGCCGTCCCGGTCCCTGAAGGCTTCGGTGGCCCGCCGGATACCGGGGCGGATGAAGGGCCAGAAAAGATCTTCCAGGTGGTCTGCGTTAAAATCGGTGGCGGTGCGGGCTACCCGGTCGGCCAACTCAGGGCAGACATACCAGGCATTGCCCCCGGGATAGTCGATCCATTTTCCGGGGTGCGCCCCCAGGTTGCAGATATCCCGGGAAGTGAACCTATCCCCGTCGGGGACCGATTCCCTCAGGATATAGGTGAGTTGGCGGTCCCGGACCACCCTGGCCAGATACACGGGTTACCTGCCTTCATTCTTGTATGCCAGGGTGTCCAGCGTGATCAAATTGTACTCCCGGGTGCCAAGGTGAAGATCCTGGGCATAGGCCAACTGGTGTTCCCAGTCCACATCCGGATACAGTCCCCTGAATTTGTCTTCACCGGGTCGCAGGTTGCAGGTCAGGGCCGTGCCGGCCGGTGCCTGCTGGCGGTTCACCAGATCTGCGCTGGCCTGGTCGATGGCCACGGGGTCCAGGGAGGCCACCACGCCGATGTCATTGCAGATCGGTACTTCGGAGTAGGGGAGGCAGTCGCATTTGGGAGACACATTGGTAATGAAGTTGATGAAAAAGGCCTTCCCGGCCTTGTTCTGAAGGACACCCGCCGTGTACTCCATCATCTTTTCAAGGAAGACGGGTACGGTCTGGTTCCATTTGATATTGATGGATTCCGTGGGGCAGCGGACGATACATTCGGCACAGCCGATGCAGTCCTCCTTCCGGATATAGGCTTTTTTCTCCTGCAGGTAAATGGCTTGCCCGGGGCAGAAGGCGGCGCATTGGCCGCAGCCGATACAGGTTTTTCGTTTGATTTTAGGGCTGACGTTGGAGTGCTGGTCCAGTTTCCCCCGCCGTGAGGCACAGCCCATACCCAGGTTTTTCAGGGTGCCGCCGAAACCGGACAGCTCGTGACCTTTGAAGTGGGCCACGGAAACCAGGGCGTTGGCGTTGATGATTTCAGCACCGATGAACACCGCGTTGCATCGTTTGAGGTCCACCTGGACCCGGACTTCGCTTTTGCCCAGCAGGCCGTCGGCAATCACCACCGGGGCTCCGTCCATGGAAGAATAGGCAAATCCGTTTTCCACGGCGGTCCTGATGTGGGATACCGCATCGGACCTGGCGCCCACATATAGGGTGTTGGCATCGGTGAGAAAGGGGCTTGTGCCTGCCTTTTTCAGGGTCCGTATGATTTTGCGGATAAAGGTGGGGCGGATGTAGCCGGTGTTGCCCCGCTCCCCGAAGTGGACCTTTACCGCAGTAAGATCGTTTTCCGACAGCACCGTGTTGATTCCGGCCGCCGTTATCAAGCGTTCCAGTTTCTGTGGCAGGTTCTCACGGGATGTGGCCGTAAGATCCATGAAATAAACATCAGCAGCCATGTGGGTCTCCTTTTGGATGAACCTTAAAGGTTCAACATAAGGCATGGCATCGTGAAATTCAATACCGGATCATCATCGCGGACCAAAGGAGAAACAGGGATACCCCCAGGCTGCGGCCTTACATGGTCTGCAGCAGCCGGAACAGGGTCCGCCGGGCCAGAATATCCCCCGAGACAATCCCCACCACTTGATTTTCCTCCACAATGGGCATGGCCGAAATCTCATGGTGCTCCAGCATGCGAATGCAGTCTAAAATGGTGGTCTCCGGGCCGGTATAGACCACATCGGCGGTCATGATCTTGGTCAGGGGGGCATCCATGGGCAGCTTCAGGGCCGTTGCCCGGGTGATATCCCAGTTGGTGACGATCCCGATGAGTTTGCCTTTCTCCGACACCACCGTAACGATGGACAGATGGGATTCCACCAGAAGATCGGCGGCATCGGCAATGCTCTTATCCAGGCTGATGGTGGGGGCCTCGGCCATGACATCCCTGGCCGTCCGGGATTTTTCTTTGGCGGTAATCCGCTGGATACTTATTTTTTCCGCAATTTCACAGGGCAGGCTGTCCGCATCCCGGCACAGGCCGTCCACCAATTCCTCCATATTCCTGCGGATCACGGTTTCAAGCTTTTCCACAGCCGCTTTTTGCCGTTGTTCCGCCAGCACCTGGAAATCGTCACCGTTTTTGTCCAGCCAGGCCTGGATACCGTCCGGATTTCCCAGGAGATCTCCGGGGATGAACAGATGGGCCGGGGTGGGGATAATCCGTTCATGGGCCGCATAGATCACCCCGCCGGAGTTCACCAGGTAGTCCGTGGCAATGAGAATGCCTTTATCCCGGTATACGTGGCGTTCCATTCTGCGCCGCTCCGCTTTTCTGGACGGATTGGGGGAATAGGTGTTGGCCCCTTCCACGATGACCTGCCAGTTGCCCATGCGGTCGGTGGTCATGGAAGGTCCGGTGGCATCGCTGATATCCAAGTAGTTGAACACCGGGGAGGCCGGAACCAGGCAGAAGGCCGACTCTGTCAAAAGGTTGTCGGCGCTGTTGGAAAATATGGTCTGAGTTGTCCCCGTATCACCCCGGGCACTGCCGTGCATGATGTGATCATGGTAGTAGTCCCGGGCCACCACACCGGATTTTTGCCACATGTCAAAGAGTTGCTGCCAGGGCAGGCCCTTACGGTTGAGCAGGTAGCCCGTGGCGTCACTGATGCCTTTGATTACAGGTGCCCTGTCCGGGGCATATTCGTGGAAGATCCTTGCCACATGTGCGCCAACGGCACCAAATCCCTGAATGAGGATGTCCAGGTCCTTCTCCTCGGGGATTTTAAGGGAACCAAATTGAGGCAGCTGCCTGAGTTTGGGCATATGTTCCAGCAGCGCCTTGAAGGCCACCACCACCCCATTGGCGGCCCCGCCCAGTTCGTCAATGCGGTTGCCCCCCATATCAGCCGGTTTGGACACCACGTTGTTCAGCCCGTTTTCAACGGCAAAGGTTTTCATATCCGCATCGTTGGTGCCCACATCCGGTCCCGGAATATAGATATGCTTATACCTTTTCAATAACCGGCCGAATCCCCGTACGATGTCATGGCGCTCTTTGTCATCCATGCCGTCGGGACAGACGATCCCGGATTTCCCGCCGCCGAAGGGCAGGTCGGCGGCGGCGTTTTTCAGGGTCATGCCACGGGCCAGGTTGTGGATGATGTCCGGGGTGATGCCCGGCAGCATCCGGGTCCCCCCCATGGAGGGCTGTCCCATGGCCAGATTGTCCACCACCAGGTATCCGCCGATCTGAAGCGGACTTTCCCGGTCCCACATGCAGGCCACAAGATACGGCCCCAGGCGGTCCACGCGGATGCCCAGGCGCTGGAGACGGTCCACATCCAGGGGGCCGAACTCCAGGAAACAGAACGGGCCTTCCGTGATCAGCCGGTTCTTCCATACACTTTCCGGCAAGGCGTCTTCCAGGAATGTTTTCATTTTAACGGGTATCATGGCGGCTCCTTTAAGGGGGCTTTCTCTTAATGAAGGTGTTGTGCCGCAACCACCGGCACCCCGGACTTGATTAGGGCCTGGGCCGTAAGATTCACCGAATGGTGCTTGTCCAGGTAGTTGGTCTGCATGGCGTCCATCAGGCCCTGGTCCAGAATATCCTTTTTGGCCACAAAGTAGTCGAAGATATCCGACGGATGTTCCCGGGTGGCTTCGATGTCAGGTTCCCCGCCTTCATGTTTGGCCGAAATATTGGGGACGTCTTTGGCGATTTCCACAAGTTCCTCCCGGCGGTTGTAGGGCTGGGCCACAATGGATTTATGGGTTTCGGTGATGTGGTGCTCAAAGCGGACCTGGGTTTCAAGATCCAGTTGCCGGCGCAAGGTATTGGCCTGGCGGATGGTGTCATTGTTCACCGAGTTAGACAGGTTAAAGCCCACCAGGGGGGTGGAGCCGTCTTCCCGGGCGAACATCCGCGCTGTCATCAGGGTCCAGAGGATGAAAAAGGGGTTGTCATTCCCCACGAAAACGGAAATTTTGAACTCGATGTCCACCCCCAAACGGTGCATGAGGTACCCCAGGAGAATGGTACCCGAGTTGATGTTCAGCACCTGCTGAATGCCGTATCCCGTATAATAGGTGAGAAATTCCTCCGCCCATTTGAGGGGATAGTGGTTGGGCTGGCCGATGCCGCCGAAAAAGCCGGTGATGGTTTCAGGGCCGCCTGCCAGATGGACGTTGGACCCGTCGGTTCCCCGGGTGTCCAGGGATTCCACGTAGGTGGCCCCGATAATCTGCATGGCAAGTGCCGTGGCCAGGATATCCCCGTCGTCCGCCGCCTGTTCGGCCATGTTCCGCACCCGGATAATCCGTCCCGGCATCAGTTCCCGGTTGGCGATGGCCTGTCTGGCCTCGGCGATCAGCCAGGGAAAGAACTGCAGGGCCGACACTTCAAGGGTGACGGCTGCTCCTTTTTTGCGGCTCAGGAACCCGAAGTCTGCATCAGCTCCCAGAAGATCCCTGCAATAATCGGCCATGGGAACGAATGCCTTTTTGTCCCGCTGTTCCTGAAGCCATTCCAGATCCGCCACGTAGGGGGAATTCATGGCCTTGAGGCGGTTCATCAGATTTTCCGGGTCCCTGGCTTCCCTGGCTTTTTTATTGATTGCATCCGCCCCGCCGAATTTTTCGATCAGGGCGGACAATGCGTTGATAAGTTCGTTGTCCGGGCTTGTGAGTACCTGGTTGATGGCATCCAGATCTTTTTGTCTGATGGTCAGTTGTGACATGTGTTGTCCCCCCTTTTTCATTTTATGGTTGGGTTTGACTGTTTTTTGCCTGCATCAGGGCCGTGAACTTTTCATGTTCCCCGTCCAGCATGTGGTAGCAATGCTGGTCCTCGGGAAATGCGCCGCTGCGGACATCGCTGCAGTATGCCCGCATGGCATCGGTGATGATTCCTGCCACATCACAGTACTTTTTGACGAATTTCGGGGTAAAGGCCTGGAACTGCCCGATGAGATCGCTGACGATAAGAAGCTGGCCGTCGCAATTTGCCCCGGCACCGATGGAATATACGGGAATGGTGAGCGTGGCGGCGATATGGGCGCAGACCTCCGGCGGTACCGCCTCCACCAGGAGCATGTGCGCGCCGGCCGCTTCCACGGCCAAAGCGTCCTCCACCACCAGGGCGGCGGCTTCGGCGGTTCTGCCCTGGGCCTTGTGTCCGCCAAGCGCCCCTGAACTCTGGGGCGTCAGCCCGATATGTCCCACCACCACGATCCCGGCATCCACAATGGCACGGATGCGTGACACCACCCGGGTGCCCCCTTCCAGTTTCACCGCATCCACATCCGCCTCCTTGAGGAAGCGGCCGGCATTGAAAACGGCATCTTGGTCCGATGCCTGGTAGCTCATGAAGGGCATGTCGCCTATGACAAACGTGTTGGGCGCCCCTCTGCGGACCGCCTCACAATGGACGATACACTGGTCCATGGTCACCGGCACCGTGCTTTTGTAACCGTAAACGCACATCCCCAGAGAATCCCCCACCAGGATCATGTCCAGGTCTGCGGCTTCGGCGAATTGGGCGGTGGGGTAATCGTAGGAGGTAAGCCAGGTGACCTTTTTTTTGTCTTCTTTCATGCGGTAGAAATCGTGGATTGCCTTTTTCTTTTTCATGAATACCTCCTTATGGGTTATTATTTTGGATTTCGGGTGTTCAGGCGGGCCCTGCTTTTTTGGCGGCATCAATGGGCCACCCCTGGTCGGGTTTGACCTCTTCGTACACCAGGAATGTCTCTATTTTTCCCATGCCCGGTATGGTGGCCAGTTGTTTTTTGATGAGCTGGCCCAACTCCTCCAGATCAGATGCCACCACGTGGAGGATGTAGTCGAACCGGCCGGTGATATGGTAACAGGCCCGGACGTTGGGGATATTGTTGATTTCATCTTCCAGGTTTTGGATATTTTTCACCCGGTGCCGGTCCAGGGAAATACAGGCAAACCCCTGGGCCATCAGCCCCAGCTTGCCGGGATTGACCACGGCCCGGTATCCCTGGATAATACCGCGGTCCTCCAGTTTTTTCACCCGGTCCAGCATGGTGGAGGGGGCAAGGCCTGTTTCCTTGGCAAGTTCCGAGTTTTTTTTCCGGCCGTCCTGCTGAAGGGCTTTGAGGGTGTGGCAATCGATGGTGTCCATAGGTCGGTTGTCCTCCTTGGCGTTACCGGGTCTTATGGTGAATCTTATTCATTATGTATTATCGAATCAAATTGTAAAGTCAAGGAAAAATTCAGAATTTTAAAGGAGAAATATTAAGTTTTTACCGAATTAAATTCGGTGAGGCGCTGAAGCCGGGATGAGAAAAGGGTTTGGCCTGGGGTGGTGGGTATCCGGTTGCGGGTGATCCGGGTCACTTCCCGGGAGCACCTGCTGGTGCTCCCGGGAATGCCTGGGATTAGAAGTTTTTGAAATCGCCGTCATCGTCGTCATCAAGGGGAATGACCTGGTCGGGCCTGACTTCCCCTTCGGTTCTGGGCAAACGCTTTGGCCGGGTTGCCGAATGCCGTGCGGCAGGCAGGGCCCGGGCGCCTGTGTGCCCGCTTTTCTGGCCTTCCACGATTTCCAGCATGAGCCCCACCTTGCTTTTGAGTTCATCGGCCTGGGAGGAAAGTTCTTCGGTACCGGCGGCATTTTGCTGAACCACGGAGTCCATATCGGAAACGGCTGCTGAGACCTGGGCGATGCCTTCGGACTGTTCTTTGGATGCGTCACTGATTTCCGATACCAGGTGGCCCACCTTGGCGGTGCTTTCGGTGACCTGTTGGAAGGCGTCGTTTGTTTTTGCCACCAGATCTGCACCTTCGGTGACTTTTTTAACGGTGCCCTCGATGAGCTGGGCCGTATTCTTGGCTGCATCCGCCGCCCGCATGGCCAGGTTTCTTACCTCGTCGGCCACAACGGCGAAACCTGCACCGGCCTCACCGGCCCTGGCTGCTTCCACGGCTGCGTTCAAGGCCAAAAGATTCGTCTGGAAGGCGATTTCATCAATGGTCTTGACGATCTTAGAGGTTTCCTCGCCGGCTTTGGAGATTTCTTCCATGGACTGGGTCAACTCGGTCATGGAGGCGTTTGCAGCGGTGACCACCTGGTTGGCATCCTGCATGAGGGCGTTGGCCTGGTTTGCATTTTCGGCATTGTTCCGGGTCATGCTGGATATCTCTTCAAGGGAAGACGATGTTTCTTCAAGGCTGGCCGCCTGTTCGCTGCTGCCTGCGGCAATCTGCCCGGAGGCTGCGGACACCTGGTCGGACCCGGAACTTAAGGCCTCGATGACCTCTTGGAACCGCTCCTTTACCGTATTCAGTTCATTGGAACTGAAGGTTTTCAGACCCTGGAAGATGGCCTTGAAAGGTTTGGCCACGGAATTGGCCAGGAACAGGGATACCATCAGGGCCAGGATGATGGCAAGGACGATGCCACCGCCGATCATCCACAGGGAATTGTCCGCTGTTTTATGGGCGGTTTGCTTGCGTGCCGTCATTAATTTTTGTTCCCTGTCAATGAACGTGCCCACCTGGCCGCGGAACTTGTCGAAGTATGCTTTGCCCCTGGCTTCAGCAATGAGGTGAGCCATGTCATCCATGGTTTTTGCATCGCCGATTTTACGGCGCAGGGCAATCTGGGGCTCGGTGACATCTTTCTGCCAGGCATCGATGGTGGCCTTGGTTTCGGACAATAGTTTCACCTGGGCCGGGTTGTCGTTTACGGTGTCAGAAAGGGAGGCGATCAGGTCGGTAAACTTTTTTTGGCCTGCTTTGTATGGATCCAGGAACCCTTCCTTTCCTGCCAGCAGGTATCCCCTCAGCCCGGTTTCCATGTCCACGGCCGAGGCCAGGATGGCATTGGCGGTCTGGATCACGTTTCTGGTGTGGGTCACCCAGCCCGTGGTTTCTGCGATGAGCTTTCGGTTCTCAGCGGTTTCCCGGGTCAGCCGAATCGCCTCATCCAGCCGTTGGGACCTCAGGGCCTGCTCAATTTGGTGGGTTAGTTCATCGTTGTGGGCCATGGCTTTTTCTGCTGCAGCCTGTCGTTCTTTCATCAGCGT
>CAJWHT010000201.1 GCA_913041495.1 uncultured Desulfobacteraceae bacterium | reverse complement strand
TGGATGCCGGTCTTGAACAGGCCGGGCATACCGTCGTGGTCAACGATGATACTGCGGGTCATGACCTGCACGTTTTCATGGGCCATCACCGCATCAATCAGGTGCTGAACAAAGGGAGACACCGCTTCGCCTTCGATGGTCTTGGCAATGGAGCGTGCCAGACCGCCCAGGGACGGGGCGCGTTCCACCAGGTACGTCTTGATTCCCTGGTCGGCCAGCTTCAGGGCTGCGGTCATGCCGGTGACACCGCCGCCGACAACCAGGGCATTCTGGCTCATGGGCAGGGTATTGTCGTTCAGGGGTTTTGCCATGCGGACGCCGGAGATGCCTATCTGCATCAGCTTGAATGCCTTGTCCAGCGCATCCTGGGGTTCGGTGAGGTGAGCCCAGGTATTCTGGTCACGCAGATTGACCATTTCCACCAGGTATTTATTCAGGCCGGCTCTTCTGAGCATATCCTGGAACTTGGTTTCATGGGTTCTCGGTGAACAGCCGCCGATGACCACACGGTTGATACCATGTTCTTGAATCATGGCCTCGATGCGGGTCATGGATTCCGCTGAACAGCCGTACCCAACCGCTTGGGCAACAGCCACATCCGGGTTGGTTTTGGCATGTTCGAGCACTTTTTGAACATCCACAACACCGCCGATATCGTAGCCGCAGTCACAGACGAAGACACCGATTTTAGGTGTTTCGCCGGTCACATCCCGTTCAGGGGGAAGCTCGGATTCAGCCACGTCAGCATCCAGTCCGGCCACATGGGCGCCGGCCATGGAAGCTGCGGCAGAAGCCTGCACCATGGTTTCGGGGATATCTTTGGGACTTTCGTAGACACCGGCCACATAAACGCCGTCTTTGGACGTTTTGACAGGATTAAAGGATTCGGTGTCGGCAAAGTTGTGGGGGTTGAGTTCAATACCCAGTTTTCCGGCCAGTTCAACGGTTGTCTCAGAGGGTCTAAATCCGGTGGAAAGCACCACCATGTCGAACTCTTCAATCACCTGGCGGGCCTCGTCTTCAAGGGCGTAGGTAATGGACAGGTTCTTGGTCTCATTGAGCTCAACGATGGAGTGCGGCCGGCTTCTGACCATACGCACGCCGTAATCGTCTTTGGCGCGGTTGTAGTACTGCTCGTAATCCTTGCCGTGGGTCCGCATGTCCATATAAAAAATGGTGGTTTCGATGTCTTCGCCGAAGCGCTCTTTCGTAACCATGGCCTCTTTCAGGGCATACATACAGCAGACACCGGAGCAATAGGGCACATCGGCCTTATTGATCCCCCTGGACCCCACACATTGGATCCAGGCCACCCGTTTGGGACGCTTTTTGTCGGACCGCCGCAGAAGACTGCCCTGGAAAGGACCGGACGCCGACATGATCCGTTCGTAGTCAAGCCCTGTGACAACGTTGTCGTATTGTCCTGCGCCATAGTTGTCCAGCACATCGGGATTAAACAATTCTGCGCCGACGGTAAGTACCACAGAACCGATATTCACCTTCTGGGTAGTTTCCTTGTCCTCGGGCAGGATGGCTTTTGCTTTACAGACGGATTTCAGACGGTCAACATCATCAATCTTGTCCATATCGATGGAAAAGGCAAAAGGCGTTGCCTGGGGATACCGCATACAGGTCGGCGCCCGGGGATCAAGACCCGGGGTGAACCTGACGGCTTCTGGGAATTCTTTGAGACAGTCGCCGCAGCCCGTACACTTGTCAATATCAATGTACCGGGGGGCGGTTTTGACGGTGGCGGTGAAATTTCCAGCCTCGCCTTCCAGGCCTTCCAGGGTGGTCATGGGACGCACTTTAAGGAATTGTTCACGGGCGGAAGCGGAAAGGTGCGGGGAAACCGTACACAGATCACAGTTGTTTGTGGGGAAGGTCCGGTCCAGCTGGGTCATCAACCCGCCGATGGCGTAGTTGGCGTCAATTAGCATGACTTCCTTACGGGACTCAGCCAGGTCAAGGGCTGCCCTGATACCGCCGACACCGCCGCCAATGACGAGCACTTTATTGTCGCCTGACGATTCTTCGTTTATTTTTTGCATGTGTAACCTTACGCGTTAATTCTGTTTTTAACCATGGGTATCCATTGCCTTGTCTTAAGGCTAAAGACTTCTGACAATGAGGAATTATTCCCTAAAGACCTGCGCTGTCCAGAATGGCGGGCAGCCTGTCTTCCCAGCCCAGGGCGGAAATTTTTATTCCCTGGGACACCTGTTTTAAGGATTTAATCATCTCGCCTGCAATGGCCACACATTCAGCTTCACGGTCACTGGCTTTGCGAATACGGCGGATGATATCCTCGGAAAGGCGGGAGTTGGGGTCGTTAATGGAGATATACCGGGCCATACCCACGTTCTTCAACAGGAAGACGCTGGCGATCACCGGCACATTAAGGGATGAGATGGACTCAATCATCTTTGTATAGAAGGGTATGTCAAAAACCGGCGGCAGAATAACAAACTTCGCCCCTGCCGCGACTTTTTTGGCAGCTTTTTCCTTTTCGGCGTCAAGCTCTGCGTCATTGGTCACCGGTGCAATGGTGCAGCCCGCAGACAGAGCCGGTTTTCCCTTGAGGTCAAAACCGGCCAGGTCAGTCCCGGAAGTGAGCTTGGATACCATTTTAATCAGGCCTTCTTCATCCACGTCATCTACCACTTTGGCATCGGGATGATCGCCGTTGATCATCTCTTCACCCTGAACAACCACAAGGTTATGGATGCCAAGGACATGGGCGGCCAGGAGATCGCCCTGGAGTGCCATGCGGTTGCGGTCCCTGCCGTAAATGTGGATCATTGGCTCAATGCCCTGCTGTTTCATCAGGGCGCCGCAGCCAAGCGCTGACATCTGCATCACACCGTTGTCCATGTCAGGAACAACGACTGCGTCAATTCTGGATTTGAGATGTCCGGCGTGGGTAATGAGGTCTGATATATCGATCCCTTTGGGGGCATCCATTTCTGCAAGAACAACGAATTCCCCGGAGGATAGTTTTTCCTGAAAACTCATATACAATATCCCTTAATAGTCTTTTGCTGCCCGGGTCTGGCGTCGGGCAGCCATTTTCAGCACCGTTGGTACTGCACAACTGCCATATACCGAATTGTCTTGGCCAAACTGCGCTGTTTGTCCAAACGGAAGGATTTATAGCAGAATTTATGCCATCTGTAAACTGAATAGTGATTCACCACCCATAATAATAATAGCATTCAAAACATGGGGCATAAACATCGGGATATCTATATTGACTTGAGAATTTTCAAAATAAAAATTTGAAATTTTTCTAATTTTTGAAATTTTTCCAACTTCACACAAATCGGATTCAGGGGATAGCTTCGATTTAATAATGAATTAGCATTCATTAAAGTGGGATGAAATATCTTTCGAAGACCGCCCCTATACAACCCCCAGTTCACGGGCAAATCTCGGCGAAATTCCCTGTCCCGGCAATCCGGTTATCGCGGGCCGATTCCGGACTGTCCGCCTTGGCTGCGTTGCCCTCACTGAGGGTCTTCCGGGGTAAGGATTGATGCAGGGCAACGGACGTGCAGCAGCTACAGTGGAATCTTCAGACAACCGCGGCAGCAACCGGCCCAGTACCATAGAGGCCCCCAGAAATAAAAGGCCGCCGGCAACATTTATATAGGGCATCAGGGGACCGTCGCTTCCGGCCGCCAGCAGGCCACATATCCAGGCGATGGTTGTCAGGGTTACCAGGACTTTTGTTTTCAGGGCAGTTGTGACACGTTGCATGGCAGTTCTCCTTTTTAAACACTTTCGATCCGAATGTTGAAAAAACTAAACAGCATATTCAAAATAATAGCCGGCATATGCCGGCCTGTTCCCAAAAAAAGATTAACGGTATTCCCGGCAACTCCAGATCACCCGGCCCAAGACCCGGACCTTGTCCAGGGCGTCGGCATCCAGATGAATGGGGGAAAAATCCGTATTATCAGAACAGAGCACCAGGGCATCGGGATGCTTTTCCAGACGCTTGACGAGGATGGTGTCATCTACCCCCACCGCATAAATGGCCCCGGCCATAATCCGGGTCTGGGACTGGTCTATTAATACCGTATCCCCTTCACGAATCAGGGGCTCCATACTCTGGCCAAAAACCTCCATGGCCACCATGGCCGCAGCAGAGCCTTTCCGGGACAACCAGGCCGTTGGAAACGACAGATAATCAGACACATCCTGTTCCGTCTCAAATGAACCGGTACCTGCGGACAACCGGGCCGCCACTTTGGGAATCTGACGGAACTTTTGCTCAGATTCATCCTTGTTCCCGGCTGCGTTGTAAAACACAGGGCCGGCTCCCGTATCCACCCATTCCGGATTGATCCTGAAGCGGCGGAACAACTTGACGATCCAGTTGTCCGGGATATGATTCTTGTTTCTGGCATGGGTAATTCCGGAACGGTTGATTCCAAGCTCTTTGGCCAGTTCGGACTGGGAGGAGATTCCCGTGGCGTCCATCAGCCGCTTGAGAAGTATGTCAACCTTGTTTTCCGTCATTGTCTGCTCCGGTGTTTTTATTGATGTTTAGTTTCTTGTCCCACACTTGTTTATAAAATGCAACAAATAAAATATTTTTTTCACCAGAAAACCTCCTTCATGGCTGCCCGAAGTCTGCGGCATAAAAAATGCTGTACGCTTTTTAATCAGCAGGTGCCTGAAAAACCGCAGATGAATCAATTGGATCCTTTTATTGAATCAATTAACGCCAAAGATGAATCAACGGCCAGGGAAAAGATAAAGATGCAGTACACCATCCGGATTGTAAACTACATTGACACCACCATAGCAGATCTGTCCGCCTCCAAATTTTTCGACAACATTGAATTTGTCACCATGGACCGGGATTCGGGATATCACCTGTCCGACCTCACCCGGGACTGCGATATCGCCGTTGTTTTCATAGACGAACACAAGGACGGCTGTCTTAAGAAAATTGCCAGGATCGCCAAGACCAAAATCAATATGGAGATCATCGCGGCCGTGGACATTACCCGGTCAGAAAACGGAATCCAGGCCTTGCAAAGCGGGGCGTCCGATTTTATGATACTGCCCTTAAATGCATCCACTTTCGATTTCTACATCAATCGTGCTCTGGAACGACTCTACCTTCACAAACACATCTGTTTCAATGAAAACTGCTACAAAAGCCGGTTTGCCAGATCCCAGAAGAACTATCAGGAATTGTTTAATGAAGTCCCCTGCTTCATATTCATCCAGGACGGGGATTACATCATTACCGATGCCAATAGGAAGTTTGAAGCGTATTTCGGCTATCATATCGGTGAGTATTGTTTCGGCATATGCAAAAACCGGGACGAGCCCTGCCGGGAGTGTCCGGTCCAGAAGACAATATCAGACGGCACCAACCAATCCTCTGAAATGGAGATTATATCTTCGGACGGTGTCAAGCATACCGTGCTCTGTTGGACAGCCCCGTTGCGGGATGCTACAGGAATCGTAACCCAGGCCATGGTGATGCTGACGGATATCACAGAAGCAAGACGGCTGGAAGATCATTTGACATCCCTGGGGTTTATGATCGGTTCCATTTCCCACGGTATCAAGGGGTTGCTCACCAACCTTGACGGCGGCTTCTACCTCATGGAAACCGGGTTCACCACCCACCGGATGGAAAAAATCAGGGAAGGATTCCACATGTCCCGGGATATGACGGCCCGGATTAAAAAACTGGTGCTGGATATCCTTTATTACACCAAAACCCGGACCATGGAATGGGAACGCCTCTCCTGCGATGCATTTATGGATGACACCTTTGGCCTTGTGGCCATGAAGGCCCGTACACACGGAATAATCCTGGAAAAGCGTTTTGACGCCCTGATTGACACGGATGATTTTGAAATAGATAAGGGCAGTCTCCAGACCGCTCTTGTGAACATCCTTGAAAACGGGATTGAGGCTTGTATTGACGATAAGAAGAATGTCCAAAAGGCCCACACCATCAGCTTCACGGCGCGGATGGACCGGGAAAAGGTCACCTTCCGCATCCAGGACAACGGCCAGGGTATGGACCAGGCCACCCTGAAAAACATCTTCACCATATTCTTTTCTTCCAAGGGGAATAAGGGCACAGGATTAGGACTGTTCATTGCCAATAAAGTCATCACCCATCACAGGGGAGAGGTCAAAGTAGTATCAACTCCGGGTAAAGGCACAACTTTTATCATCAAGGTTCCCCGGATGGTTCCCCACACGGCCCGCCACCCCCGGGGAGTGCCGGCACCGGGACCTCACCGCATTTCCGGATCATGATCCCTCAAAGCAGCGCCTTTACCTTGGCGGCCAGTTTCGACAGGCTGATGGGTTTGCCCACAATTCCCCGGACCCCCAGTGTGGATAGGGTTTCAGGGTCCAGCCGGTCACTGTACCCCGTGCAGATCAAAATCGGAACATCTTTTCTCAAAGCCAACATCTCCTGGGCAAGGCGGGTTCCCTGCATACCCGGCATGGTCATATCGGTAATCACCAGGTCCACCCCATGAGGATCTTGGGCAAAAAAGTCCAGAGCTTCTATGCTGGAGGTGGTTTGGGTTACCCGGTATCCGCGACGTTCCAGCATTCTGGACAGCATTTTCACGATGGCCGGCTCATCATCCACAAGGAGAATATGTCCTGTGCCCCGAAGATCACCGTTTTCGGAAACGCTGACCGGGGTATTTTTTGGTGGCTGGATCAGGGGCAGGTAAACAGAGACCAAAGTCCCCTTGCCCGGTGCACTTTTTATCTGGATTTCCCCCCCGCTGCTTTTGACGATGCCGTGAACAACGGCCAGCCCCAGGCCGGACCCTTTGCCCTGGTCCTTGGTGGTAAAGTAAGGCTCAAACACATGGTCCATATGTTGCGGTGCGATCCCTTCCCCGGTATCACTGACGGTCAGACGGCAATAGGTCCGGTCCTGGTCCAGCTTGAGTTCCGGATCAGGCGGACCTGCGCTAAGTTCTATGCCGAGAACGCCCCCGTCGTCTTCCATGGCATGGTAGGCATTGGTGCACAGGTTCATTACCACTTCATGGACCTCCGTGGCATTGGCAAGGATATAAAGGTTCTGAGAAGGAAAATCTTTCCGGATATCGATATGGGACGGCAGACTGGATCTCAACAGCTTTAAGGTTTCATTGACAATCCCATGCAATGCAACGGGTTTGCGATCGGTTTCCTTCCGGGACCGGCTGAAACTCATGATTTGGTTTACCAGGTCCGCAGCCCGCTTCGCCCCTTGAAGGATATCCTTAAGGTTCTCTTGAACCGGGTGATCCGCCGGTAAATCCTGGATAGAGATTTCCGTAAATCCGACAATGGGATACAAAATATTGTTAAAGTCGTGGGCAATGCCCCCGGCCAGGGTGCCGACGGCCTTTATTTTCTGGTCCTGAAGCAGCTTCAGCTCCAGTTGATGACGTTCTGCCTCCTGGGCTTTTCGACGGGTGATATCCTGGACAACACCGGCAAGTTTTCTGGAACGGCCGTCTTCACCTTTGATCACCGCTGCCGTGGATCTTACGATTCGTTTTTCAGGCCCCCTGACCGGACGGATCTCATATTCAAACCGGTGGGTATTGTCCTTCTCCAAGATGTCACTCATGGCCCGGTACACCCGTTCCCAGTCCGGGATACAGGCCTTGACATCTTCCAAGGGAAGACGTTTTATCTCCGGGTCAAAGCCGAAAATGCGCCGGGCCTCATCCGACCCCCACACCTCGCCTGTGTCCGGATCGTATTCCCAGTTGCCCACCCGTCCCAGGGCCTGGGCCTGGCGGTACCGGCTCTCGTTTTCCCTGAGCCGTTCTTCTGCTTTTTTACGTTCTGCGGTTTCCTTCCGGAGGCGTTTGAGGGCAAGTGCCAGTTCATCAGCCTGCCTGGAAACCGATTCATATCCGAGCAGGGTTTGTTTTTCCGCAGCCTTTCCAGCCATCATCTCTGCGTGCCTGCCGGCAAAGCCGGTAACGACAGACGAGTTTCCGGCAACACGTTCCATGCAGACCGATATATGCGCTTCAAACTCGGTCCTCATAGCCGAAAGCTTTGTTCCGGCTCCCCAGAGATGATACCTGTCATAGGCCTTTTGCCGGTATATCTGGGCCATGCTGTCCACCCCATGCGCCTCCCAGAACCGGAAGGCCCGTTCACTGGCAATGGCCCCCCATTGAACAAAACCACCCCGCCCGGCAGTTTCGATAGCCTTGTCGTAGGCGTGGGCGGCCCTGTCAAACCGGCCCTCAATTCTGGCAAGCTCGGCTTCTGCCAGCGTCACTTTATGATCGTAATTGTCCGGGCTGTGGGTGGCCCAGATCCTGAGCCGGTCCAACACCTCTTTGAGTTCCTGAAGCCGGCTGGCAAGGTGGGTGGGGTCCTTATCTGCTAAGAGATGCCACTTTCCGGTTTTAATCATGAACCTGATGAATACATGTTCCGGCCAGGGCAGTAACCCCTGAGTGCCGACGGTATAAATAAGGGTTTCGGCCTTGTCGGACCATTTGCCGGCAGAGCTCAAATCATTTATCACCAGGTAATAAAAGGATTTTAGGATGCTAAAGATACATCTTACCTGGATATTTTTATGGTCATCCACACGGGCAAGGTATGCCCTGTCTCCATCCGGTCCCAAATCACCGGACGGTTTACCGGGCAAGTCACCGGGCAAGTCACCGGGCAAGTCACCGGACAGGGCCTCAAACACCCGGATACCACCTTCGCACAAATCAATGGCCCACTGGTTCAGCCGGGACTTGCTGAACATCAAGGACTGCTCCGTATCACGGATCAATTCCGGCAGCGGCACGGCCTGAAAAAACCGGCAGTACATGTTATGTCCGAAGGCATAGGCCGCATATTGCAGATTGCCTGACTGGAGCCCGATATCATAGGCGCGCATGTAATCCCTGCTTGCATGCTTTAAATGATGAAACCAGTGTCGGGTGGAGCTGCCCACCATCAGGTAGAAAACACTCTGGTCCGACGGGGATCTGAACTTGTCTGCGCCCATGACCCGCTCAGCCAGTTCACCGAATTTCCGGGCCGTGTCATAATCGTCTTCGATCCACCCGAGCAGCCCCCCCAGGGCGGTATAACTGTATCCGATCTGGGGCACAAGCCCGTGATCCAGGGTCAGGTTGACCACTTTGGGGACAATCACACTCCACAACTGCTGGTGTGTTCTGTAACAGGGGGGCCCCAGGGTGATCAGCAATCTTGTCACCGTCAGCATATCAGGATCGGTCATGACCGGCCGGTCAAACAAGTCCACCACCCGGACACCCTCAAGCTTTTGCCGGATTTGCCGGACCTCAATGTCCCGGAAGCGCTCCCAGTCCCCGTCGGGAAGGGAGATTCCGAATTCCGCCAGGGCCTGACGCCCGGCGGATATGGCCTCAGCATACCTGGCCAGCAAGGTGTAATGGACGATAAGGATGTTGAGTGATTCTGCCCGTGCCGCCGCCGTCCGGGTATAGGCAAGGGAATCTTGAATCAGCGTTTCGGCCCGTTTTCTGTCCCCTTCGATAAACTCACTTTCCGCCAGGTCACGATAAAGGGTCAAGGCGCCCTCATAATTTGCCTGCCAGAACGCTTTGACGCCGCCTGCCGCCTGCTCATGACTCGGTGATTGCGTGGGGGTTGTGAAACACTACTAATACTTCAAAACTTGGAAACACAAAAGAAAAACTTTTTTGTATAAACATCAGAATTTCTATAGAAAAATGTAGTTTTCCTATAG
>CAJWHT010000200.1 GCA_913041495.1 uncultured Desulfobacteraceae bacterium | reverse complement strand
CTTCAATATATTTTTTTTGTGACAGTGATGCAGGCATAATATGCTTTGTGTTAGCTTTTTTCGAATATTTTCACGATGAAAATAAACGGTATGAACACTCATTTTTAATTCATTTGCTACCCCTTTAGATGTTTTCCCCTCCTTGATCATATGAGCGATCTGAGACTCCATCGGCGTTAAACTAACAAATAGTGACAGGTTTTTATTACTACCTTTGAGCAGTATTTCTTTAACATTTCTCTCAATTATGGAAAGGAGGGTTGATAGTTCTCCATTAGTTTTTGTATTTATTGAGGATGGGAAATAAGGGAAGACGAGTTTTTCAAAATGTTTTAAAATTTCCTTTTTTATGTTTTCTTTCTCTTCACTTCTATGCTCAATAAGAACGTTCAAAGCAGTATTCATATCTTCGAGTTTTTTGCTGTGAATTTCTAAGTCGGTTTGCTTTTGTTTTAAAAGTTTTTCTTGTTGTTTTCGTTCAGAGATATCGATGGCAATTGAAAGCAGCCTTTTGATACCCCCAACTTCAATAGTTTCTCCTGAATACAAACATGTCATTGGAGACCCATCACTGCAAGACAATTCGAATTCCGCATTTTTTATATGCCCATCCGTTTGTATGGACTTTTTAAGAAAGTTACGATCCTCTATAGATATGAATCCAAGTTCAACAGAAGTTTTTCCAACCGCATTGGCTTTTGTATATCCAGTACAATTTACAAAAGTGTCATTTACTTCAATATAGGTGCCATCTTCGATTTTACTTATGGTAATCATAACCGGTGAATTTTTGAAAGCTTTCAAAAATAGTTCTTCTGTTTCCTTTTTTGCCTCTGCGAGTTGTTTGTTCTTAATCTCAAGCTCATTTTTTTCATAGAGAACTTTTAGGTCATTTTCGATTAGCTTTTTAAATTTGAGCATCAACCTTTCAAATTTACTGGAATACGAATTCTCTTTCCTGTCCAATATACATATTGTACCGAAAGGCTCTCCATCAGGTCGCAGAATGGGAAAACCCAGGTAAGAGATCATACCAAGTTTTATATCAGGGTTAGTCTTCCAATTTTCATCATTTAATGCATCTGGGACTAAAAGTTTATTCCGAGTCCTAAGAACATTCTCACAATACAAACCGGAACCCCATACTTTTTCTTTGTCCCCTGACTCATAGGGGTTATTTTCACCCTGGCTTGATATAAACACTTCAATCTCAGAACCAACCAATCTCATTATTAAAGCAGCAGGGATATTAAAAATTTCTGCCATAATATTTACAAGTTCTTGCCAGTCATTAAAAACATCACTCGATATAGATACCAAAAATGTTCTCCCTGAAATTTGTTATTTTTTTATTCGACTCGATTTTATCAAAAGATCGTAAACTCTATGGCTTTGGTTCGCCTCTTATTGCATTACCATCAATCTACTGTAAACTCGACATGATCAAGCATGTTTTTTCACAGCTACATTTTAAAAAATGTGGTGTCGTAGGTTACAGGCTTTATATCTTTTGTAATATTCATATCACCAGCTCCGGTTTTTAAGGTACCAAATTAAGACCGAATATCAAGATTCCGGATGGGAATCGTTTTTTTTATTTTTTTTGTGAAGGATTTCAAATTTCCGGTGTCTATCTTTTTAAGACAGGCGGAAAAGGGCCTGGAAAAAGACACTTGAAAACGATTGGAGGACACCATGAAAAAGCAGATTGCCATTGTCACCGCAACCTTTCTTATTGTAGGATTCACCGCGAGTATCTCCCAGGCCGGGGCAGCCCGCCGCCATACCATTGAAGGCGCCCTGATCGGAGCCGGGGCAGTGATCCTGGGCAGTGCGATTATCAACAGTATGAACCGGCCGGAGCGGGCTTCGGTGGTGGTGAAAGAATACCATCATCCGCCCAAGCCCCGGTATGTGAAACGGTACGCTAAAAAGGCCCACCGGAAAGGCCATTGGGAAACCCGGAAAACCTGGGTGGAGCCGGAATATGAAACCCGCTGGAATCCCGGGCATTACAACCGGCGGGGAAAATGGGTAGCCGGGCGTTACGAGGAGTTCAAGGTGGCAGACGGCTACTGGCGCAAAGATAAAGTGTGGGTAAGACACGGTAGAGGCCACGGCAGATTTTAGCCACAGAGTACCCGGCAAGCCGCCCGCACGGGCGGCTGCCTGAAACAATAACTAATCTTA
Source organism: uncultured Desulfobacteraceae bacterium (assembly GCA_913041495.1). Taxonomy (GTDB): domain Bacteria; phylum Desulfobacterota; class Desulfobacteria; order Desulfobacterales; family Desulfobacteraceae; genus Desulfobacter. The sequence goes on along the minus strand of CAJWHT010000200.1, from coordinate 7,571 downwards.
ATCTACATATAATTTAAACTAAGGATCGGCGGTGATCCCAGCCCTCTTTTTCAGCGCAGTCGTTCAGCCCGGTCCGGCACCGGAGGACCGGACCGGAACGGGAAGCGGAACAAGAGTTTCAACAGCCAAGGTTTCTGCTGTTGCAGACCCTGACGAACAGGATCTGATCCGCCGGCTCCGCCAGGGGCAGGAATGGGCCTTTGACACCCTGGTTAAAAGGTACGAGGACCGCCTCCTTAAAATCGCTTACGGTATTACGCTGGACCGGGAGGAAGCCAGGGAAATTGTTCAGGATGCCTTTGTCAGCGCCATAAAAAATATTTCAGGTTTCCGGGGAGACTCAGGTTTGGGCACCTGGCTGCGGAAGATCACCGTGAATCTCTGCCTCAACTGGAAACGGAAATGGAAGCGGCGGTTCCGATGGCACCACACCTCCCTTGATACGGAAACCGAATACCTGACTCGGGAGGCGGCCGGATCATCCGGCACCCCGGAAACCCGGCTGGGGGAGAAACAGCAGGAGGCAGCCCTTGCAGCAGCGGTGCAATCCCTGCCGGAAAACGTCCGGGTGGTCTTTGTCCTGAATACGGTGGAGGGGTTGAGCTACCAGGCCATCGGGGAGGAGCTGGGGATAAAGGAGGGCACGGTCAGTTCCCGGCTGTACCGGGCGCGGCAGATGATACTGGCCGCCATGAAAGAGAATGGAGGGATATCATGACCCCATGCAACAGATATACAAAAGAATTTATCAGCCGGGTGGCGGACAATGAAGTGCGGCAAGAGGCCCACAGCGTATTTCTCCGCCATGCAAAAACCTGTGCGGCCTGTGCCGAAACCCTGGCGGATTTCCGTCAGATGGGGCAATTGTTTTCCAGCCATACGGAAGCCGAAGTCGGCCGGATCCGGACCGAACTGCCCCCCATCACCGTGACAGCCCCCCAGGGAGCCCAAAACCGTAAGGGACTTTGGGGATGGATAGGCCGCATGGGTCAGGGATTGGCATCTGTTTTCGGCAGAGGCGCCATGGGACTGAAACTGGCTTCGTTGAGTGCGGTTGCCCTGATCCTTGCCGTCTCCCTGTATACCTGGCAGGGGGATTCCGGGAACGGTATGGTGCCTGGGCCCAGCGCCATTGTAAATTCGGTTGACACCTACGGGTCATCGGTTATGATAATCGAAACCCCGGAAAGCCACCATACCATTATCTGGTTTTCCGAAACCTGAAATGGCTTAAGACACGTCGGAGATATATCGAGGGAAAGTTATGAATACCGGTTTGAAATCTGTCCCCGTTTGGATGCTTGCCTGGCTGACCGCTTTTTGCATCGTTTTGTCCGCTTTTTCCCCGGCCCTGGCCGGCACCACCTATCACACCCGGGTGAAAGTGATCCATGCGACAAAAGGAAAGGCCGGGGTTGATCCGGGGCTGGAAGCCATTGCCAGGGAAATCGGATCGGAATTCAACTACACCCGTTTCAGACGTATCAGCGAGAAGGCCATGTCACTTTCCGAAGGGCAAAAGGGACGGATAACCCTGCCCGGCAACCGAGACCTGATCATCACCCCCACCGGCAGCAACGGGAGCCGGATTCAGTATCACATCCGCATCAATGCCAAGGGCAATCCGGTATTCCAAACCGGTGTCCGGCTGCAGAACGGCTCCTCGGTCACCATCGGCGGCCCCAGGCTGAAAAAGGGGGTCATTCTCATTAATATCGAGGGACGTACCCGGTAGCCAGCCTATTCTGACGATTCCCGCTCAGGCATCTTTTTTAGGCATCTTCCCCCTGCCGTTTGGCCATGATTTCCGCAGCTTCCCGGTTTGATCCTAGAAGTACGGCGATCCACTGGGTGGACTCCTTTCCCCCCAGGGCAATTTTCACCGCCATGGTCAGCGGTACGGAGAGCAGCATCCCCACCGGCCCCAGCACCCATCCCCAGAATGCCAGGGAAAGGAATACCACCAGGGTGGACAGGCCGATGCCCTCCCCCATGATCCGGGGCTCCACCACAGAACCGATGATGGTGTTCACCAGGAAGAATCCCAGGGCAGACACCATGGCCGACACCGGGCCCAGTTGAATCAGGGCCAGCAGGACGGCAGGAACAGCGGCGATGATGGAACCGATGTTGGGGATGTAGTTGAGCAGAAAGGCGAACACCCCCCACATTACTGGGTAATCCACCCCCTGGAAACTCAGCCAGACGGTGATGATCACCCCGGTGGCCAGGCTGGTCAAGGTTTTGATGCCCAGGTAACGGTTCACCCCGTCGGTGATCTCGGTGTACTTGTCCATATCCCCGTTGCCGTCCTCGGACAGGGCGCGCAGCTTGTTGGGAAATCCGGCGGCTTCGGACAGGATGAAGATAAAGGTCAGGAAAACAAAGAAGGTGTTGGTCAGCACCCCGCCCAGGCCGTTCAGGGTATTGGCCACCATTTTAAGAATCCTGGAAGGGTTGAACACTTCGGTGAGCGTGTCCGCTTCCACCTGGATGCCGTAATCGGAGAGCAGGGTCAGACTGCCGGACATCAGTTTCAGCAGGCGCTCCTGGAAAAAGGGCAGGTTCTTTGTAAAATCGGCAATGGACGAAGATACCAGGGAAACCAGCATTACCTGGAGCACGATGACCCCGGCCATGAGAATCAAAATGCCCGCCACACTGGGAATGCCCTTGCGCTGCATCCAGTACAGGGGCGGTGCACAGATGATTGCCAGAAACCCCGCAAGAAGAAAGGGTACCACCAGAACGGCAGCCGCCTTCATCCCGGCCACCACCACCACAAAGGCGGCACATCCCACAAGTGAGCCCCCCCGCAACTGCATTGTATCCATAATCTGTAAACCTTAATATAATTGGCGATAAAAATAGAATTGTCCTGTGATGAACAGGTAAAGTCTTACCCCAGGGCAGCCATCAAAGTCAAGCGTGCCAAACACAGGCCTACCAAAGGCATCCCGTTCCCCGGACAAGCCAATTAACACTGGTAATTGTTCAGAATTGTCTTTAGTATGTTAAAAATTGTTGTCAGCGGGATCATTTTCCGATATTGAGCAAACCCTGCAAGACGCCATGAAGAATAAAGATTGACCCCAAAAAAACCTGAGCCATGGCCATAAAACTGAAACATTTGATTGACGTGCACGAGGATGAGCTGAGCCTCTTTCTCTGGTCCATGCTGCTGATGCTGCTCCGCAGTTCGGGTATCATTCTCAACAACTTTGCGGAAACCACATTTTTAAAACGGTACGGGGTGGAATACCTGCCCGTGGTCTACATGCTGAACTCCGTCATCACCTTTGTTGTGATGGCACGGTTGAGCGCCCTGATGGCAAGGCTTGAGGGGAACCAGATCCTCTCCTATGTTCTTGTGTTCTGCGCCGCGTCCATGGTGGCCCTCCGGTTTGTCATGAACCTGGATATCAGCCTGATTTACCCCCTGCTCTTTGTGCTGAAGGCCCAGTTTGACATATTGCTGGGCCTCTTGTTCTGGAACCTGGCCAACGACCTGTTCAACGTGCGCCAGTCCAAACGCCTCTTCCCCTTGATCGTTGCCGGCGGGGTGGCCGGGGAGATCATCGGCAGTTTCGGCACCCCGGTGATCGGGCAATTGACCGCCATCAACAATCTGATGCTGGTATATGCCTTCAATATCATGCTGGCCTTTATCACCATCACACGGATGCGGTTCAGGTTTCCCACCCTGCTGCTGACCAAGGAACGGACAAAGGCACCGAAGTTCAAGCCCGCCCTGCCGGAGCAGTTCAGAAACATCCGGCTGGTAATGCGTGAGACCCCCCTGGTGACCGTGCTGATCTTTTTAACCCTGCTGCCCAACATTATCATCCCGGTGCTCAACTACCAGTTCAACTATGCGGTGAACAGCCAATTTGCCACGGAAACCGGGATGATTCAGTTTTTCGGTGTGTTCCGCGGGGTGATGAATATCGTCAGCCTCTGCCTGCTGCTCTTTGTGGGCAAGGTTTACAACCGCATCGGCCTGCCCGTGGCCCTGATGTTCCATCCCTGCAACTATTTTTTGGTGTTTACGGCCTTTCTTTTCCGGTTCGACGTTTTTTCCGCCATGTATGCCCGGCTGTCCACCAACGTTATCCGGACCACCCTGAACAAACCGGTGACCGATGTCCTGATGGGGATCTTCCCCACATCCTACCGGAATAAGATCCGCCCCTTTCTCCGGGGCACCGTGGTCCGGATCGGATTGTTCACCGGCTCAGGCCTTGTCCTTATCAGCGACGGCATCTGCCACCCTAAATTTCTGTCCCTGGCCATATTCCCGGTGGTCGTGATCTGGATACTCACCACGGTTTACCTGAAGCGGAACTATTCAGGGATACTGTCCAGCCTGCTGTCCAAGGATATGCTCGATCTCAAGGCCCTTGAAGACCGGGATGTCAACCATCTGTTCAGGGAGTCGGCCCCCAAGGATGACCTGGTCCGTACCTTTCTGGCCGCCCGGGGGGAGGAAGCCGTCTGGCATGCCCGGCTGCTGAAATCCGTTGATCTGCCCGGGCTGGATACCCATATCCTGACCACCCTGCCCCACCAGGATCCGGGTACCCAGATCGTCCTGCTGGATATGGTCTCCGGACAGGCCGAATCCCTGGATACCGAAAAGCTGGCACCGATGGCAGACATTCGGAACCCTGAGCTTTTTGCTGCGGCTTTACGGGCGTTGAAACGTGCCGGGGCAGATACGGCAAGCATTGTCACACCGGAAATGACGGCATCCCGCATGCCCCCCGAGGTCAGGGCCTATGCCGCAGCCGGCCTCTATGTCCGGCAGCCGGACCATTACCGGGCCACGGTGGGTGCCTGGATGGCATCTGAAGATACCGGGGACCGGAAAGCCGGGGTGATCGCAGCCGGAGAATCCGGTGATCCGGCCCATATCGTCCGCCTTGAACGCCTCCTTGAAAAGGGGGCCGCCCCGGGCCTGATTCCCCTGATCCTCACGGCCCTGTCCGCCCTGGAGTATCAGGACACGTCCCGGTACACCACCGTTTATCTGACGCACCCGGACGAAGCGGTCCGCCTGGCCGCCCTGGAGGGGACTGATATCACCGATGACACGGCCATGACCCGGGTCATTCCCCTGCTGGGAGACCGATCGGAAATGGTCCGGGAAATGGCGGAAGAAAAACTGAAAACCGCCCCCCACTGCAACGGGCAATTGCTGATCGCCTCCTTGGATTTGCCCCAAAAAACAATCCGTGAAGGGGTGTTCCGACTCCTGAAAACCCTGGAGATCAAAGAACAGGATACCTATCTTTTTGCCCGGAACCGGATTGAAACATGTTACGGCCACCTGGCGGTCAGCCGCACCCTGAGCCGCCTGCCGGACACCCCCGGCAACGCCCTTTTGGCAGAACACCTGGCACAGAGAATCCAAGATAATATCGAAGGCCTGATCCGGGTGCTCTCCATCCGGGACAACAGCGGAAAATTCAGAATCGTATTCCGCACCCTGTTTTCCAGGGATACCCGCAGGCGGGCCAACGCCCAGGAACTTTTGGACCGGATCATGGCCCCGGCCCTGCTGAAAAAACTCATGCCCCTGATTGACGGGACAGATCCGGCCAAAGCCCTGGCCAAGGCCCAAAAGAAATTCAACCTCCCGGATTTCAGACACGATCCTAAAAGCGTATATCTTTACCTTCTGGAAGGAGACTGCCCCGTGAGCAGCCTGCTGGCCGGTCATTGCATCATCGAGGCCGGCCTGTTGGAGCGGTTCAGGGCCAACATCTCCCAGTTTACCCAAAGCAGCCACCCAGGTCTTGCGCAGTTTGCCCGGCATACCGCGGCAGGCCCTGGAAACGAGGATGACATGAATGCCGATTTACCCATTCCCGAAAAAATCCTTCGTCTGAAGAAAATCCGTATCTTCAAAAAACTGAGCATCAACGAACTGGCCGCAATTGCCGCCATTTCACGAAAAAAAACATATTCTCCGGGGGAAGTTGTCTTCACGGAAGGGGAAATCGCCGATACCATGGTGCTGATTATGGACGGTGAACTTTCCATGCAGAAATCCGCCAAAAAGGCCGGGGGAAAAATGTTTCAGCCCGGGGAATCCATCGGTGAAGCCGCCCTTCTTCTGGATGAAGTCCGACTCATTACTCTTGTGGCCGAAACCCACACCACCCTGCTTGAAATCAACAAGCAGGAATTCACCGAAATCGTCCGGGAGTATCCGGAGATCGGTCTTGAAATTGCCGTTGCCATGGCCGGTAAGGTCCAGGAACTGCTGGAACAGGCCGTGGAAGGGACCTACCCTCTTGTGCAGGCAGACCGGCAGGATACAGAGAATAGGTAATCCTGCCGCCACTCAAGAGAGAAGATCCGCCGAGAATAAAGAAGACTTATATTTCAAAAAGGTTCTATTCTCTTTATAAATAGGAAAATCCGGGAAAACGATAGGATTTACGGGTCACAGGCATCCTGAGGGAGACCTGTGACCCGCAGCGTTTCAGATTACCGGGGCGGATGCCCTGCTGATTTACCCAGCATATAGGGCCAGAACCGCGGCCCTGTTGTCAGTCTGACCGCATCGGCCCGGCTCAGGCCGATATCCTTGAGCATCCGGTTATCCATGGACAGAAGCTGCCGTTGCTGGTCCTTTAGTTCGATCCACCGGCCATACCGGCGGCAGATTCGCACCAGAGCGGTGACAGCCCTGGAGATACCGGTGGAAAAGGATCTTTCAACCTTCTGACAATCCCTGTATTGACATTCCTGAATAGTGGTCATGGGTCCTCCTTTTTAAGCAGGTTTAAAAGGAATGATAAAAAGATAAGAGAAAACTATTGATCAATCAAACGAATTGTTTTTATAATAGACATCAAAAATTCTTATAGCTAAGGACCCCCGATGACGACAAACATCCCCACAGAACTGCTGCGAACCCTCACCGCCATTGCCGACACCGGCAGCTTCAGCCAGGCCGCCCTGCAGGTGGGCAGAACACAATCCGCGGTCAGCATGCAGATAAAACGGTTGGAAGAACTGATGGAAAAGCCCCTGCTCAAGCGGGACAGCAGGAATTCAACCCTCACCGCCGAAGGGCAAACCCTGCTCTCCTATGCCCGGCGTATCCTGAAACTGAACGAAGAGGCGGTATCAGTCCTGAAACAACCGGAGTTGTCCGGATGGATCAGCATCGGCCTGCCCGATGATTACGCCACCCGGTTCCTTCCTGACATCCTGGCAGGTTTTTCCCGCTCCCATCCCAGGATCCAGGTCCAGGTGACCTGCGAACCCAGCAGCCGGCTCACCGAGCGGATGCAGCGCAAGGAACTGGATCTGGCCATGACCACCTCCCCTGTGGCAGATATGGAAAACAGCGTACTGCTCCGGCAGGACCCCACGGTGTGGGTCACCTCTGAACAGCATTGCCAGCACGAGGAGACCCCGATTCCACTGGCCCTGTTTCCGGATGACTGCTACTGTCGGAACTGGGTGATGAATGCCCTGGACAGGGCCTGCCGCCCCTACCGAATTGCCTACACCAGCCACAGCATTATGGGCCTTTTCGCATCGGTCACCGCCGG
>CAJWHT010000199.1 GCA_913041495.1 uncultured Desulfobacteraceae bacterium | reverse complement strand
AACAGCTCCTCAACGGCCTCCAACTGGGCATCACCCTGTTTTTAATGTCCGCAGGCCTCACCCTGGTGTTCGGGATCATGCAGGTGATCAACCTGGCCCACGGCTCATTTTACATGATCGGCGCCTATGTCGCAGCCTCGGTGGCGGCCCATACCGGTTCTTTCATCCTAGGTCTTCTTGCAGCCCTGCCGGCCGCCGCCGCCGTGGGCATGGCCGCGGAATTTGTCATATTCCGCCGCCTCTATCACCGGGAACACCTGGACCAGGTGCTGGCCACCTTCGGCCTGATCATGTTCTTTAACGAACTGACCCGGATCATCTGGGGCCGGCAGCCCCTGTTCATGGATGTGCCGGTGTGGCTCAGCGGCGGCGTGGAATTGCTCCCGGGCATGATATATCCGGTGTACCGGCTGGCCGTCATCCTTGTGGGGCTTGGGGTGGCCCTTTTCCTCTGGGGGCTGTTTTCAAAAACACGGCTGGGGATGCAGATCCGGGCCGGGGCCGCCAACCGGGCCATGGTGGGTGCCCTTGGGGTGAACATCCGGCTGCTCTACACCTGGGTGTTCGGCCTTGGTGCCCTGCTGGCAGGACTTGCCGGTGTCATGGCAGGACCGATCCTTGCCGTGGAATCCGGCATGGGGGAGAGTATCCTGATTCTCACCTTTGTGGTGATCGTCATCGGGGGGATCGGATCCGTAAGGGGGGCACTGGCCGGGGCTTTGCTCGTGGGTCTGGTGGATACCCTAGGACGCGCCTTTCTGCCCACCCTCTTCCGCCTGGTGTTTCCGGCGGCCCACGCCGACGGTGCCGCCGCATCCATTGCCTCCATGTCCATTTACATTTTAATGGCCGCCATCCTCGTGTGGAAGCCCCGGGGACTGTTTCCCGCCCATAACTGATGACCCATACCCAACAACAATCCATCCGAAAAAAAGCCTGTGTGGCATTAGGCGCCATGATTCTCGTCCTGCTGCCCTGGGTTGCCGCCCTCACGGGCCAGGAATACTATATCTCTTTTTTCAGCCGGGTCCTGATCTACGCCATTGCCGCGGTAAGCCTGGACCTGCTGCTGGGGTATGCCGGCACCGTCAGCCTGGGGCACGCCGCCTATGTGGGGGTGGGTGCCTATGTGGTGGGCATTCTCTTTTTCCACAGTGCGGAAATGGAGCCCCTGTTCACCTGGCCCTTTGTGTTTAAAGGCTGTGAGAACGCACTTGTGGTCATCCCCCTGGCGGTTATAATCTCCGCCCTGTTTGCCCTGGTCTTCGGGGCGCTGAGCCTGCGGACCCGCGGCATGCATTTCATCATGATCACCCTGGCCTTTGCCCAGATGCTCTACTATTTTTTTGTCTCCCTGGAAAAATACGGGGGGGATGACGGCCTGTCTCTTTACAACCGGTCCGCACTGCCGGGACTCGACCTGGGAAACGATACCCAGTTCTACTATCTTTGCCTGACACTGCTGGCAGCTTTTCTCTTTTTCTGCACCCGTCTTGTGGCTTCCAGGTTCGGCCTGGTGCTCCGGGGGGCCAGGGACAATGAACGCCGTCTCAACGCCCTGGGGGCCAACGCCTACACCTACAAGTTGGCCTGCTTTGTCATTGCCGGGGCCGGGGCCGGCCTGGCCGGCAGCCTCCTGGCCAACCAGACGGAATACGTAAGCCCCGGCCTCATGCACTGGACCCTGTCCGGGGAACTCATGGTCATGGTTCTGATCGGAGGAATGGGTACCCTGTTCGGCCCCGTCCTGGGTGCCGCCGCCTTTCTTTTCATGGAGGAAACCCTGGCCATGATCACCGAGCACTGGATGATTTACATGGGGCCTTTCCTGCTCTTGGTTGTCATCTTTGCCAAGCGAGGGCTTTTCGGCCTGCTGACCGGGGAGGGGAAAGGCCATGACTGACACCATCCTTGAGGTAAGGAACCTCCACAAAACCTTTGGTGCGGTCCGGGCCACCAACGGCCTGAACCTCGGTGTCACCCGGGGACAGATCCATGCCCTCATCGGCCCCAACGGCGCAGGGAAAACAACGGCCGTCAACCAGATCACCGGGGATATCCTGCCGGACAGCGGCCTTGTCTCGTTTAAGGGCGAAAACGTTACCCGTCTTGCCGCCCACCGCAGGGCGGCAAGAGGCATGGCAAGATCCTTTCAGATCACCCACATTTTCGAAAACCTGACCGTGGCAGAGAACATGGCGCTTTCCATCTGCACCCACCAGGGCCACAACTTTAAATTCTGGCAGAACAGCCTTAAAACAAAGGCGGTCAGAGAGAAACTGCCCGCAGCACTTGCACGGGTGGACCTCACGGACCGGGCGGACCTGCCGGCAAGCCACCTCTCCCACGGGGAAAAACGGCAGCTTGAGGTGGGCATGGCCCTCACCGGCAACCCGGATTTCCTTATCCTGGACGAACCCATGGCCGGCATGGGGCCCGGCGGCACCGTTGCATTAACCCAACTGATCCGAACCCTGAAAGGAAAGCTTACCATACTTTTGGTGGAGCACGACATGGATGTGGTGTTTTCATTGGCGGACAGGATTACCGTATTGGTTTACGGCCAGGACATTGCCACAGGCCCGCCGGACGACATCCGCGAAGACCCGGCAGTCCGGCAGGCCTATCTGGGAGAGGAGGAATAAGGTGCTCAAGGTAGAAAAGATCGACACCTGTTACGGCCAGAGCCAGGCTCTGTTCGGGGTATCCCTTTCAGTGGGGGAATCCGAGGTGGTAACCCTCATGGGAAGAAACGGCATGGGCAAAAGCACCACCATTTCTTCCATCACGGGCCTCACCCCTGTTCGCGCGGGCAGGATCACCTTTTGCGGCCGGCAAATCCAAACCGCCCCAAGCTACCGTATCGGAAGGATGGGGATCGGCCTGGTGCCTGAGGGCCGCCAGATTTTTCCCAATCTTACGGTGTATGAAAACATCATGGCCACGGCCGCCAACCACACGGGAAGAAAGCGGGCCTACACCCTTGACGATGTCCTTGTACTGTTCCCCCGTCTCAAAGAACGGCTGAGCCACTTCGGCAACCAGCTATCCGGCGGGGAACAGCAGATGCTTGCCATTGCAAGGGCCCTGATGATCAATCCCAGGCTCCTTATCCTTGATGAAGCCACCGAAGGATTGGCGCCACTGATCCGAAAGGAGATCTGGGAGAGCCTGGCCACCCTCAAGGAAGCCGGTATGTCCATCCTTATCGTGGATAAAAACATCAAGTCCCTCATGCCCCTGGCACAGCGCCATTACATCATGGAAAAGGGCCGGATCGTCTGGTCTGGCACCACGGAAAAACTGGCCGCCGAACCGGAGCTGCAAACCCGCTATCTGGGGGTGTAAACCGCTCAGTATCTTCCGGTATATTTCGGACGCCGCTTCTCTATCACCGCATCCACGCCTTCCTGGAAATCCGGTGTTTTATAGTTGATGGCCTGGCAGGCAGCCTGGCGTTGAAGGGTGTCTTCCAGGGTGCTGTACCGGGCCGCCGGGATGGAATCCACCATCATCTTGATGGGCAGATCCGGAAGGGCACATATTTTTCCTGCTAAAACCTGTGCCCTGTCCATCAGCTCTTCTTCCGGCACCACCTGGTTCACCAGGCCGATCCGAAGCGCTTCCTCCGCCGGGACAAAATCTCCGGTCAAAAGGAGTTCAAAGGTTTTGGCCTCCCCCACAAGCTGCTGGAGAAAATATTCCGCCCCCATGCCCGGATGAAGCCCCAGGCGGGCAAAGGGAAATCCGAAGGTGGCCGCCTCCGAAACAATCCGCATATGGCAGGCCAGGGCCAGGCAGGCGCCGGCCCCCACGGCAATGCCGTTCACAGCGGCAATGACGGGGATATTTAACTTACGGATACCTAAAAAAGAGTTGTAAAAGTCGAAAGACTGCTGCTGGAGAATGCCCGGATCAACAGCGGCATTGTCCTTTATCATATCCAGGTCTCCGCCGGCGCTGAATGCACGGCCTTTCCCGGTGACGATCAGCACTTTCACCTGTTTGTCACACCGAAGCTGCTGTATGGCCCCGTCAAAGGCATCCGCCATGTCTTCGCCCATGGCGTTGAGGCTGTCCGGATTGTTCAGGGTCAGTATGCAGATACGGTCCCTCATCTCCACGGTTACGGATTCAAGGAACGCAGATTTGCCGGGTGCGGATGGATCGGCCATAAGTCCTCCTGGTCTTGTGTTTTCGGTACACCAGGCCTTATACTATGCAGCCTGCCATCCAGGCAACCTCAACCGTCTTTTCATGAAAAAATCAATTGGGCACCACCCCTTGTTCGGGCAGCCGGGTATACTTAAAAAAGTCTTTAAACAGGCTGTCCTGGTCCGTATTCCGGATGGCATCCTCCAGAAGTTTTTTCACCTGCTGCCCCCGCGGATTCTTATTAACGGCAAACCCGGCCTTTATGGAATCATCGATCATTTTGTAGTGGATGCCCGGCAGTTTCAGCTTCTGGATGGTGCTCATGGTGGCCGATCTTTCAAAGAGAATAAACTCCAGCCGCCCCGCGTTGAGCATCTTTACGATATTATCCAGCTCATTGACCATGAAATGGGTCGCGGGGATACCGAATAGTTCACTCATGAATCCCTCGTTTCCCCTGGGGGTGCCGATCCGTTTTGAAACTTTATACGTATCCGATGCAACGTCACCGGCACTTTTGGCATAGATGTCGATCAACGTTGTCACAAACCATTCCACATCCACGGCATAGGTATAAAACTCAGGTGTCTCCATTTTATAGGGGGTATGCCCGCCAAGGTCGATATCCCCCGATTTCAAGGCATGCTTTACCCGGTTGTAGGGCATGATCCTTATGTTGAATGTCAGATCGGTATTTTTTTCTATGGTTTTGAGCATATCAACCGTATAGCCGGTGTTCTTGTCAATGATCAGCGGGGGAAGGGGTTCTAACCCCACACGGATTTCTTCGGCCGTCCCGGTCTGGCTGAAAATCAAGGTCACCAAAAGGGCGAGGAACAGGTTAACGGATTTGAATGTCATAGCGTTACCTCCATGGCTGATTCCGCCGGCAACAGGCCGCACGGGAATAAATTCAATCCCGATGACGATGACCTCGTCACTCTGTGCTCAGGCTTGATAATTTGTATCGGGGATGGATTACTGACCCATAGAATACCATCATCCCCCGGCTGGTGAAAGCCAATTTTAAGCGATCCTTAAAAATGCATTCGCATCCCGAAACGGTCTTGCCCGACTTTACACTTGTCATCCATCCATAGAGCTGCTACACCCCATCTGGTCTGACCGTAAAAGGAGAACGCAAATGAAAATCGCCCTAATCGCCCCGCCCTACCCCCTGGCGGAAGCCCCGTCCCCCCCGCTGGGCCTGACCTACATCGCAGCGGTGTGTGGAGCCGCCGGGCACGACACAGTCATTTTCGACTATATCGTCCGGGGATACTCGGATGAAAAACTTGCGGCTGAAATCAAGGCCTTCGGACCGGATGTGGTGGGCACCAACAGCGTCACCATGAATTTTAAAAAGGCCGCCCGCATGCTCTCTTTGGCAAAACAGGCCGCACCGTCCGCCGTCACCCTCATGGGAGGGCCCCATGTCTCCTTTGATGCCAAAAACACATTGGCGGATTATCCCGGTATCGATATCGTGGTGACGGGGGAGGGCGAAGTGACGGTGGCAGAACTTCTCACGGTACTGCATGAGCCTGTAAGATGGCGGGAGATCAAGGGACTTGTTTTCAGGGATGAAGACGGTATTGTGGACACCGGACCACGGGAGCTTATCCGGGATCTTGACACCCTGCCCATGCCGGCCCGCCATCTGTTGCCCATGGCCAGATACCAGGCCCTGGGATTTCCGGTCAGCATCATCACCAGCCGGGGCTGCCCCAACCAGTGTATCTTCTGTTTGGGCCGGCGCATGGTGGGGCAGAAGGTACGGTTCAGATCCGTGCCCCGGGTGGTGGATGAAATCCAGGCACTGGTTGAAGCAGGCAACCCCTTCATCAACATCGCCGATGATCTTTTTACCGCCAACCGGAAACGGGTGCTCTCCTTCTGCGACGAAATCCTGAAAAGAGGGCTTACATTTTCCTGGAGCGTTTTTGCCAGGGTCAATACCGTGGATGAGGATATCTTAAAACGGATGAAAACCGCCGGCTGCCATGCCATAAGCTTCGGTGTCGAATCCGGGAACCCCGGGATGCTCAAACGGGTAAAAAAAGGAATCACTCCGGATCAGGTGCGGCGCGCCGCTAAGGCCTGCCAAAAAGCCGGCATCCGGGGCCATGCCTCCTTTATTGTGGGGCTGCCCGGGGAGACCCGGCAGCCCCTGGCCGATTCCCTGAAACTCCAGAAGGAGATAGATATCGAATCCGCCTATCATTTTCTGTCCCCCTTTCCCGGTACCGATGTGCGGGAAAACATAGAAGGCTACGATCTTACCATCCTCACCGATGACTGGGACCGCTACGATGCCAACCGCGCCATCGTCAGCACCGCCGCCCTGCAGCCCTGCGAGATGAACGATTTTGTGGATGCCTTCAACACCGATATTGAGGCCGCCTGGGCCTTAGCCAAGGAAAGGTACAGCCATAACGCCGCCACGGAAGAGGAAACCATGCAGGTGGGCGGTTTTTTCCGCATGGAGATGATCTTTGCCCTGCTGAACCGGGATATCCTGGAGAACCACAGCGGGATTGAGGGGCCTCAGGAGGGGGCATTCATCGCCCTATCCCGGAAGGTGGCCGAGCTCACCGGGCTGGATCAGGAATTCACGGAATCAAACCTCCGGGACCTGTGGACCAAAGGATTTATCAGGACCGTCCTGTCCGGCAGCCGGATTCGTTTTGCCTGGACCCACCATATCCCCCTGGCACCGCAGCCGGATTCTTTAGGTTAAAAGAAGGGGACTTACGATCAGTCGGCAGAAAACTTCCGGCCAAGTTCGGTCACCAGCGACACCATGGGAATAACAGAGGAGAGTTCCACGTATTCATCCTCCCTGTGGGAATTGGCCCCGACAATGCCCATCCCGTCAATGGTGGGCGAACCCTGGGCAGCGGTGAAGTTGCCGTCGGAGCAGCCACCGGTGGAAATCCCGTTGATCTCAAAGCCGAGTGAAGCGGCACAGTCCCGGATCTGGCCGTAAAGCACTTCGGCCTTTGGGGTAAACTCCATGGGCGGCCGGTCGATCCTGCCGCTCACCCGGATCTTTGCACCGGGGAAAAACGGGGTGTTTGACAATTCCTGGAAAAAATCCTGCACGCAGTCGCCTGCGGCCTGGGTGGTGGTGCGCACATCCACGGCGGCCACGGCTGTGGCCGGTATGATATTGATCTTGTCACCGCCGTGGGCCACGGTGACCTGGGCGGAAATATCCGCTTGCGCATCATTGAACGCCTGGACACGGGTGATCTGATGGGCCAGTTCCACCACGGCGTTGACGCCCTTTTCCGGATCAGCCCCGGCATGGGCGGCCTTGCCTTTGCAACGCAGGTGAAACCATCCCCCGCCCTTGCGGCGGAGCACCACGTTGTAACCGGGGCGGCAGGGTTCGAACACCAGTACTCTTTGGCTGCGCCTTGCATGTTCCTCAATCCAGGGCTGGGACGCCTCAGACCCTGTTTCTTCATCACCGTTGAAACAGATACAGACCGACAGCTTGTCCAAAAGCCCTGCATGATGGAGGGCTTCCAACCCGTGCAGCGCAACCAAAAGTCCCCCTTTCATATCGCAGACACCCGGCCCGTAGGCCCGGGCGTCGTCTTTTGAAAAGGGGCGTTTGGCCGCCTCGCCCTCCGGGAACACCGTATCCATATGCCCGAGACACATGAGATCATAAGGGGTCTTTTTCGGATTGGACGCGGCCTTCAGGCACGGCACCCGGCCGTCGCCTAAAAACTGAAGGTCGCAGGTCATGCCGATGGCGGTAAACCGTTTCTTAAAAAATCCTGCCACCCGGGCAATGCCTTCGGAATTACCGGAGCTTGAATCCATATTCACGATGGTTTCAAGGTCTGAGACAAAGGTGTCGTACCGGGATGCGATAAAGTCTTTCATAGGGGGCTGCGCGATCAGGCCTGTCTGGCCAGTTTGGGGTTCATTTCATCCCTGAACCAGTCTGAGAAGAGGTTTATGGCCACCACCAAAAGGATCAGGGTCATGCCGGGAAAGAGGACCATCCACCACATGCCGGCGTAAATATAGTTTTTCCCGATGGAGATCATCATGCCAAGAGACGGCTCGGTGATGGACACCCCCACCCCTAAAAAACTCAGGGTGGATTCCAGCATGATCACCACGGCCAGGTCCACGGCCATGAGGACAAACACCGGGGGCAGTACGTTGGGCAGGATGTGGCGGAAAAGAATCCGAAAATCCAGGGCCCCGGATGCCTTGGCTGCTGTAATATAAGCCGTTTCCCGTACCTCCAGCACCGAGCCGCGGATGGTCCGGGCGTATTTCACCCAGCCGGCAATACAGATGGCAAAAACCACGGTCCAGATATTTCTGCTCTCAAACACCCCCAGCAGCAGGATGGCCAGCAGGGTGGTGGAAAAAGAAAATACCGTATCGGCGCACCGCATGATCACGGCATCCAGAACACCGCCGTAGTAGCCGCCCACCATGCCCAGGATGATTCCCAGGATCGATGAGACAATCACGACGGTAAAGCCCACCATCAATGAGGTGCGAAGCCCGTAGAGGATGGTGGACAATATCCCCCTGCCCTGGTCGTCGGTTCCCAGGGGAAAGGAAGAAAGCCCCCCGTCCATCCAGGCCGGGGGCAGCAGGGAGTTGGCCAGGTCCACGGCGGTAAGGTCGTAGGGGTTCATGGGGGCAATCACCGATGAAAACAGGGCGGCAAAGGCGAATATCAGGATCAGGACAGCCCCGAAGATGGCGGACGGGTCCCGTAAAAAGCTGTATACAAAGGGATTGTCTGTGAGCCGTTTCATAGGCGTACGTCCTCTAATCATATTGAATTTTGGGATTAAGCCAGCCGTAAAGCAGGTCCACCAATATGTTGATGGCCAGGATGATAAAGGCGGCCAGCATGATATAGGTGACGATCACCGGGTGATCGGTCTCAAAGATGGACACCAGCAAAAGACTGCCCATGCCCGGCCACTGGAAGATGGATTCCGTGACGATGGAAAATGCGATCAGCTCCCCGAAGGAGAGGCCTGCAATGGTCACCACGGGGATCAATACGTTTCTCAAGGCATGTTTGACAATTACCTTGAAGGGCGACAGTCCCTTGGCCCAGGCGGTCTTGATATACTCTTCTCCCAAAACCTCCCGCATCCCGGCCCGGGTCAGGCGCAGGAGGACGGCGAGCTGGTAGCCGGACAGGGTCAGGGCCGGCATGACCAGATGTTTTAACCCGTCAACAGTTAAAAAACCTGTGCGCCAGGGACCGATCTGCACCGTATCCCCCCTGCCGAAGGGGGGCAGCCATTCCAGGTAGACGGCAAATATCATCACCCAGATGATCCCCATCAAAAATGTGGGCACGGAGATCCCTCCCAAGGAGCCTGCCATGATGACTCGTGACAGGGCCGACCCCGGCCGCAGGGAGACCACCACCCCTAACGATACCCCGATGATAAAGGAGATCGCGATGGCAGACAGGGCCAGTTCAAAGGTGGCCGGGAACCGTTCTAAAATGGTGTCCAAGGCGTCCACCTGGGAGACGTAGGACTTACCGAAGTTCCCCTGGACAGCGTTGCCCAGAAAATTTGCGTACTGGACGTAGAAGGGTTTGTCCAGGCCGTAGGCAACCCGCACCTGCTCCCGTTCCTGCTGGGTGGCGTACTTGCCTGCCAGCATCAGCACCGGGTCCCCGGTAAACCTGAAGATCAGAAAGCAGATAAAGGAGACCGCCAGAAGGACGACCACGCCCTGCACCAGTCTTTGAAATATGTATCTGGCCATATTGCTCGCTTGTTTGCGTCCCCCCCGGGG
>CAJWHT010000198.1 GCA_913041495.1 uncultured Desulfobacteraceae bacterium | reverse complement strand
CTGCACGAGATAGAATCTGCCTACGAAAGGGAATGGAAACTGCTGGGATTACCGGGAAAAATAACGGGATTTCTTCTGCTTCATATCCCAATCATCCTATTGCTGCTTTACGGATTGGTTGAAATTGAAAAGCGCACCGCGGCAGGATTCATACTTGGCATCCTTCTCGGTTTAGGCGGGGTGATTCCATTTATTGTCCATAAAATCTTCTTTAAGCGGCCGGATCAATTCAACCTGCCCATATCCAATGCCATTATTTACTTGAATATGCTTTCCGGACTCAGCTTATTGATCTCATCGGCAGCACATATCACCGGATAAGCACCCGCTCACATCAGACCGGAATACAGTAGATCAGTGACTTTATCGGTATAAACCTGTAAATCTTGTCTCAAACCGACGCCATTGAGTTGTCCGTCTACGGCTAAAACGGCCAGTCCATGGACAGTTGACCAGGCAAACAGGCTTAATTCAAGAACGTCGCCTTCTCGGACAAGTTTTTTGGACTGACATTCCTGAACCGCATTGGTTAACAGGTTAAACGTTTCATTGCTCGCCCTTTTTAACCCGGGATACAAGGATTTTTCAGCCAAACTAGGGTGATTCATTATTTTAATAAAGGAAGGATTCTGGGTTGCAAACTCAACATATGACACGCCGATGGCCTTAAACCTTTCCAATGAATTTTCAGATGGATATTTACCGGCAGCCTTTTTCATGTGCTGAACCATCTTCACAAATCCTTCTTCCGCTATTGCGGCCAGCAACCCATTCATATCTTTAAAATGATGTGCCGGGGCTGCGTGACTTACCCCTGCTAATCTGGCAACTTTCCTCAAGGTCAATTTAGCCACCCCCTCTTCACGGACGATTGCCAGAGCCTGGGATATAAGTGATTTTCTCAAATCGCCATGATGGTACGCATTGTCTTTTTTCCCCATATAGCTTCCTTTTTAAATCTTATTTTTGTTCATCCTAAAAAAATATCTTGACAATGTCAAGATGAAGGCGCAACATAGGAGCAACTTGACAGTGTCAAGATGCATAATTTCACCAATAACCAGCTCGTTACGTTGAAAAGACATTGGTATAAAACCGAATTAAAGGAGAATAAACATGAAAGTAATGGCGATTAACGCCAGTCCGCGCACCCAAGGAGAGAGCCGCTCAGAGTTGCTTTTAAAACACCTGGTAAATGGCATGGAAAAAGCAAAAGCTGAAGTTGACGTCGTTAATCTAAGAGAATATGAGGTAAAATTCTGTCAGGGATGCTTTTCTTGTTGGACCAAAACCCCCGGCACATGCATATTCAAAGATGACATGAGCCGAATCCTTTTTCCCCAATGGCAGGAGGCCGACATCGTTGTTTATTCGTCTCCTTTGTACTATCGGGGCCTTGCATCCAAACTACAGGCATTTGTTGAAAGAACGCTGCCTTCGTTAAAACCGGACCTGATATCTGATGGCGATAGGACCCATCATCCGGCAAGAATAAAATCACCTGATTTTGTGGTACTTTCAGTTGCCGGATTTCCGGACTTAAAGGAATTTGATCTCTTATCAGATTGGTCTAAAACCAATTTCAATGGGGACAATTCCAATTTACTGGCAGAAATTTATCGTCCCGCATCCCAGGTACTAACTCAGAAACACTTCAAATCTGCGGCTGAAGTAATTTTTAAGGCGGTCAGACAGGCAGGGGGTGAAATCATAACAAAAAGAAGGGTATCAGATGAAACCATGGCAAAGATAACCCAGCCGCTTCATGATAAAGACGTTATAATCAAAACATCAAATCTGTACTGGCAGTCATGTATTGATCAAGACGTGATACCCAAGCAATTTGACAAAAAACAATGCCCGCCGACACCCAAAACGGTTGAGGATATGATGCTGCTATTGCCGATGGGTATCAATAAAAAAAATGCAGGGAAGACAGATGCGATTGTCCAGTTTTCTTTTGGGTCCGGGACGCATGAAGATTTTTATCTGGATATTAGCAATGGAAAAGTGAACGCATTGAAAGGAACGTCCGAAAAGCCCGATTTAACCATAATCACACCATTTAAGCTTTGGAGAGACATCATGACCGGCGTATCCGATGGAACCCAAAAATTCATGGAAGGGGCCTATACAATTGAAGGGGATGGCGATTTATTGATCAAACTGTTTTCCTAAATCTGATGTATCTGCCCCCATAGAGATCCCTATTGACTTTATTGCCAATGCCCATTAAATGAGAGGGGATATTAAAGGAGGGCCAGGTGAACTGCCAAGCCCGCCACCACAGGGGACAGTCCCGGGACGCAACACATGGAAATTCCGAAGGCATTATTAGACCGGCTGAAGAAGAACGAAGAGATTGCACAGAAGTTCAATGAGATCGAAATTTCGATTCTGTCTGTGCTTAACTTCCATGACTTTTTTGAACGTCTTCTCGCTGAAATCTCGGAAAAGTTTTCCATTCCCTATATCTGGATCTCCATGATCGATGACTGCCAATTGGCGCAGCAGTTGAAGGACAGCCCGGAGTACGAGCGGCTGCGGACCGCCACCTCTTTTGTGGCCAAAGACACCTTTCTGGAAATCATCCAGAACCGGATGACGCCTTTTTTGGCCAACTGCCAGCTTGAAATCTATCAGGCCCTGATGCCGGATAAGATGAGCTGCACCATGGGCTCCATTGCGGTGGCCCCCATTACCCTGGACGGGGAAATAGTCGGCAGCATCAATCAGGCGGACATCGATCCCTTAAGATTTGAGCCGGGCATTGATACCTCCTTGCTGGAACAGCTTGCCCTGAAAGTATCCCTTTGCCTGTCCAACGTGACCGCCCATGAGCGGCTGAAATTCCTGGCCTTTCATGATCCGCTGACAGGCCTTCTCAACCGAGGGGTGATGGAACGCATCCTGGACCGGGAGTATGAGCGGGCCCAGCGCTACAAGGATGACTTGAGCCTGATTTTCCTGGATCTGGATGCCTTTAAACGTATCAACGATACGGCGGGACATGATATGGGGGACAAGGCCCTGTGCATGGTGTCCGACACCCTGACACGGCTCAAGCGGGATTCGGACATTGTTGCCCGCTTTGCCGGTGACGAATTTGTGGTCATCTTGCCCTCCACGGAGAAATCCCAGGCAGATCATTATATCCGGCGGGTGAAAGAACGCCTGGATGCCAATCCCCTGAAAGCCGGGGATCACATCTTCACCATAAAACTGAGTCACGGGGTGGCAAGCCTCAGTGACCCTAAGATTTCAGATGCCCAGGGACTTATCAAGGCGGCGGATCAACTGCTGTATGATGTGAAAAAGGCAAAGAGATCGAGGTAAACCGAGGGGGGCCGGCAGTTTCTCCGGTTGCCGGCGGGGTACTTTTGGCTTCCCTAATGGGCGTCATTATAGTATCGTAACACCGTACTTACAATTTGCAGTATGCGGCCGGTTCTTTCAGCGTAATACGTTAACCCTCCAATAGTTATCCACGATAACGGCGCTGGGACCGCATGCGAAAGGCGGTCAGGAGATATCACCTAAGATTTATGCAGATTCGACACCTCAAATTCAGAAACAAGCTGCTGCTCTCTTTTCTCGTTGTGTTTATTCCCTTGATCCTGATGTCCAACGGCTTCGTCTACGTCCAGGTAAAAAAAATCCTCGAAAGCAACATTGAAAAGGAACTTCAGCAAAGTTCCGACACCCTGGCGGACCTGATCCGGACCTCGGCGGGCATTACCATTAAAACCCGTCTCCAGGCCATTGCGGAAAAAAATTTTGAGATAGCCGAATATTACTACAGCAAACACCGGTCGGGCCTGCTGACCAGGCAAGAGGCCATCAAAATCATTGAGGAGATCTTCCTCAACCAGTCCATCGGCATTTCCGGATATATTTACTGCCTGAACTCCAAAGGGGATATTATCATCCACCCCAATGACCGGGTTAAGGGCACCAATGTTTCCGAATTTGACTTTGTCAAGGAACAGATGCGGGTCAAGGACGGATATCTGGAGTATGACTGGAAAAATCCCGGAGAGATGAAAAAACGGCCCAAGGCCCTGTTCATGGTTTACTATAAGCCACTGGACTGGATCATCTCCGTGTCCTCTTACCGGAATGAATTTTCTTACCTTGTGGATATCAATGAATTCCGGGATTCCGTCCTTGCCTATCAATCCGGGGACAGCGGATATGCATTTGTTATAGATGAAGCCGGCAACGCCCTGATCCATCCCAGTTTTGAAGGAACGAACCTTCTGACCAAACCCAGGGAATTTTCCACGGTCATCCATAGAATCCTGGCCAGAAAAGAGGGGAAGTTCACCTATTACTGGCGGAACCCGCCGGAGAGCAAGGCGCGTGAAAAAATCATCATTTTCAGGCACCTGCCCGAATACCGGTGGATTATCGGTGCCACAAGTTACGTGGAAGAGGTGTTCGCCCCACTGACCGCCTTCACCACCCTGCTGGCGGTGGACATTTTTGTCTTTATCCTGGCATTTGCCGGCCTGACCTACCTGATCTCCAAATCCGTGACCCGGCCCCTGGAACAGTTCACCCATGCCCTGGGCCAGGGCGGCAAGGGGGATTATACGGTAAGAATGGCCCATACTGAAAAAGATGAACTGGGGCTTTTAGCCCGGCATTTCAACCGGTTTATGGACCGCCTGGAAGGCTACCATGACCAATTGAACCGTGAAATGCAAAAAACCGTGGAAACCCAGGCGGCTCTGGTGGAAAACGAACTCAAACTCCGAGGGCTTTTCAACCAGTCCTTTCAGTTCACCTGCATCCTGTCCCCCTACGGTATCCTGGAAGAAGTCAATAAAAGCGCCCTGGAATTTGCGGGGTGTACCGAAGCGGACGTCCTTTATCAACCCTATTGGGAGACCCCCTGGTGGCAGCATGACCAGGCGTGCCAGCAGCAGATTAAAGAAGCGGTCCAGCAAGCGCTGGAAGGCCGGCTGGTGCGGCTGGAAACCACCCATATCACCGGGAACGGGGCGATCCGGGATATCGACATGTCCGTAAAGCCCATTCTCAACAATGCCAAGCAGGTGGAATTCATCGTTACCGAGGGCCGTGATATAACGGAGCTGAAGCAGGGCCAGGAAGAGCGGCGGCGGCTGGCGGTCCAGCTTGAAAAGTCCCAGAAAATGGAAGCCATCGGCACCCTGGCCGGCGGCATTGCCCATGACTTCAACAATATTCTTTCCAGTATATTCGGGTATAGCCAGCTTGCGGAGATGACCCTGTCCACCCCGGAAAAGGCAAAAAAACACCTGAGCCAGATCGTTAAAGGGGCCCAGCGGGCATCCGGTCTCATCCAGCAGATTCTTACCTTCAGCCGCCAGACCGAATACAAAAAACAATCCCTGAAACTCCACCTGGTGGTCAAGGAGGCGCTGAAGCTGCTCAGATCCTCCATCCCCACCACCATTGAAATCGTTACCCGGGTGAACACCTCGGATATGATCAATGCCGATCCCACCCAGATGCACCAGGTGATCATGAACCTGTGCACCAATGCCTATCACGCCATGATCGAAACCGGTGGGACCATGACGGTCTCTCTGGACACGGTGGATGAGGTACCGGAAGCAGTGGCGAAGCTGGCAGACAAACACGTATCCGGCCCCTGTCTTCGACTGATGGTAAAAGATACCGGGCACGGCATGGAAAGGCATGTACTGGAAAAGGCTTTTGATCCGTATTTCACCACCAAGGAAGTGGGCAGAGGTACGGGTTTCGGGCTCGCCCTGGTCCATGCCATCGTGGATGAACACAACGGGATGATCCATGTGGAAAGCGAGCCGGGCCAGGGCGCCTGTTTCTATATTTACCTGCCGGTGGTTCAAGAACGGCTTTCCCAGCAGAAAGAAAGACCCCATCCCAGGGATATCAAAGGCGGTTCGGAAACCATCATGGTGGTGGATGATGAGCCGGATATCCGGGAGTTCACCTCAGAACTTCTTCAGAGCCTGGGGTATACCGTCCATTGCTACGCGGACGGCGAAAAGGCCCTGGCGGCATTCACTCTTGATCCAGAAGGGTTTGACCTGGTGATCACGGATATGACCATGCCCCATATGACCGGTGCTGCCCTGGCTGAAAATATATTAAAACAGCGCAAGGATACGCCGGTAATCCTGTGTACCGGATACAGCGAAAACATATCCAAGCCGGAGGCCAAAGCCATCGGCATCCGCAAGTACTTTCAAAAGCCGTTCCAGAACGAGGAACTGCTGATGGTGATCCGGGAAATCCTGGACCGCTAGGCCGCATTAAAATCTCCGATCCATTTTTCGAATCCTATAAAAACTATCAATTTGTTAATTCAAGGACTTTCTTATAGGTGTAAGCAAGTGCTCAGGGCCGGTCTGCCGGCCTGGAGCGTAACATCAACAGACAGGACAGGAAACAAATGAACGATTTTCCCCGCAGACACTGAGTTAGCCATATGCGCACCGCCCGTGACGGCTGGTGCCGGAAACCACCGGGGAACTTCGTCCTAAGTACAATAGATCGGTATTACCCCTCCCACCGGTAAATCAATCCCATAGGACAATGTGTTTCCCCGCAACACCAAGCGCCGGTGCCCTATTTTGCACCGGCCCGGAGGAAAACGACTTATGCTGGATCGATTACGGATTACCTATAAAAACGACGGTCTTCGGGAAAAGGTAAAGGCTGTTATTCCCGACGGCAACCTCACCGCCTGCCTCACCTGCGGCACCTGTGCCAGCGGGTGTCCTGCCACAGGACTTCACAACATGGACCCCAGAAAGTTCATCCGCATGGCCGTTATGGGTATGGACGAGGAGCTTGAGCGCCACCCTTGGGTGTGGAGCTGCACCATGTGCAAGCGCTGCAACGATGTCTGCCCCATGGCCATCAATATCCCGGCCCTGACTTTTTATCTGCGGTCCCAATGGCCCAGGGAGGAACGGCCCAAGGGTATCCTGGGTTCCTGCGACCACCATGTCAAATCCCACGGCGGGGCCATGGGCGTCCCCTTTGAGGATTTCAAATTCACCGTGGAGGACCTGGCCGAGGAATGTAGAGAGGAGCAGGAGGGATTTGAAGACCTTGAGGTTTCCATTGACCGGGAAGGGGCCTATTTCGCCTTGAACCAGAACTCCAGGGAGCCTGTGACCGAGCCGGATGAACTGCTCCCCCTGTGGAAGATCCTGCACAAGGCCGGGGCGGACTGGACCTATTACTCGGACTACTGGGGCGGGGAAAACTACTGCATGTTCCTGGCCGACGACGAATCCTGGGAAAAAATCGTCCGGGCCCAGGCCGAACACATTGACAAACTGGGCTGCAAGGTCTTTGTCAACACGGAATGCGGCCACTCCTTTTTCGCAGTCTGGGAAGGGCTCCGCAAGTTCAAGATTCCCCACAACTTTGAGTTCAAGAGCATTATCCAATACTATGCCCAGTGGATCCGCGAGGGCAAGCTGCCCGTGAACGCCGACTGGAACAAGGACGGCATCAAGTTCACGGTCCAGGATCCCTGCAACATCATCAGAAAGTCAATGGGTGATCCCATGGCGGACGACCTGCGCTACGTGGTGAAAAAGACCGTGGGGGAGGAAAATTTCGTCGAAATGACACCGAACAGGTCCAACAACTTCTGCTGCGGCGGGGGCGGCGGGGCACTGCAGTCCGGTTACAACGAGGAACGCCGGAACTACGGCAAAACCAAATACGACCAGATCACGGCAACCGGGGCCACCTACGTCATCACCCCCTGCCATAACTGCCATGCCCAGATCGAGGACCTGGCCCATCTTCACGGGGCCGGCTACCATACGGTACATCTGTGGACCCTGCTCTGCCTGTCCATGGGCATTCTCGGGGAAAACGAGCGGACCTATCTTGGACCTGACCTGGCCGAATACGGACTTTAACCCGCCACAAGGAGTTGATGTTATGAGCAACACACCCAAGGGATCGGTCCTGGTGGCCGGCGGTGGCATTGCCGCCATTCAGGCGGCCCTGGATCTGGCCGATTCCGGCTTTTACGTATACATGGTGGAGAAAAGCCCTGCCATCGGCGGGGTCATGGCCCAGTTGGACAAAACCTTTCCCACCAACGACTGTTCCATGTGCATCATGTCCCCCAAACTGGTGGAGGTGGGCAGGCATATCAATATCGAACTGATCACCCTGGCCCGGATCCGGGATATCAGGGGGGAAAAGGGGGACTTCAAGGTAGACGTCTTCCAAAAGGCCCGGTACGTGGATCCGGACAAGTGCGTGGCCTGCGGCGCCTGCGTGGAAAAATGCCCGAAAAAAGTCACGGACGGCTATAATATGGGACTGGCCAAACGAAAGGCCATCTACGTCCCCTATGCCCAGGCCGTTCCCTTAAAATACTGTATTGACCCGGACCAGTGCATCAAGCTGACGAAGGACAAGTGCGGCAACTGCGCCAAGGTCTGCCCGGCCGGAGCGGTCAACTACGAGGACACGGACAGGGAAATCACCCTGAACGTGGGCGCGGTGATCCTGGCCCCCGGATTTTCCCCGTATCGCCCGGGAGTTCAGGACGTATACGGCTGGCACACGTCAAAGGATGTGGTCACCTCCCTGGAGTTTGAACGGCTGCTGTCGGCATCGGGCCCAAACAAGGGCCATGTGACACGGTTGTCCGACCACGGGGAACCCCGTGCCCTGGCCTGGCTCCAATGCGTGGGCTCCAGGGACGTCAACCGGTGCGACAACGCCCATTGTTCATCCGTGTGCTGCATGTATGCCATTAAACAGGCCATCATCGCCAAGGAACATGATCCGGATCTCCAGTGCACCATTTTCTACATGGATATGCGGACCCACGGCAAAGGATTTGAAGCCTGCTTCAACGAGGCCCGTGACAAACACGGCATCCGCTTTGTCCGGTGCCGGGTCCACTCGGTATACCAGTCCCCGGACAAGAATCTGCAGACCATCACCTATTCGGACGAAACAGATGCCGGGCTTGTCAGTGAAGACTTCGACCTGGTGGTCCTGTCCGTGGGCATGGAGATCCAAAATGAGGCCAGGGAATTTGCCGGCCGCCTGGGCATTGAACTGACCCCGGGCGGATTCTGTAAAACACAGGCCTTCTCACCCACGGCGGCCTCCAGGGAGGGCATCTTTGTCTGCGGCGCTTTCCAAGGCCCAAAAGACATCCCCCAGTCCGTTATCGAGGCAGGGGCGGCAGCCCTGTCCGCCGGCGCGTCCGTGGCCCAGGCCCGGGGCACCCTGGTGAAAACCGTTGAACAGCCCAAAGAAAGGGATGTCACAGGGGATGTACCCAGGATCGGGGTCTTTGTCTGCCACTGCGGCATCAACATCGGCGGTGTGGTGAATGTACCCGCGGTGCGGGATTTTGCCGCCGCCCTTCCCTTTGTGGAATTTGCCGACGACAACCTCTACTCCTGTTCCCAGGACGCCCAGGAGACCATCTCCGGCATCATCCGGGACAAGGGGCTGAACCGTATCGTTGTGGCGGCCTGCTCTCCCAGGACCCACGAACCCCTGTTCCAGGAGACCCTGGCTGCGGCCGGCTTGAACAAATACCTCTTTGAGATGGTCAACATCCGCAACCACAACTCCTGGGTCCACAAGGATGATCCGGACACCGCCACCCAGAAGGCCATGGAGTCGGTTGCCATGGCCGTGTCCAAGGTGGCCCTGTTCACTCCGCTTGCGGAAGAGACCCTTTCCATAGACAAGGGGCTGCTGGTCATCGGCGGCGGCATCTCCGGCATGGCAGGGGCCCTGTCCATTGCCGACCAGGGATTCAAGGTCTGGCTGGTGGAAAAGACCGGCCTGCTCGGGGGCAACGCCCGGAGTATCCTTGAAACCGCAAGTGGAGAAGATGTGGGCATAGCCCTGAAAGATCTTTGCCAAAGGGTGACGGACCATCCCAATATCACGGTTCACCTGGGTACAACCCTCTCCGGTGTCAAAGGGTTTGTGGGCAATTTCGACACCACCCTTTTAGGAGATGACGGCAGGGAAACACGCCTACGGCACGGTGCCGCCCTGATCGCCACGGGGGCGGAAGAACACAGGCCCGACACCTATGGCTACGGCGGCCACCCCGGCGTTCTCACGGGACTTGAACTGGACCGGCAGATCATGAAGGGCTCCCCCCTGGTTGAAGACGCAAAAACAGCCGTGTTCATCCAGTGCGTGGGCTCCAGGGAAACGGAACGCCCCTATTGTTCCAGGATCTGCTGCACCCATTCGG
>CAJWHT010000197.1 GCA_913041495.1 uncultured Desulfobacteraceae bacterium | reverse complement strand
CAGTATATATCCATTACCGGTCATATAAAAAGAGGGAAATAATGAGTCCCCTAAATATTACAGGCACAGAAGACACGCCAGAAATCAGCTATGATCCGGATACACAAGTACTCTCCATCAAGGGTAGTTCATTCCCGGAAAACACCTACAATTTTTATCAGCCCATTTTTTCATGGCTCAATGAATTCATGGAACAAAGTGATTTCCGACAACTGAACGTCCATCTGGATCTAACTTACTACAACAGCAGTTCATCCAAGGTATTTATGAATCTTTTCCACCTGCTGGAAACCCATTTTAACTCCGGAAAATCACTTTTAATTAATTGGTATTACGACCCTGATGACCAGGATTCTTATGAAGAAGGTGAAGATTTCGGCGTAGGACTGGAAACGCTTCCATTTAACCTGGTTCCCAAATCAAAAGAGAGTTGAATTGGCCGGGTCGATTTTCAACGCAGAAGAGGAAATTATTTCAGAGATCAAAGGACTTCTGTCTGCAGGCGATACAGATGCGCCGATCTTGAGAAACGGCCTGGAAAAACTGCTGGATGCCTACCAGCGCCTCTACAAAGAAGAGAAAAAACTCATCCGGGTGAATGACCGGCAGCAGAATCAGATGAACCGGCTGAACCGGGAACTGAAAATCGCCAAAGAAACGGCAGAGGCGGCGTCCAAATACAAGGGCGAATTCCTGGCCAACATGAGCCACGAAATCAGGACGCCCATGAATGCCATCATCGGCCTCACCGAACTGACCCTTCGCACCAAGCTTACCCGGCAACAGCATGACTACCTTGCCAAGATTGAATCTTCCGCCAACTCATTGCTGGGTATCATCAACGATATTCTTGATATCTCAAAGATCGAAGTGGGAAAGCTGAAACTGGAAACCATAGACTTTGATCTGAACGAAGTCCTTGAAAACCTGACCAACCTCATCGCCATCAAAGCAGAAGAAAAAGGGCTGGAACTCCTTTTCAACGTGGCACCGGATGTACCTGTGGCCCTGCGCGGCGATCCCTTGAGACTGGGCCAGATTCTCATCAACCTGACCACCAATGCCGTTAAATTCACCGATAAGGGAGAAATCCTGGTGCGGGTGGAATGCACGGCCCCCAAGTCCGCTGATACGGATAAAATCGGTCTTAAATTTTCCATTCAGGACACGGGCATCGGCATGACCGATGAACAGCGTGCCAATCTTTTCAAATCCTTTTCCCAGGCGGACCAGTCCACCACCCGGAAATACGGTGGAACCGGTCTTGGCCTGAACATCAGCAAAAGTCTCACGGAAATGATGGACGGCACCATCGGCGTTGACAGCCAACCCGGCAAGGGAAGCACCTTCTGGTTCACGGCCAGCTTCAGCGTCCAGGCGCAACTGGATGAAACCATATCCAGGCTGACCCCGGGGGTTGAAGGGCTCAAGGTGCTTGTGGTGGACGACAACCCGAAATCCAGAGAAATTCTGGATGCCATGCTTTCGGATCATGCCGCGGTATACCAGGCCGCCTCGGCAAACGAAGCCTTTTCAGACCTCATCATTGCAGACAGGGAAACCCCCTTTGATATCGTTCTCATGGACTGGAAAATGCCGGGAACGGACGGTTTGGAAGCCATCAAGCACATCCGGAAAAACTTAGGTATAGAGCACCAACCGGTGATTTTCCTTGTCACAGCCTACGGCAGGGACGAGGTGCGTCAGAAGGCAAAGCAAGTGAATATTGACGGCTTCCTTATCAAGCCGGTCACAGCGGCCCTCTTGTTCAGCAAAATAAATTCGGTGTTTGATACCTCACAGTCCCAAAACGCCCGGCAGATGCCCCCGAAACCCCGCCAGGATGACATCCCGGATAACATCCGGGGCGCAGAAATCCTGCTGGTGGAAGACAACGATATCAACCAGCAGGTGGCCGGCGAACTTCTGACCCAGGCCGGATTCAATGTCTCCCTCGCAAGTTCGGGCCTAGAGGCGTTGACCCTTGTCCAGGACCGGCAGTTTGACCTGGTCTTCATGGATGTTCAGATGCCGGATATGGACGGCTACCAGACCACCCGGCTGATCCGGCGGCTAGAAAAAAAACTGATGGCCGCAGCCCAAAGTTCGGAAAATCTCTCCCCGTTTACGGTGCTTCCCTCCCCCCAGCTTCCCATCGTCGCCATGACGGCCAACGCCCTGGTGGGAGACCGGGAAAAATGCCTTGAATCCGGGATGAACGACTACATGACCAAGCCGATCAACCTCAGAATCCTGTCCAAAATCGTCACCCGATGGATTCAGCCCGGCATAAGGGAAACTGCACCGCTGCCCCCCGAAGATCCTGTCCCTGCCAAAAGGGATTCGGACCTGCCGGACCACATTCCCGGACTCAACCTGGAAGCCGGTCTCCAGGCAGTGGGAAACAACCGGAGCGTTTATAAAAAAATCCTGATTAAATTTTTCGAACACAACCGGAATACGGTTCCCGAAATTCAAAAGGCGGTTGACACAGGCGCCATAAAGGATGCGGCCCGCGCCGCCCATACCCTCAAAGGGGTGTCCGGAAATATCGGCGCCACGGAAGTCTATCAATGCGCGGCAGCCCTGGAAGATGCCATTCTCAACGGGGAATCTGACCAGGTGGCCTTCCTCATAAACCGGCTCACCCACAGACTGGGGGAGGTGCTGGAGGCGCTGTCCACCATCCGGGCGCAGGAAAAAGAAGGGGCCGCCGGTGTGACATCCCTGCTGTCCAAGGGAGATGATCCTGAAGAGTTAAACCGGAGAATCACACCGCTGCTGAATCAAATGGCCGTCCTTATGGGGGAAGATATCTCAGAGGCCGGCCGGGTGATGGAAGAATTGTCAGCGATCCTGGGCGGGGAGCCCGAGGTTCGAAAAATGGCCGAAGCCTTTGACGAATATGATTGGGATGAAGTATTGGCGGCCATAGGGCAATTGGCCGAGCGCCTTGATCTGAAAGTGGACATGAACGCATAAACGAAACACAGTAATACCTAAAACCTGTAAGGAGAACCGACCCATGTTGTCATTTCCAGGCTACACCATGACAACCCAGCTTTACGAGGGAAACAACTCATTGATCTGGCGCGCCGTGCGCGACAAAGACAACCTGCCGGTAATCCTGAAACTCCTGAAAAAAGAGTATCCCCTCCCGGAAGAGATTTCCAGATTCAAGTGGGAACACACCATCATCTCCAAGCTGGACAACGAAGGCGTCATCCAAACCTTTGGCCTGGAACGGCACAAAAACCTGCAGGCCCTTGCCCTGGAGGATTTCGGTGGCAAGGCCCTTTCCCTGATGATGCCGGAATTGAGCGGCAATCTGGAGCACTTCTTCTCCATTGCCTGCCAGTTGGCTGATATCCTGGGATATATCCACCGCCAGGAAATTATCCATAAAGATATAAACCCGTCAAATATTATACGGAATCCGGATACCGGTACCGTCAAACTCATCGACTTCGGTATTTCCACGGTACTGCCCAGGGAATCCCTGGCCGGGCTGAGCCTGAATGCCCTTGAAGGCACCCTGGCGTACATGTCACCCGAACAGACCGGCCGGATGAACCGCGGTATGGATTTCAGAACCGACCTGTATTCACTGGGGGTCACCCTTTACGAACTACTCACAGGCCGGGTGCCCTTTGAAGAGGAGACCCCCTTGGAAATGGTTCACTGCCATATTGCCCGCCCCCCCATCCTGCCTTCACGGCTGAACCCCGGCATCCCTGACATCCTGTCTGATATTGTGCTCAAATTGATGGCCAAAACCCCGGAAGACAGGTATCAAAGTGCCCATGGCCTTAAGGCCGACCTGGAACAATGCCGGGATGCATGGTCCGAATCCCGGCAGATCCCCGACTTTACCATCGGCCGGCAGGACAAGTTTTACGAGCTTAGAATTCCACAGAAACTCTACGGCAGGGAAAATGAAGTCCAAACCCTGATCCGCAGTTTTGAAACCGCTGCCGACGGTGAGAGCCAGATGCTTTTGATCACGGGATATTCCGGTATTGGAAAATCCGCGCTGGTCAATGAAATCAGGGGTCCCATCACCCGGAGGCGCGCCTATTTTTGCACTGGTAAATTTGACCAGTACCAACGGTCCGTACCCTTCAGCGCCATCATCAATGCCCTGCGCAACCTGATCAAACAATGCCTCACCCAGTCCGATACCGAGATCGCAGGGTGGAAAGAAAAAATACTTGATAAAATCGGTAATAACGGTCAAATCCTCGTGGACGTTATTCCGGAGCTGGAACTGATCATAGGCCCTCAGGCCCCGGTACCGGAGCTGGGTCCCACAGAATCCCAAAACCGGTTTAACATGGTGTTTAGAAATTTCATTTCCGTGTTTGCGGACCGGTCACATCCCCTGGTGCTGTTTCTGGACGATCTTCAATGGGTGGATCCGGCCTCCCTGGATCTGATCAAAACCCTGATCACCGACCCGGACAGTCGGCATTTCATGCTGATTGGGGCATTCCGTGACCATGAGGTGGATGAAAGCCATCCCCTGTCCGTCTCCTTAGATGAGATAGAAAAACTGCGACCGGTCAACCGGCTGACCTTGGCCCCCCTGGCCCAGGCCGACATCAACCGGATGGTCTGCGAATCGGTTTTCCACGAGGCGGACACCTGTACGCCTCTTGCCGTGGTCGTCACCGAAAAAACCGGGGGCAATCCGTTTTTCATCAATGAATTTTTGAAAACCCTGTTCCGGAAAAACCTGCTCACAACAGACAGCAGCGGCGACTGGCAGTGGGATATCCACCGTATCGAGGATGAACATATCACAGACAATGTGGTTGACCTGCTGGCAGGCCAGATCATGGACCTGCCGGAAGATACCCAGGGTGTGCTGAAACTGGCCGCCTGCATCGGCAATGAGGTGGACCTGGCAACCTTGACCCAGACATCCACCCGGTCCAAGGCAGATACCATTCAGGCCCTGTGGAAAGCCGTTCAGGCAGGCCTCCTGGTTTCCTCCTCGGACTTTGACCGCATCCGCGAACTGTCCATCAATGATCGGGAGGCTTTTGAAAAAATAGATCTGGGTAGCGCCAGGTTCAGGCATGACCGTATTCACCAGGCCGCCTACAGCCTCATTGACGACAAGGACAAGCAGCCCCTCCATCTGAAGATCGGCTGGCTGATGCTGGAAAATACCCCGCCGGAAAACCAGGCGCAACGGATCTTTGACATCACAGGACAATTGAACAAGGGGATTGATCTCATCCAGGCCCCGGAAGACCGGTTTAAGCTGGCCGAACTCAACTTCGAGGCAGGCACCCGCGCCCAGAAAGGCACGGCCTATACCATGGCGGCCGAACATTTCTCATACGTGGCGCAGCTTTTAGGCGACGACGGATGGGAGGCCCACTACCCGCTCATGTTTGACGCCCGGCTTTCCCTGGCCGAAGTCCTTTACCTGTCCGGCGAGTTTCAGGATGCCGAAGCCCTCTATGGGCCCCTGTCACAAAACGCAGCATCCACCATGGACAAGGTCCGTGTCCTCAGCGTCCAGATGGTCCAATATCATCTCCAGGGCCGGCTTCAGGACGCCCTGGATACCCAATTATCAGGCCTTTCCCTCCTGGATCTCGACATTCCGTCCAGCAACGACGCTAAGCTGGAAGGATTCCTGGGCGCGGAACTGTCTCGGGTGCCCGAACTTTTAGGGGACCGCAGTTTTGAAGACCTGGTGGATGCAAAGGAAATGACGGATGAGACCGCCAAGGCCATGATGAATATCTTATCGGCCATGTGGATCACAGTGTATAATTTTGGCGACAAACCCAATCTCATGGCATGGGTATGCGCTAAAATGACAACCCTTTCCCTGGAGTACGGCAACTCGGAACTGGCAGCCATGTCCTATGCCAACTACGGCCTTTTGGTATCCGCCTTCTTAGGTGATTATGACCTGGGCTACCAGTCAGGAAGCATTGCCCTGAAACTGAGCGGCCGCTATGACAACCTTGTCATCCGGTGCCAGGTCTATTGTATTTTCTACAACCTGATCAACCACTGGAAACAACCGGTCGCCAACCGAATTACAGAATACAACAAAGCCTATGAATTCGGGATTCAATCCGGTGAATTCTGTTACGCAGCGTATGCCCTGATATTCATGGTTCTGCATCAATTTGTTTCCGGAAGCCGACCCTTGGAGGAGCTTCTGGAAGACACCTTGAAATACGACCGGATCATCAGGAAAATAAGCCCCTCCAATGTGATCTATTCAGATCCCCTCGTGGGCCAGTTGCTCAACTTCAGGGGAAAAACGGATGCTCTCACATCATTGAACTGGGAACAGTTTGACGAAGAATCCCATAAAGCGACCCATTCGGATAACCCCCTGACCATGTGCTGGTGGTATTGCGCAAAACTTGAAACCCTGTATCTATACGGACACCACAAAGAGGCACTGTCACTGTGGCAGCAGGCAGAAGGAATCGCGGCCACACGTCCCGGCCAGGTGGTCATTCCTCAGATTTACTTTTACACCTGCTTGAACCTGCTCAAATGTTATCCCGATGCCGACCGCACGGACCAGGAAGCCTACCTTGCCCAGGTGGATGCGTTCCTGGAAAAAATGAAGATGTGGATCACTGCCTGTGAGGCCAACCACACCCATAAAGTCCTGCTGATTGAAGCCGAAAAAGCCCGGGTACTCAAAGATACCACGCTGGCATCGGAACGGTACGACCAGGCCATTGAGTCCGCAGAAAACTACGGCTATATGAACAATGCAGCCATTGCCAACGAATGCGCCGCCAACTTCTGGCTGGCCCAGGGAAAAGAAAAATTTGCCGGACTCTATATGACGGAAGCCTGGTACAAGTACCGTCAATGGGGGGCCGTTGCAAAGGCGGATGATCTGGAAACCAAGTATCCGGCCCTTCTGTCCAAACCCGTATCCATGACCCGGGAACGCACCACCCTCACGGACATGTCAACCATGTCAACCATCACCCGCGGCCATGCCCACATGACCCTGGATCTGAACAGTGTCCTGAAGGCATCCCGGGCCATTTCCCAGGAAATTGTCTTTGACACCCTTCTGGAAAAAATGATCCGGACCCTGGTGGAAAACGCCGGTGCCGAAAAGGGAATCATCCTTTTAAACGAAAACGGGGAATTAACCGTTGCCGCAGCCGACGATATCCGGGAGTCCAGCGAGTATTCCTTTTTACCGGAAAAAGATGAGGATAACCTTCCCCTGTCCCTGATCTCTTACGTGGTCAGAACCAAGGAAAATATCGTTCTGGACAACGCTGCCGAACAGGGCCGGTTTACTGAAGACCCCTACATTGAGGCATTCCGCCCGAAGTCCGTCCTCTGTGCCCCGATTTTGAGCAAAGGCACACTCAGCGGTATCTTCTACCTGGAAAACAACCTCACTGCCGGTGCCTTTACCCCGGACCGGCTGGAGCTTTTAAAGATCCTGGCGGCCCAAACAGCGGTTTCCCTGGAAAACGCAAGACTTTACCAGGACCTTGAACGATACAACCAGACCCTTGAGGAACGGGTTTCCGAACGGACCGAAGCCCTTCATCAAGCCCTTGAAAAAGTAGAGATCACCAACCGGAAGGTGGCGGACAGCATCTCCTACGCCAGGCGGATTCAAACCTCCCTGCTGCCCAATCCCGAAGAATTCTCCTTGTTTTTCAACGAACATTTTGTGCTCTGGCAACCCAGGGATGTCGTGGGCGGAGATATTTACAACATTGAGCATGTGGAAAACGGGGTATTGGTGGCGGCCATGGATTGTACGGGCCACGGGGTTCCGGGAGCCTTTGTGAGCATGATAGCATCCTCTCTTTTAAAACGGCTTGTCCGGTCTGCATCCCGGGGGAATCCGGCAAAACTGCTGGCACAACTCAACCGGGAGGTACAATCTTCCCTTGGCCGGGACCGGGACCAGACCATTGCCGATGACGGGCTGGATGCCTCAGTCTGTTTTATAGACCTGGAGCAACGGACCCTGACTTTTGCCGGGGCAGGCCTGCCCCTGATTTACTCGGAAGGGGGCAAGATCCACCGTATCCGCGGAGACCGGCAGAGTATCGGGTACCAGTCATCCGATCCGGACTACGTTTACACCAACCACCGCCTGCCCGTCTCGGGTAATTTTCAGTTTTACCTGGCCACGGACGGCTTCTGGGACCAGCTTGGCGGCGACAAGGGGCTCCGGTTCGGTATGCAGCGGTTCATGAGGCTTCTGCAAACATCCCAAACCATGCCCATGGCAGAAAGAAAGGCACATCTGTTGTCCGCATTCCAGTCCTATCGCGGTAACAGGGTCGTACAGGACGATTTAACCGTAATGGGGTTTTCAATCATTTAAATTCTAAGTATTTTCACCTATTATTTATTTCCATACGGGCATGCTGATCCGGCTTGCCCATACAGGAGGGTCACCTATGACTAAAGCCAGCGGCACCAAGGACCACAACCATCTTTTCAGAATCATGACAATGGACGGGGGCGGCATTTACGGGTTGTATACTGTCCTGCTGTTGAAACAACTGTGCACTTCCAATCCAAGTTTCCTCAAGGACGGATGCGTTGACCTGTTTGCCGGCACCTCGGCAGGCGGATTGAACGCCCTGCTTCTGGCCAAGTACGAAGACCCCAGAGAGGCCATTGAAAGCGGGGAAATGGAACGCTTTTACGCCGAACAGGACATCTTTGCCAACAAGAACCCCCTGAATCTGTTCATGAGCAACATGGGGCTTCGCCCCTATCTGGGCACCGAAGAATACATGTCCGTGCTTAAAAAATATTTCGGAGACCTGACCCTGGGGGATCTCAAACAGCACGTGTTGATCACCATGTTCAACTGGGCCGGTTCCGACGCCGACGGTAAACACCGCAAATGGAAACCCAAACTCTTTGAAAACTACGATGCCAACGACCCGGACTGCAATCTCCTGGTCAGGGATGTGGCCTTTGCCTCCACCACGCCGACCTTCCTGCGGGCCATCTGGTCCGGCGGTAATGACGGCGGCATCTTCGCCCCCAACCCCACCATGTGCGCCGTGACCAAGGTTATCAGGGAAATCTTCAAGGCAGAAACCCAGGACAAGATTCCGGCCCGGGCCAACCAGGACTGGTACAAGATGGCCTATGCGCTTTTCAACCAGGATTACAACCAAGAAACCTTCGGCAAAAGCTCCGTGCTCAACCATATCTCGGTCTTTTCCCTGGGAGTGGGCAACACCTATCCATACATGGACGTGGGCACGGAAGAATGGGGCATGCTGCAATGGATGATGGGCATCTGGAACCCGGCCATCCGCCAGTGGGTCATGCCCATGAACCGGATGCAGTTCGAACCGTCCATAGAGGCCGTCAACTACCAGGCCGCCGAATTGCTCAACCGCGACTATGACATCGTTCTGGGCGACGGAAAAATTGACACCTATTACCAGTCCAAGGGATACCACCGCCTTTCCCCAGAAGTCCTTCCCATCTCCATGGGTATTGCCAATATGGCCCTTAGGAACAACCCCATTTTCTTCCAATACCTCACCGGTGAGATCTATAAAGCGGCAGGCAATACCGAATCCACCCGCCAGCTCAAAGACGCCTATGATTGGCTGAAAGCTGAAAAATGGTTTATTCCCGAGACCTGGATGCGTGATCTCATCTGATATCACCAAAGGCTTACCTCTTTTTCACTCAATTGACGTACGGCACTGCCCCGGGATATATATCCCGGGGCAGTGACAAAAAATGAGAGATTTCCATGGATATACCCCGCGTGTCAGACCTTTCCGACAAAAAAAAGAAATTGCTCCGCCTGATTATGGACGGCAAAGAGGAAACGGAAGACCAGAAGATCCCCCCCAGAAAAGACACCACATCCGAGCCGCCCCTGTCCCATGTCCAGGAACGCATGTGGTTTTTAAGCCAGTTGGCCACCCCCTATCCCAACAACCTGCCGTCTGCGGTGCGGCTGAAAGGCACCCTTGATATCCCGGCCCTTCAAAAAGCCTTTAACGCCGTCATCCAAAGGCATGAAGCCCTGCGTACCACCTTCCCGGTGATTTCCGGCACCCCGGTCCAGCGCATCGCAAAAGAAGTAAGCATTCCCATACCGGTAACGGGTCTTGACCACCTGCCGGACGGCGGCAGGGAAGCCGCATTTTACCAGGAGGCCAAGGCTGAGATCAGCCGGACCTTCGACCTGGCCGCGGACTCCCCCATACGGATCAAACTGTACCGCTTAGCAGAAGATGACCACCTCCTGCTGCTCATTGCCCACCACATCATCTG
>CAJWHT010000196.1 GCA_913041495.1 uncultured Desulfobacteraceae bacterium | reverse complement strand
TTACGATATCGTCCTGGACTGCGGCTCCGGATTCCGCAACTGCGCCAAGGACCTCCAGGCCAAATGGGAGGATAAAAAGAAACGGGAACTCCATATTTTCGGCAGCCACTCCCATTTCGACCATACCGAAGGCTTTGACCAGGCCGCGGTCTGCTTTGATCCCAGAAATACCCTGATCATCCACGGCAACTACCAGTACCTGTACTCCCTGAACTCCTATCTGGGCATCTTTTCCCGCCATGTGCCCGAAGATGTCTTAGGATTGCAGACCCCCATCAACTTTTCCAACATGCCGGGCAAGTTCAAAGGGGTCGAAATCAGGGATATGTCCGATCCTGTTGTATCGGCCCGCCATGAAAGCGTTCACTGGGATCTGCACGACGTAACCCGGCCCATTGAGATCGGCGATACGAAAATCACCGCATTTTTT
Source organism: uncultured Desulfobacteraceae bacterium (assembly GCA_913041495.1). GTDB lineage: Bacteria > Desulfobacterota > Desulfobacteria > Desulfobacterales > Desulfobacteraceae > Desulfobacter. The sequence continues at coordinate 9,969 of CAJWHT010000196.1, read as the reverse complement.
GTCTATCATCCCGCGCTGTGCCTGGCCTACAGGATCGAGCACGGCGGCAAGGTATTCATCTACTGCACCGACCACGAACTGCGCCACGGGGATGATCCGGAAGCACCGGAGCAGAAAAAGAGCGAAGCGGCCGAAGCCCGCCTGGTGAAGTGCGCCATGGAGGCCGATGCCATGTACAGGGACGGCCAGTATCTGCGCAGTGAATACGACGGCCTCACCGGAATCGGCACCTCCGGTCCCGTTCCCCGGATCGACTGGGGGCATTCCTGCATCGAAGACGTGGAGGCCATGGCACTGAAGTGCCGGATCAAGCATACCTATATCGGCCACCACGACCCCAACCGGGAATGGTCGGAGCGCAACTGGATGGACGATGCCCTGGCCAGGGGCTCAAAAGGGCGGCGCGAGAAAATAGAATTTGCCCGCGCCGGCACGGTGATTGACCTGTAAGTCCAAGTATACGGCAGGGATAGGTATCTGCGGCAGGACGTGTTGTCTGACTATTATTGAGAAAGGCCCTTCCTATATCGCCATTCAGGAAATCATCTGTTCCACAAGGCCGGTGAAGGATTCCTCCACCCCGGTTCCCAGTTTGGCGGAGCTTTTAATAACCTGCCAGCCTTTGGCCGCCATTTCGTCCATAATGTGCTGGCCAAGTTCCCACTCCTGGGTCAGATCGCTTTTATTGACCACGGCCACAAAGGGAATCTCTCCTACGGTTTCCACCACCCGTTCGTGGATATCCAGGGCCTGTTCATAGCTGCCGGCCCTTGTCCCGTCAATGACGAGCAGATAGCCTTCGGACCCCTTAAGATAGGTGGGGGGGATGGAAAATTTTTCTTCTTCCCCTGCAATATCCCAGAGCATCAGCTTCACATCCTGGCCGTTAACGGAGACAGTCTTCTTATCGATTTTCACCCCAAGGGTGATCTGGTATTTTTCACTGAAAATGCTGTGGACATAATTGCTGACCAGACTGGTTTTTCCCACACCCCATCCGCCGAGCATACAGATTTTTTTGACGATCACTTGGAAAGCCCCCCGCTGCAAGTTTTGCTGTTTGTGGTTGTGATTCCGCGGTCCCTTTAACTTTCCACAGGATCGGGTGTAAGTCAAGTTCCCGCAATGGGGTCTGAGCATATTACCGGTTCGGCATCTTGATATCTTCCATTAACTTCCGGAATGCACTTACACTGAGGCGGTCCAATAGATATGTTGCCCCTTCTTCCCTGAGTTTGTCTAATTTTGATCCGGTTCCGATAAATGCAATGCCCAGTTTCCGGGTCGCTCTCAAATCCCAGTGACCATCACCGACATAGATACTGCCCGAAAGATGTCCACCCGCTTTTTCCACAGCCGCTTTTATGATCTCAGACCTGTTGTAAAAATCAGACGAAGTCACCATGGGAATATTATCAAAGGGGATACCGGATGCTTTGAGTTTTACCAGGATACTATCCCGCCAATCCCCTGTGGCGATTGCCACCGGTATGCCATGCTGCTGAAGATCCTGCAGTACCGAGGCCGCTCCTTCTCTGGCAGGGAACGCATCCGGATCATTTTCAATGGCCTGCCTGATTCGGTCAACAACACCTTGGCGTGTTTTGGCCTCAATAGCCAATTTTTCTTTCTCTGTCGCCCCGTCCAGCGCCTGATGAACGATTGACTTGGCCGTCACCTCTTTGAGCGACTCAAAAAAGCTGGACGTCAAGGAAAAGCCGGCAGCTTCCTTGAATGCCTCATCAAAGCATTTCCAATCGGTTTGTTCACCATCAATCAGGGTACCGTCAACATCGAATACAATCATTGCTTTCACCTTTGCATGAAAAATAAGATGTCTTCATCTACGAACCGGCAAACTCAACAAGCGCCTCACCGGCCAGCCGATATCCCACCCATTCATCTTGCGGCTTGGCCCCAATGGATTGGTAGAATGATATGGCCGGCGTATTCCAGTCCAGGACACTCCATTCAAACCGGCCGCAGCCTTTTTCAACAGCGATCTTAGCCAGGTGTTTCAGCATGGCCTTTCCGGCACCGGCCCCCCGATGTTCCGGCGAGATGTACAAATCTTCCAGATATAACCCGCTTTTTCCCAACCAGGTTGAATAGTTGTAAAAATAAACCGCATAACCAATAGGCTCAGCATCTGCCTGGCAAATGAGGGCATGGGTTGTGGAAGACGCACCAAAAAGTGATGCCCTGATGTCCGATGTGGTTGCAACCACTTGGTTTGCAGCTTTTTCATAGGTGGCAAGTTCAGTCACAAACTTTAAGATCAAAGCCGCATCCTCTGCCGTTGCTTTCCTGATTTCTATATGCCTCATTGATGCTCCAGTTGCTGTTGCTGTGTTAAATCCAAAGTTAACCGGTTGTCGAAATTCCCGGGAAGGTAAGGGATAGGGAATAAGGGTGTGCGGGCTGTCAGTAGGCAGGGAAGGGGAAAGGGGTTCCGCTAAATCCCAGCCGGTCGTCCTGACCGGCTGAGAAGCGTGAGCGCGCCTGCTCGCCTGTCCTGACATCAGCCCCGCTCAACGCCACTCCACCCCTTCCCCCTTCCCTGCCTGAACCCTCCTGGTTTGCCCCATGGTTGATTACCCTTTGAGGAGAATACCAGTCTATTCACATGACAACCGTTTTAACCATACATAGGGTGGTGTATAACATTGATGACCGTTCTAAGTCCCCCCTTTACTCCTATTACAACGAGGACACATGGGCTGTATGTTTGTGATATCGTTTTCTAAAATGATATTGGTACTAAAAAAATTGCTGAACCTTTGCATACCGGGTGGACGAATTTGGATTTCAGTGCCGTTACTTCTCGTTCGATACTCAACCTCAGCTACAGGCTGTCCATAGTAGTTAATATATCCGTTCGGTAGGGCGTTAAGGTTAAAAACTTCCGATTTATTTAAGGCATATAATAAACCGTTTTTACCAATTCCCCACCTATTATTTCCCACCGGATTTCTATTGAGCCTATAATCATTGCGGTTTGTGAAATGTACCCTCATTCTTACCCTCGGGATGATGTGATCCATATCCGATATATCGATTGGCAAAATTCTTTCACAATCTCCAGGGCATCTAAATGAGTCCCAAGACCACTGGGAACCATACTTTATAAAGGCCTCATCTCGTGCGCCTCTCAGATTATCAGCAGCAATATAAGATGTCCTTTCAACTTGATACTCCCTATTCATAAAAAAGACTGTCCATCCCCAATTATATCGCATCATATCTCTTGTGGAGTCCCAGTTTACGCCTCCCCTTGGACCCAAAATAACACAAGTGAAAATTGCCATAACACCTCCTTTTAAATTTGGCACTATACAAATTATATGTTTGGTCTTTTGCCTTTCCATTTAAGACATGAGCAATCAAATCGTATGTTTCGGGGCGATAATCATTTTTTCAGATAGTGTGGACAAGCCAGTTCCGTTCTTTGAGCAATGCATCAAACCATAGTTGGGGGGAGCAATTCACCATTGTTCGCAGACTTCAGTAAACGACCCATTGTCTGTATCGGTTCTTTCTGGAAATATGGCGTAAATCGCCGTATTTTTTCTAATGGAATTTTTAATCTTTTTCCAATTCTAATTCATAATTCAAATATTGTATAACCACCTCCCAATTTAATACGGATAGAATGAGAAAATGGGTTGATACTGTCAAAATCGGTTTGAAAATAAACTCTCAGATGGAAGATATAATATTCTATTAACGTGATTTTTGTAACGCCTCCAACCAGCCGCACGACTTTTTGCGTCGCATCAATCAGCTATTTCGTGCGATTTATTTATTCACTGGACGATGAATTAAAATCACATCACCCGAAACATTTTTCTGAGTAGTAAATGGAAAAACTCGTTCCATTCTCCAAAAGTTTAAAAATGATGGCGCAAAATCAACAATTATCGCCATGTCTATGTAATCCACACCAAAAGGGAGTTTTAATCCTCCAAGTGCACAATAAGCGGTGTCAGATTCACCAGATGATATTTTATCAGCAACATGAATAGGGTTGAATAGCCGGGATTTGTAATCTGTGACACCGATGATCCTTTTTTCTCTCTTGCTCTTAACTTCATGTATTGCGCTTAAAATTCTAACATCATACAAAGGAAGAAAACCTTCATTAGTAATTCTAAATAATGTTTTTAATGGATTTTTTGGGTCCAAATAACTGTCTGGTTCAACAGATACTTTTGGATACAATGTAACCACAACGCCTAAAACAACTGCAAACACGGCAAATGTTTTCCAGACATAGGAGAAAAAAGTTTCTTTTGAACGACTTTTTCCAGGTCCTTTGTATACATGCTGAGGTTTTTTCCGGCGTTTATTTTTTTTTCGTTTTTTTGTAGATTTTGACATTTTATCTCACTAATGCAAAACGCTATGCTCAGGAGCGTCTAAAATATGGAGCGAGGAACCAACGCAGCTTTTTGGTGCCCCTTGCAGCGTGTTTGTTAGGGGGTATTTTCAATACTTTCATACAGTACTTTTTTTGCATCATATGCGACACTTACAAGATCACTAAGTGCATCATCAGCGGGTCTACTGTGAGATAGGCTATCTAATACAATTTGAACCGGAACATCGAGTTCTTGTTCGATGATATTTGTCCGTGGAATTTTGGCTTTGCGACGTTGTGCCCATGACATGGGTTTAGAATGCCATGTTACATCTCTATAGCAGTTACCAAAACCTACACTCATTAAACCCGTCGGGAAATCTGGCACTTGGCTTTGGATCATGGTGCTTGAAATTTGAGTGTAGTTACCTGTTGGAATAAGAAGTTTATGTTTATCAATTACATCAAGATCGTGAATCGCACATAAAAATTTATTTCCATTTTCTCGGTAGGGTTTTAGTGAATCTAAGGCATTAGCAAATGATTCAGAAACTCTTTTGGGTAAACCAGGTAAAATTGACTCTTTAAGTGCTTTTTCATTTTTAGTTATTGGAAATTGAATGTTTTTTCTTTCACCTTCAGATCTTGCATGTGCATTTGTACAATCCCAATACACGTGATCTAAAGACGCTCTCAGATTATGAATGATATCACCGATGATAATAGTAGCTTCATTCACAATCTGCTCATTTTTTTTGGCAAAAATCGACTTTTCACCGGTTTTAAAATTTGTTTCAAGCATATATTGAAAAGGCTTTGTAGATTGAAACAAAGATTTCAACTCAGCAAGGTGTTTTTCTGCTCTTTGAATTTTTAGAGTTGCGCTGTTCATAATTTGAACCATAGCTAAACATAATGTGTGATTCTATATATCGTTATTATCCGACAAAACGAAGACAGACCGGGCATAAAATTGATAGTCAAGTTTATTGGACATAAACATGATTTTCGGGAAAAGGCAAGAATTTGCCTATGGTATTATTATGTTTCTTTAGGTTCGAAACATGGGCGTTTCTTATCATCCGCTGTTTTGGGAGGGGGGGTGAAGAAATGTCCTGCGCCATCCATTAGACCAGGAGGGCCAGGCAGCTGGTGCCGTGGAGGCCCGGAATGGCGTAAATTTTCGGGGCGTCATGGACTGTAAGAACCGGAAATTTCCGCTGCTTCGCCGCCCATGGACGGGCGGCGGGGCTTTAATGGAGGGTCCCGCGGGGCCGGCTGCCGGGTAGATGACTCCTTTTGTGGGAGGAAGGGTCTGGAAATCCGAAATCAGATAGACCCCAAAAGGCGGTGTTTTAGACGGCGTTTGACCTGAACTTCAAAACAGGATAGAGAATCGCCGGTAGCAGACTTTCAATAATAGGGTAAGGAAACGGATCAGGTGAAGGTACTTTTTCTCGAATCGTTTTACGGCGGTTCCCACAAGGATTTTGCTCAGGGATTTTGCGGGTATTCGGAACATGAGGTCACGGTTGTCAGTCTGCCCCCGCGGTTCTGGAAGTGGCGGATGCGCGGGGCGGCCCTGCAGTTTGTGAAGCAAGCGCAGGATCTGTCGTCATATGACGTGATTTTTGCCACGGATCTCATGGATCTGACTGATTTCAAGGGACTTGCCGGACCGGATTGTCCCCCGGTGGTGTTTTACTTCCACGAAAATCAACTGTCCTATCCCCTGGCTCCCAATGAAAAACGGGACTTTCATCTGGGATTTACCAATATCGTTTCTGCAGCAGCGGCAGATGCCGTGGTGTTCAACTCCTGTTTCCACAGGGATGATTTCTTCAACGCCGCCCGAAAGCTTTTGCGCAAGATGCCGGATACAAGGCCGGGTTGGCTGCTGGACGATATTGAGGCGAAGACCTGCGTGATTTATCCGGGGATCCGGCTGCCGAAAGGAAGGACACCCGGAATCAGTGGCAGTGGCCTGGACAGACCGTTGATCGTCTGGAACCACCGCTGGGAGTATGACAAGAATCCGGACCTTTTTTTCCGGGTGCTGGGACGGCTGAAGGAAAAAGGCGTCGGCTTTTATCTGGCCTTGCTGGGGGAGCAGTATGACAAGGTGCCGCAGGTGTTTGAACGGGCCAAAGACACCTTCCGGGATGAGATTCTTGTGGCGGGGTACCAGGCATCTGGTGAGGTATACAGGGAATGGCTGTCCAAAGGCCGGGTGGTGGTCAGTACGGCCATTCAGGAGAATTTCGGCATTGCCGTGATGGAGGCTACGGCGTACGGGTGTTTTCCCCTGCTGCCGGACCGGCTCTCCTATCCGGAACTGGTACCGGAACGGTTTCGGCGGGATGTGATCTACAGCAGTGAAAAGATGCTGCTGGAAAAGCTGACAACTGCCCTGACCACAGCGGACGGTCTTGTACCGGCCCGACGTGCGCTGGCCCAGAATGCCGCCCGGTTTTCATGGGAGGCGATGATCGGGGAATACGACCGTCTTCTGGCGGAGACGGCAAGGGGAAAAAAGGCAGGAACGGTCAAGACATCATCCCGGGGTAATTGTAAGGTCTAAGACAGGACGGAGTGAATAACTGTTTTTTTGGGGAGGGCCATGGGATACCTGGATAATATCAACTGGGCGACCGCATACATCGAAGCCAACCTTCACCGGAATATCCGTGCGGGTGAGGTGGCCGCGGAGGCAGGATATTCCCTGTTCCACTTCCACCGGATTTTTCTGGCTGCCACGGGGGAACCCTTGAAGACCTATATCAGAAAGCGCAGGCTGACCCTGGCTGCAAGGGCTCTGATAGAGGAGGATGCCGGGATCATCGATATTGCTTTGGATGCCGGATTTGAATCCCAGGAGGCCTTTACCCGGGCCTTTAAAAAGATGTTCGGCCTGCCCCCGGGCAGGTTCCGGAAGCAGAAACACCATTATCCGTCCAGATATAAGAATCGATTTACAATGAACCCGTTTAGGGAGGAAGGAAGGATGATGACACCGGAGATCATGGAAAAAAAGGGCTTCAAAGTTGTGGGGATAGGGTATTTCGGCACCAATGAAAACAATGAAATTCCTGAGCTTTGGGATGAATTTATGGACCGGGCGCATGAGATCGGCAACCCCGGAAATCCCGCCCATTTTTACGGGCTGTGCAACGTACCCCAGGAGGGTGCCGCTCCCTCCAACGGCAATACCGCCTTTGAATATGTGGCCGGCAGGGAAGTCTTAAGCTGTGAAGATATCCCCGAGGGCATGGTGGCCCGGGAGGTGCCGGACGGAAAATATGCCGTGTTTACCCACCGGGGATCGTTGGATAATCTGAAAACCACCTATGGATATATCTATGGGGAGTGGGCCAGAAATCAGGGAATGGATATTCTTTCTGAAAATTTTGATTTTGAGTTTTACAATGAGCGTTTTGATCCGGCAGGTTCCGACAGTTCGGAACTCTATATTTATATTCCGGTAAAATAAATGATCTATTGTAAATGATCCGGGTGCAGGGGGTGAAAAAAGGCTGCGGTGCATCAATTTAACTTATTGATATGCATATATTCTTCAGTGTTCCTTAATCATATCCGGCGAACTAACCAAATTCATATACCGGGTTGCGAATTCGCAGCCCGGCGCTTTTTTTTGCGATACCACGGTGTGGGATTTGGGGCGCAAATCCCACTAAAATAGTGGGATAACCCGCTGATAAAAAATCAAAATCTCCTCTTGACGAATCAAAAAAATCACTTTAAGGTGAAATCTTTTCTTGGAAATACCAGAGAAAAAATGACGGATTTTTTTAGTTAGCTGAACGCTTGGGTCGTCCACAATTGTAAAAAAATCAAGAAGGTTATACCTAACCGGCATTTATTTAGCGTCTACCGGTAAATACGTGCTGTGACATAAATATGAAGGCTGGTTGTTCATAAAAGAGAATGACCGGAGCGGTTTTGTATTTTAAACCCAAACGGATTAACGCATATGCAGCTTTCACAACAGCAGATTGACTATTGTATGGAGTGCGGGGTCTGCACCGGGTCCTGCCCGGTGGCCATGGAACTGCCCGGGTTCTCCCCCAGGCAGATGATTAAACGGGCCATGGCCGATCCCCAAGGAGAAATCCTGGACTCCCAGGATCTTTGGGCCTGCCTGTCCTGTTCAAGGTGTTCGGACCGTTGCCCCGTGGAAATCGACTTCCCCGCTTTTATCAGGGAATTCCGCCATCAGGCGAAGTTGAAAGGCAATACCGCCAAACCGGCCCACCACGGCATGTTCCAGACCATGACCCGTATACAGACGGCACAGATCCGAAATGATAATTTCACGGCAGGGGCCAAGCGGACGAGCTGGGCGGCGGAGACCTGTAAAACGGCGTCAAGCGGCGACTACTTTTATTTTTCCGGCTGTATTGCCCAGTACGATGTGGCATTCCAGTACCTGGATCTGAATATGATCGACACCGCAAAGAACAACCTGCGACTTCTCAACGCCCTGGGAATTACCCCGGTGGTCTCGGCGCAGGAATGCTGCTGCGGCCACGACGCCCACTGGAACGGGGATGACGAAACCGTAGAAGTTTTAGCGAAGCAGAATCTTGACGCCATCCGCGAATCCGGTGCCAAGACCGTTATTTTCGGTTGTCCCGAGGGGTACGCCATGTTCAGGGAAGTCTATGCGGACCGTTTCGGACCCCTGGAATTTGAGGTGGTGCACATCACCGAATTTCTGGCCCGGCAGATGGCCGAGGCAAATACCCGGCTTGCAGATGCTAACGGGGTCCGGGTCACATTCCAGGACCCCTGCCGCCTGGGCCGTAGAAGCGGTATCTACGAAGCCCCCAGGGAACTGATCGGCATGGTGGATGGCGTTGAGTTGACGGAGATGGAGCACAACCGGGAAAACGCCATTTGCTGCGGCACCACCGGCTGGATGCAGTGTTCCTCCTGTTCCAAGCTTATGCAGATCCAGCGGCTGCGGGAAGCGGACGCTGTCGGTGCCCAGGCCATTGTTACGGCCTGTCCCAAGTGCCAGATCCATTTGACCTGTGCCAAAAAGAATACGGATCACGACATTGAGATCATCGATCTTGCCACCTTCCTCATGGACCGGCTGACAGGATCGGATGACAATAGAGAATAATCAGGAGTAAATCATGGGAACTACGAATACGATTCACGGGTCAGTGATGGTGGTGGGTTCCGGTATTGCCGGGATGCAGGCCGCCCTGGACCTGGCGGATTCCGGATACCAGGTGCACCTGGTGGAAAAAAAGGCGTCCATCGGCGGGGTCATGGCCCAGCTGGACAAGACCTTTCCCACCAACGACTGTGCCATGTGAGTGATCTCACCCAAACTGGTCGAGGTCGGCCGGCACCTGAACATTGAACTCCATACCCTGACGTCCGTTGAGGCCATTGACGGCGAGCAGGGCGATTTTACCGTTACCCTGAAACAGTCCCCCCGCTACGTGGACATGGACAAGTGTATTGCCTGCGGGGAATGTACCAAGAAATGCCCGGGCAAACCCGAGGACCCCTTCAACGAGGGACTGGTGAAGCGAAAGGCCATTTACGTGGACTATCCCCAGGCCGTGCCCCTG
>CAJWHT010000195.1 GCA_913041495.1 uncultured Desulfobacteraceae bacterium | reverse complement strand
ACTGGCCGGAGATGATCAGGCAGATGAAAGATTCGGCCTGGTACCAGCAGGTGCCAAACCGGGCGAATAATCTGATCAGAATGATTGAGGAGGTTATGTGATGGACTGGAAAGATATTGCATCAAACGTTGCCAAAGTTGCCCCGGGCATAGGTGCAGCCATTGGCGGTCCGGCCGGGTCTGTTGTTGGCCTTGGGGTTAAGGCGTTGTGCGGGTTCTTCGGGATTGACTCTGGTGCCCAGGATGCAGCCAAGCAGGTTGAGCAAGCCCTGAATAATATGACGGCAGCGGAAGCCATTGAATTGAAAAAGGCTGACCAGGACTTTCAGATCCAGATGGAGGAACTGGGTGTGAAGGTTTTTGAGTTGGAGGCCAAAGACAGGGACTCTGCAAGACAGCGTGAAAGAGACGTGGGGAGCAGGGAAACTGCTGTGCTTGCCTACCTCATGACAGTGGCCTTCGTCGTTGCCATCGGTATGGTTTTATATGCGATCTTTTTTGGCAATGGTCTCCATAACATAGGAGAGATGGCGGCAGGTCTGATCGGCATCCTCATTGGTCATCTGGCAAATAAGGTGGAGCAGGTTTACGGATACTTCTTCGGGTCGTCAAAGGGGAGTCATGCCAAAACGGGGGCACTGGCTCAGCAGATAGGCAAGGCCTTGGAAAGTAGACAGGGAATTTAATGATGTGTTAAAATAAGGGCGCCCGGGTGGTCCGGGTATCAGCTTTTAAAAAGAGGGGATGACTTCGGTTGTCCCTTCTTTTTTGTTGGGCACCCAAAAACAAAAAATTGGGCAAAGTTACCCAAATAAGTTACCCAAATTATGATCGCAATCGCTGAAAAGTGGTCGGGGCGGAGGGATTTGAACCCCCGACATCCTGCTCCCAAAGCAGGCGCGCTACCAGACTGCGCTACGCCCCGAACAAAGAAGCCAATCTTTTATCAAATAAAAGAATTAAGATCAAGTGAAATAATAGAGATTAGTGAGGGGTTGGTAGTGTGTTTCCGGGGTCTTATGACCTATGATTGGCCGGTTTGACAGTAAAAGAAGTTGATGCCTCTTGCACATGTTTGCTGCTATTCAAGAGGGGATAGCGCTTTAGTGACCTCATCCGAAGGGAAAAGTAATTCGATGCGGATTTCCTGAGTGGTCAGATCAAGGGGGGTACCCAGGGTCGAGATGGTTGTAAAGAAACTTGCCTTTGTTGATTCTTTTTCCAGGGTTAGCCTCATGACAGGAAAATTCATGTCCATCTCTAAATCAATGGGGATTTGGACTTCTTTTCTTTGGGAAAGTTCATGGTACAATTCGGTTAATTCCTTATTCTGGGTGGAGGCCGCCTCTTCTTCCAATCGTATCAATAAAAAATGCGCGATGGCGGGCCAGTTTTTTACATGGGGCTGCAGGCCGTCTTCTGCAAAAAGGAGGCGAATGGCATTGTCATATTTTTCCAGGGCGGCTTCGCCGGCGTAGAATTTTATAAAATGATCATAGGCCCTGTTCTTCATCAATATTTTATAGCCCGTGTTGACTACAAACGCCGGGTAGGGATTGTGGTTGTCCAGCAGGCGTTGCAGCGCATCCCGGACATTACCCATTCGCTGTCCGTCAAATGGTAGCTCTTCAAAGGCCGGGGCGTAGCCGGCAGAAAGTAATAAGGCATTCCGCTGCCTGAATGGCAGCTTCAGATTGTCTGCTATTTTTAGGACGAGATTCCGGCTGGGATTGGATTTTCCTGTTTCCACAAAACTTAAATGCCTGGATGAAATATCAATATCCAGCGCCAGGTCCAATTGGCTGATTCTGTTCTTTTTCCGAAATGCACGCAGTAAATCACCGAAAGATTCATTGGTATTCTCATTTTTTATCAATTGATTCATGAATCTTACCTCCCAGGTAATCGACTTATTTAACTGCGGTGGTAGGATACCACCAAAAGGTTATAGATTCAATTACCTTGCAGGTAACCATATAGCAACCGCTTAAAAAGATTATAAAAGGAGAGTGTAATGAAACGTATTGTATTGATATCCACACTTGCCGCATTGTCCATAATCACCGCGCTGGCATTAATGCAAGACGGGTTGTGGAATATTTTTGCCTATAATTTTCTAAACTTCGGCGAATTTCAGGTCTTTTTTGATCTGGTCATTGCACTTGGGCTGTTTCTTGGCTGGATGTGGGGGGATGCGACATCTTCAGGGCGCAATCCCTGGCCGTGGATGCTGCTCACCCTATCTATGGGATCTTTTGGGCCGCTGATTTATCTGCTATGGTATAAAACCGGCCGGACCGGGAGGTTATAAAAAAATGGAACATCAAGGTGTTTGTATCGTAGCCGTATAAAGCTTAAGTTGAAATGTCTTGTCCTAAATTATTCCGCAGAACCCGGATCAGTGGGGGGCTCAAAGTAAGCCGTAACGGCGGCGGCAATTGCCCGGGCAAACGGCGCTAAGAATTCCGATCGTTTCCCGGGCTGTTCCGGTACCTGATTGAGGGAAAAGGGCTCAACAAGAATGCCGGGCATCAGCAGTCCCTCAAGACCTGCGACCGGAGCTGTCCGGACTTGCGGTTTCATGCCTGTCCCTGTCCTTAACCGGGCAGCGGTCAATTCAGCCAGTTGCTTTGCGCCGGCCTTCGTCTCCGGGGAAATCCCCGTGGTCGTTCCCGGCGTTGCTCGGAAAAAAACATAGCTTTCACCCGGTACAAGGGCATGGGTGTGAAGGGCGACAAAGAGGTTGGCCCCTATTTGATTGGCCAGGGTGGTTCTTTCCGAAAGGGTAAGAGAATCATCAGCCGTACGCGTGAAGCTCACCTGGGCGGTTTCTTCCAGTTCTGCCGCAATCAACACGGCCAGTTCCCGGGTGACCCTGTGTTCTTCAAGACCTGCAGGAGATATCATGCCCGCATTCCGGCTGTCATGTCCGGGGTCAAGAATGATCTGCGGCTGGCCGGTGATGATCGTGGCGCTGTGTCCGGTGGCGGGGAATGCCAGGGTAAGTAGGGCAATAGCCAGTATTACCGGGATGAAATCTTTGGGCAATTTGCTTGACACCTTTATATAGAAGCGTTATTTTAGTAGACTTTGTGTAAAGTGTTTATGCCATACAATTGAATAGTTATGGCATATTTTTTTAATTTTTTGAAGCAGTGTTTGTTTAAGACACTATTTTAATTGAATACAACAGGACAGAATCATGCAGGTAAAAATCCAAGATCAGAGCAGTGTCAAAAAGGTGCTCTCCTTTGAAATTCCCAAAGAAAAAGTCGCAAAAGAACTGAATAAGGCCTACAACGAGCTGAAGAAGAACGCTGATATCAAAGGGTTCAGAAAGGGCAAAGTCCCCAGGAAAGTCCTTGAAAACCGTTTTTCCGCTGATGTTCATGCCGATGTGGCACCCCGTCTGATCCAGGACGTGTTTGTGGAAGCCATTCAGGAGCATAAACTCAATATTGTTGGCAGCCCCCAGATGGATCCCCCCGAACTTCAGCCTGATGCGGATTATGTCTTTGACGTCACCGTAGAAGTGAAGCCTGAACTGGATGATATTGCCTTTGAGGGTCTTGAACTTGAAAAAACCAAGTATGAGGTATCCGAAGAAGAGATCGAAAGCCAGATCCATATGATCCGGAAGACCATGGCCAGGAAGGAAACCGTCACCGAAGAGCGTCCGGTGAAAGAGGATGATTTTGTTCTGATCGACTATGAAGGATTTCTGAACGGCGAAGCCTTTGATGCCACCCCGAAAGTTGAAAACTATGTGATGGGCATCAACCAGGGCGCGCTTCCCAAAGAGTTTTCTGAAAAATTGATCGGCACCATCCCGGTTCAGGAGCTTGAAATCGAAGTGCCCTATGCAGATGACTTCTACGATGAAAACCTCAAGGGCAAGACCGTGCTTTACAAGGTCACCCTCAAGGAAATCCAGGAAGAGGTACTGCCTGAGGCCAACGATGATCTGGTGAAAGACCTGGGCAAGTTCGAAACCCTTGACGAGGTAAAGGATTCCATCCGGGACAACCTGAAAAAGGGAATTGACCAGCGGGTCAAGCATGAACTCAGTGAGCAGATCTTTCAGGAACTTCTGGGCAAGATGGATTTCGAGCTGCCCGAAGCCATGGTTGAAGCGGAACTGAACGGTATTATCGCCGAAACAGAGCAGGCCTTCTCCCAGAACAACAAAACCCTTGAAGAAGTGGGTCTTGACAAAGAAGAGATGAAGGTCAAATATCGCGATGTGGCTGAAAAACAGGCCCGCCGCCATCTGATTCTGGACAAGCTGATCGACCAGGAAAAACTGGACATGACCGAAGAGGAAATGGATGCAAGTTTTGAAGAAATGGCCCAGGCCATGAATGCTTCCACGGATGCCGTGAAAAACTATTTCAACATGGATCCCCGTCAACTTGAATATTTCAAGCATACCCAGCTTGAAAAAAAGGCCATTGACCTTATAATAGAAAAAGGCAACGTCACCGAGGTTGAGCCCAAGACTGATGCTCCTGAAGCAGAAGAGGAAGCCGCTGACGGCGCCGCCGAAGACTAATCAGCAAGACAAATCAAAGATTCCGTCGGGCGCGGAAAATACCACAGATAATGACAAGGAGTTGAATCGTGCCTCTTATTCCGATGGTTGTTGAACAGAGCAACAGAGGAGAACGTGCTTACGATATTTATTCACGGCTGTTAAAGGATCGGATCATATTTTTAGGATCCGCCATTGACAATGAAATTGCAAACCTCATTGTTGCCCAGCTTCTGTTTCTGGAATCAGAAGATCCTGAAAAGGATATCAGTTTTTATATCAATTCCCCTGGCGGGGTTGTGACGGCTGGTATGGCAATTTACGATACCATCCAGTACATTAAGCCGGACGTTGCAACGGTCTGCATCGGCCAGGCCGCCAGCATGGGAGCCCTGCTCCTGACTGCCGGCGCCAAGGGCAAACGGTTTGCCCTGCCCAATTCCAGGATAATGATTCATCAGCCATTGGGCGGTGCCCAGGGTCAGGCAACGGATATCAAAATCCAGGCCAACGAGATCCTGAGAATGAAGGACAGGTTGAACGAGATCCTGTCCCACCATACCGGTCAGGATATTGAAAAAGTGGCCCAGGATACGGACCGTGACTTTTTCATGTCCGGGGCCGAAGCCCTGGAATACGGTATTGTAGACCGGGTGGTCGCAGACCGCAGTGAGTTGGAACAAGAGGACGAGGAGGCTTCAAAGGAGTCGTAAGTTATGGCCAAAAAAGATGATACCAACGATCAGTTCTTCTGCTCTTTTTGCGGAAAAAATCAAAAAGAAGTCAAGAAGCTGATAGCCGGGCCAAGTGTCTACATCTGCAATGAGTGCATCAAGCTTTGCGGTGAAATCATTGAAGATGAGGAAAAAGAACAGGCTGCCGAAACTGAAGGGTTCAAGGAATTCATGGTGCCCAAGCAGATCAAAGAGCAGCTGGATTCCTATGTCATTGAGCAGGACAGGGCCAAAAAGGTCCTGTCCGTTGCTGTCTACAACCATTATAAACGTCTGGCATCCCACCTGGAGAAGGCCAAGGATGATGTGGAGATTCAAAAGAGCAACATCCTGATTATCGGCCCCACCGGGTGCGGAAAAACCCTGCTTGCCCAGACCCTTGCCAGATTTCTTGACGTCCCCTTTGCCATTGCCGATGCCACGGCGCTCACCGAAGCCGGTTATGTGGGAGAGGATGTCGAAAACATCGTATTGTCTTTGGTTCAGAACGCGGACTATGACATTGAAAAGGCCCAGAAGGGAATCATCTATATTGATGAGATCGATAAGATTTCCCAACGTGGAGATAATCCTTCCATTACCCGGGATGTCTCCGGTGAAGGGGTGCAGCAGGCCCTGTTGAAAATCATTGAAGGAACAGTTGCCAGTATCCCGCCCAAAGGCGGGAGAAAACATCCCCAGCAGGATTATGTCAAGGTGGATACCTCCAATATCCTGTTTGTCTGCGGGGGGACCTTCACAGGCCTTGAAAAGGTGATTGAGCGCCGCATGACCCAGAAGGCCATGGGGTTCGGTGCCAAGATTGCCGATAAGAAAGATGTGAATATCGGCGAGCTTTTAGGGCAGGTAAAACCGGAGGACCTGATCAAGTTCGGGCTGATCCCGGAATTTTTAGGGCGTCTGCCTATCATCACTTCCATTGGTGAACTGAACGAAGACTCTCTGGTCAAGATTCTGACCGAGCCCAAGAATGCATTGGTCAAACAGTACCAGCAGTTGTTCCGGGTTGAGGGGGTCAATCTCCAGTTCACCGACGAGGCATTGGAGGCCATGGCAAAAGAGGCGGTGGCAAGAAAATCGGGTGCCCGCGGCCTTCGCGCCATAATGGAAGAAACCATGCTGGATATTATGTACGAAATTCCTTCCAAGAAAGACGTGGTTGAGTGCATTGTCGGCGAAGAGGTGGTCCAGAAAAATGAGGATCCCATACTTTTGTACGAACAGCCTAAAAAGCAGGCCTAAACAGGCCTGGCCAACACAGGCCGGGCCTAACCGCGAAAGTGCCGTAATAAATGATCAAAATTTCCAAGTTTTTCAATCCGGACGGATCTGAGCCGGAGAAAAAGACCCTTCCCCTGGTTCCCCTCAGGGACATGGTGCTTTTCCCCTATGTCACCACATCTGTGTTCGTGGGCAGGGAAAAGTCCATTAAAGCCCTGTCAGAGGCCATGGCGGCGGACAAGCGTATTTTTCTCACCACCCAGAAAGATCCTGAGGTGCTCAAACCCAATATTCAGGATATTTTCCAAACCGGTACCGCATCCAAGATTACCCAGTTGCTCCGGCTACCGGACGGTACGGTAAAGGCGCTGGTGGAAGGTGTCTCCCGGGGACGCATCGTCAAGATGGTGGATGAGGGCGGTCTGCAGTCCGTAGACTTTGTCGAGGTGGTGGAAAAGCCCATGCGGGAGTCGGCGGCTGAGGCTGCCATCCGTACGGTGTCCGAGGCGTTTCAGCACTATGCCAACCTGTCTGGTGTGGTATCCAAAAGTTTTTTCAAGGGGCTGGATGCGCTGGAAGGAGAGCATTCCAGGTATGCCGATACCATTGCCTCTCAACTGCCGCTCAAGGTGGCGGACAAGCAGCAGCTTTTAGAGTGCGGCGACATTGAGGAGCGGTTCTTCGTCCTGCTAAAGGCCATTCAAAAGGAGACTGAAGTCTTTTCCATGTCCCAGAAGATCAAGGGGCGGGTGAAGGCCCAGATGGAAAAACTTCAGAAAAAGCACTACCTGAACGAGCAGATGCGAGCCATCCAGAAGGAGATGGGCGAAGACGGGGAGGCTGGGGAGTTTGCCGATCTTGAGAAGCGCATCAAACAAAAGCGGATGCCAAAAGAGGCGGCAGGTGCGGTCCGGCGGGAGCTGGACAAGCTTAAAATGATGTCTCCCATGTCCTCTGAAGCCACCGTGGTGCGAAATTATATCGACTGGCTGGTTTCTTTACCCTGGTACCGCAAGAAGCGGGTGAAGATTGATCTGAATAAGGCGGAAGAAATCCTGGACCGGGATCACTACGGACTCAAAAAACCCAAGGAACGGATCCTGGAATACCTGGCCGTTCAAAGCCTTGTTAAAAAGATCAAGGGCCCGATTCTCTGTCTGGTGGGACCTCCGGGGGTCGGAAAGACTTCTCTGGCAAGATCCGTGGCTTCGGCCACCGGGCGTGCCTTTGCAAGAATTTCTTTGGGGGGTGTCAGGGATGAGGCTGAGATCCGTGGGCACAGGCGTACCTACGTGGGGGCCATGCCCGGAAAACTGGTTCAGACCCTGAAGAAGACAGGGTTCAACAATCCGGTCTTCTGCCTGGATGAAATCGACAAGATGACCTCCGATTTCAGGGGAGATCCGTCCTCCGCCTTGCTGGAGGCACTTGATCCGGAGCAGAATAAAAATTTCAACGATCACTATCTTGAAGTGGACTACGACCTGTCGGAGATCCTGTTCATTACCACGGCCAATACCCTGTTCGATATCCCGGCTCCGTTGCGGGATAGGATGGAGATTATTCAGATTCCGGGGTATACCCGTTATGAAAAGGAAAAGATCGCCACAGGATATCTGATTCCCAAGCAACTGGCGGAAAACGGCCTGAATGATGAGGATGTCTATTTCTCCAAAAACGCCATTCACGCCATTATAAAGCAGTACACCAAAGAGGCCGGAGTCAGAAACCTGGAGCGGGAGATTTCCTCCGTGCTCAGAAAAATCGCCACAAAGATTGTCCGGACGGAAACCCGAAAAAAACGCCAGGTTACCCAGACCACGGTGGTCAAATACTTAGGGCAGCCAAAGTATCGGGATTCCGCGCTTGAAAAAGAAGATAAGACCGGTATCGTTACAGGGCTGGCCTGGACCCAGGCCGGCGGCGAACTATTGACCATAGAGGCGGTAACCATGCCCGGCAAGGGTAATGTGATGGTTACAGGGAAACTTGGGGAAGTTATGAAAGAAAGCTCCCAGGCCGCCGTCTCATATGTCCGGTCCAGGAGCAACGATCTGGATATCCGTGAGGACTTCTACAAGGATACGGATATTCATATCCATGTCCCCGAGGGGGCCATTCCCAAAGATGGTCCGTCCGCCGGCATCGCCATGTGTACGGCGGTGGTTTCCATCTTGACCGGCCGGCCGGTGAACAGGGAGGTTGCCATGACCGGGGAGATTACCCTGCGCGGCCGTGTGCTGCCCATCGGCGGGTTGAAAGAGAAGCTGCTGGCAGCCCATGCCAACGGCATTAAAAAGGTCGTGGTCTGCGAGGAAAACCGCAAGGATGTCCGTGAAGTGCCCAAGTCCATTCAAAAGCAGCTGGATATTGTTTTTGTGGATGATATGGCCCAGGTGTTGGAGCATGCCCTGGTGGACCCGCCGGATGAGGATTAATTCCGGAATCGTTTAAAAAAAATCGAAATAAAAAAAGCCCCCTATGCTTTGTGATAAGCAGGGGGCTTTTTTAATATATGCTCAGTTTGTGTGGCGTTTTAGTTTTCTTCCACCATCCTGAGAAACTGGCTCATGGCAGTCACCTCGTCCATGGTCGAAACGCTTCGTCTGGCCTGGACAATATGATCGTACTCTTCAGTGTCCATGAGAAGATCTTCTTTCCGGGTACCGGATTTCAGTATGTTAATAGCCGGCCACACCCGCTGTTCCGCGCAATCACGGGAGAGATAGAGGTCCATGTTGCCTGTGCCTTTAAACTCCTGGAAAATCACATCATCCATCCGGCTGCCGGTTTCCACCAATATGGTGGCAATAATGGTAAGTGATCCGCCATTTTCAAGTTTTCTGGCAGCACCGAAGATTTTCCTTGGAAATTCCATGGCGTTGGCGCCGAGACCGCCACTCATGGTTTTGCCGTAGCTGTCCGTGTCAATATTGAATGCCCGGGTCATCCGGGTGAGAGAATCGATGAATACGACGGCATCCTGGCCGATTTCAGCGCATCTGATGGCGGTGTGCATGGCCATCCGTGTCATCCGCATGTGCTGGCCGATCTGCTGGTCTGCCGAAGAATAAAGGACATGGGCGTCGGCGAGGCCGCGCTGAAAATCCGTTACTTCCTCAGGCCGTTCATCCACGAGCAGGACAAAGACATTGGTATCGGGGTGGTTGGCGCAGACGGAATTTGCCATGTGGCGTAAAATGGTTGTTTTGCCGGACTTTGGCGGGGCGATAATCAGGCCGCGCTGGCCTTTGCCGATGGGGGCGACCATATCCAGTGCCTTGCCCGTAAGATCGTCCTCATCCTGGGTGAGCACCAGGCGTTCAGAGGGATGTACGCTGACCTGATCCTGGAGCATGGGGGTGGAGAGGAATTCATCAAAGGGAAGATGGTTTATGGTATCGATGCGTATCAACGCCAGGTTAAGGTTCTGGGGTCCTTTTTTTTCCCCGTATCCTTCAATGAAGCTGCCTTCCCTGAGGTTGAGTTTTCTGATCAGGCTGTTGGGTACATACGGATTTTCAGGTCTGGGCTGGAAATTCTCTTCGATATTCCTTAAAAAACCGAACCCTTTGTCCATTATTTCCAGGTATCCCTGAACTGGTTCCATAGTTGACTCCTAGACTATGCGGTAGCACAAACACGCAAGGACCAAGATCTGCTCATTCTCTTGTAAATTTTTGTGTTTCCAAGCAGAAAAGAAGTAGGATCGTCTTGCATTTAGTTAATATTAGGTATTATTCGTTGTTTCTCGTTTTGTAAATATAGCACTAATGTTACGGTCTTGCAAGGATCTCCAATAGAATAAAGGGGGTATTCCATTCAAAAAAAATAAAGTATATTTTTTTGATAAAATCTGCTTGACACCCATGGGGGGACCTGGTATAACCCCTTCTGTTTTTGGGCGATTAACTCAGTTGGGAGAGTGCAACCCTTACAAGGTTGAAGTCGCAGGT
>CAJWHT010000194.1 GCA_913041495.1 uncultured Desulfobacteraceae bacterium | reverse complement strand
ATAGGTTCTCCAGAATATACGGCAGTACAGTGTCGGCAATGCGCTTATGCCCTTCGGGATTGGGGTGGATACCGTCAGCCTGGTTCAGCTCAGGTTTCCCGGCCACGCCTTCCAGCAAAAAGGGGATGAGAGGAATCTCGTGTTGCGCGGCCAGTGCCGGGAAGACACGGCGGAAAGCTGCGGCATATTCCGGGCCCAAGTTGGGGGGCACCTGCATACCGGCAAGGATAACCGTTACGCCGTTCTCTTTTGCAAGTGAGATGGCCTTGCTCAGATTTTTTTCCATGTCAGCCACCTTGAGCCCCCGGAGTCCGTCATTGGCCCCCAGGGCCAGAATCAACAGGTGGGGACGGGCCTTGAGATACCACTTGAGGCGGGCGTAGGCCCCGGCGCTTGTGGAGCCGCTGATGCCGCCATTGACCACCTTGACCCCGGGGGGGCCGGCCGCGGCCAGTTCCGCCTGCAACAGGGCGGGATAGGCCTGATCTTGCATAACCCCGAGTCCTGCTGTCAGGGAGTCACCGATGATGAGGACGGTTTTTACCTCATCTCCGGTATCCCCGGCTCCGGCGGAAGACGGAAGCGCAAAAAAGGAAATTGCAACAATAAATATCACATACCGCGAAACAAATCCCATAGACCACCTTCACTCACCTGTGAACAGAAATATCTTCATTTGAAATGACTTCATTAAAATATGGGGCTTTCGCTGCATATTTCAACCCGCAAGAAAAATCCGCAGGAATATGACAGGGTTCCGGCCGGCGATGCCGCGCGCATACAGGCTTGAAATAATCCCCCCCGGACGGTATACTTCGGAGTCTTAAAATGATCCGGCGGCATCCCCTCCGGCCCGTATGTATAATTCCCGGGAGTTTCAATGCGGTATAGCTTGGCCACTTTTTATCTGATGGTTTGTATTGCCCTTTTTGCCCAGGCTTTGCCCCCCTTGGCCGTGTCCCATGGGGCAGGCGGTGCCGGCCAGGCATCGGCGTACTTAACCATTGCCCAATATGAACGGCGACATCCAGAGCAAAAAGCACTTCGCAAGGCCTTTTCGGCAATGGTCAGCGAGAAAGGCATCCGGGCACCCCGGGCCGCCCGGCAAAAACAGATCCGGATCGCAGTCATTTACCCGGGACAGCAGGTATCGGATTATTGGCGCCGCAGCATTGTTGCATTCAGGGCCCGGATGGATGAAATCGGGCTGAACTACCACATTGATGAGTTCTTCACCAAACCGGCTGTGGATTACAGAATCCAGGAAAAACTGATCCGTAAAAGCCTGGATCAAAATCCGGACTATCTGGTCTTCACCCTGGATATTAAACGCCATCAGCGGATCATCCAGAGAATTATCACCCGCAGTTCCCCCAAGGTGATCCTGCAGAACATCACCACCCCACTGAAGGCCTGGGAGGGCAAGCAACCCTTCCTGTACGTGGGGTTCGACCATGTCAAAGGCACCCGAAAACTTGCCCGTTACTACCTTGAGAAGACAAAGGGCAAAGGCAGCTACGCCCTGCTCTATTTTTCCAGGGGCTATGTCTCTGTCATGCGGGGAAATTCCTTTGTGGAAAGTCTGCGCCATTATCCCGATCTGAAACAGGCGGCCGCCTATTACACGGACGGCAACAGGGAAAAGTCCCGTCTGGCGGTTCTGGATATTTTAAACACCGCCCCGGACATCCGATTTATCTATGCCTGTGCCACAGACGTCGCATTCGGTGCCATTGATGCCCTGAAACAGTCCAAAGGCACCGAACAAATCATGGTCAACGGCTGGGGCGGAGGATCGTCCGAGCTTGAGGCAATCCGGGCCGGAGACATGGATGTCACCGTCATGCGCATTAACGATGACAACGGGGTTGCCATGGCAGAGGCCATCCGTTTGGATTTAGAACACCGGTCCAACGAAGTGCCCCAGATATACTCCGGTGAATTTGCCCTGGTGGAAAAGGGCATCAACCCTGCGGACCTGGCCCGGCTGAAACAAACTGCCTTCCGCTATTCAGGCCAGACCCCTTAAATGTCTGTCTTCAAACTGAATACACCGCGGCCCCAGGCCTTTGTCCTCAGTATCTATGTCCTGCTCGTGCTCATCGGTTTTTCGTCCCTGCTTCTCTTCTGGTCCTACCGGTCCGGAATCAAAGCCTTGGACGACGGGTTGGAGGAGGGGTTTCAGCAGCGCCAAATAGTTTCCGAGATCATCTTTGAACACCAGATGGACCTGGTGGATATGGCCTTAAAAGAAATCCTTGAAGATCCCCCGCTTCTGGATGCCGTCTTCGCAAAAGACCGGGACAGCACCCGGCAGTTGCTCCTGTCCGCCATCGACGGCAATACCAATTTTTACCTGGATATTGGTTTTTTAAGCCTGCCGGATACACCGGCCTGGGTGGATGCCAGTTCGTCCTTTTACAATGTCAAACCGGTTTTAAACGATCTGACCGCCCGTCCTCCGGACGAAACGGGGCGGATCTTCGCCGGGGATCCTCCTGATGGGTTGACCGTTGCAGTCAAATCCCTGCCGATGGTCCATCCGTCTACCGGCAAGGTATTGGGCCATATCACCGGCGGCTTTGTTCTGGACAACCACCTGTCCTTGATGGAACAGATTCAGATCAAAACCCGGTCAAAACTTGTGGCCCTTTTTTCCAGGGACCGCCTGATCGCAGCCAGCGTCTCCATGAAAGACACCGCTGTCTTAGAACTGACCCGGGCCTACAACACCCTCACCCCGGGGGAGCACGTCTTGGTGAAAGGATTGATCGCCGGAGTGCATCCCCTGAGCCTCAACGGCAGCCAAACACCCCTGGAAATCGTCTTTGCCGTCTCCGATACGGCATACCAGCAGTTGATCCGGTCCTACCAGGTCAAAACCCTGGCCATGTTTGCCCTTGCCATGGCCTTCGCCCTGATTTCCGCCTGGGTGATCCGGCGCCTGACCGCCCCGCCCCTGAGGAATCTGATGGTTTATGCCGGGGAGATCACCTCCGGCAATATGGATGCCGCCTTCAAACCGGGCATGGTCACCGAACTGAACCAGGTGGGCCATTCCATGGAAACCATGGTGGAAGGCCTGACAAATGCAAATAAGGAACTGATCTACCTGAGAAACTACCTGTCCAACATTATTGACTCCATGCCCTCTGCACTGGTGGGAATCACCACGGATGGCCGGGTCACCCAATGGAACCAGCGCGCCGTGGACATCACGGGTATTTCCCAGCAAGAGGCCCTTGGCAACGCGCTTGACAACGTCTTTCCCAGGCTTGCCGGGCAAATGAACCGTATCGAGGTATCCATCCGCCAGCGCCGGTCCCAGATCCTTCCCAAAACCCCGTTTCGCCGGGAAGACGATCTTTTTTACGAAGATATCACCATCTATCCCCTGACGGCCAACGGTACCGAAGGTGCCGTAATCCGGATTGACGATGTCACGGATGCGGTCCGCATGGAAGAGCGGATGATCCAGTCGGAAAAAATGATGTCCGTCGGCGGCCTGGCCGCAGGCATGGCCCATGAAATCAACAACCCCCTGGCGGGCATGATCCAGACCGCGGACACCCTGAAAAAACGCCTGACCACCATCGATATGCCGGCCAATAAAAAGATTGCCGATGATCTGGGTCTATCCATGGCGGCAATCCGGGATTTCATGACGGCCCGGAAGGTGCCCCAGATGCTTGAAACCATCAGGACATCCGGCCTGAGGGCGGCGGATATCGTCACCAATATGCTCACCTTTGCCCGAAAGGGGGATTCGGGTCTGCTGCTCAATGATCTCTCCCTTTTAATGGACGAAACCCTGGCCCTGGCCCAAAGCGACTACGACCTGAAAAAAAGTTACGACTTCAAGGAAATCAACATCATTAAAAACTACCACCGGAACATGCCCCAGGTGCCCTGTGAACCCGGAAAGATTCAGCAGGTATTTCTCAACATTCTCACCAACGGCGCCCATGCCATGTGCGAATACAAGCAGACGGCCGGCCCTGAATATACCCCTGAGTTTTTCATTTCCATCCAGCCGGACATCACAGGCGACCTGGCCCGCATTGAAATCGAGGACAACGGGCCGGGGATGGATGAAAAAACCCGGAAACGGGTGTTTGAACCTTTTTTCACCACCAAGCCGGAAGGAGAAGGCACAGGTCTTGGCCTTTCCGTCTCCTATTTCATTATAAAGGAAAACCACAACGGACAATTGAGTGTGTCCGCCACCCCCGGTGCCGGCACCCGTTTTCTTATTACACTGCCCCTGACACAGAGCAGGGCACTCACCCCTATGCCAGACGTTTAAGGAGATTCAACCATGGAGTATAGAACCGTTCCAAAAAACTTTGACAAACTGTCCGTCCTGGGCTTCGGCTGTATGCGCCTGCCCGTGGACAACACCAACGCCATTGACGAAC
Organism: uncultured Desulfobacteraceae bacterium; assembly: GCA_913041495.1. Lineage (GTDB taxonomy): Bacteria > Desulfobacterota > Desulfobacteria > Desulfobacterales > Desulfobacteraceae > Desulfobacter. The sequence continues at coordinate 6,122 of CAJWHT010000194.1, read as the reverse complement.
CCCGGGCCATCGCCCAGATCCGCCATGCCATCGACAACGGGGTCAATTATTTTGATACGGCCTGGCCTTATCACGGCGGCAAAAGCGAACCCCTGCTTGGAAAAGCCCTTCGGGACGGATACAGGGAAAAGGTAAAAATTGCCACCAAGCTTCCTTCCTGGATGGTGGAAACAAGGGAACAGATGGACGAATTTTTAGATGCCCAGCGTAGTTTTCTGGAAACTGACACCATCGACTATTACCTGGTTCACAATCTGAACGGGCCGGTCTGGGAAAAGATGAAATCCCTGGGTGTCCTGGAATTTCTGGACAAGGCCAAGGCGGACGGCCGTATCATCAACACCGGTTTTTCATTCCACGGACACATTGACGACTTTAAGACCATGGTGGATGACTACCCCTGGGAAATCTGCCAGATCCAGTACAACTACCTGGACGAGGTTCACCAGGCCGGCACCGAAGGGCTGGAATACGCCGCCGCCAGAAACCTGGGCGTGATCATTATGGAGCCCCTGCGGGGAGGAAATTTAGGGGTGCCCGAACCGCCTCCCGATATCGCTGACATCTGGAATAATGCCCCAAAGCACCGGACCCCCGTGGAATGGGCGCTGCGCTGGATATGGAACCGCCCTGAGGTTACAACGGTGCTTTCGGGTATGAACGAAGAGGCCCACATCGAAGAAAACTTAAAGGTTGCCGGCGAAGCGTTGCCGAACTCCCTTTCAAACGAAGAACTGGCAGTGGTGACATCGGCAGCCGACACCTACAAACGCCTGATGAAAGTGGGGTGCACCGGTTGTGAATACTGCAAACCCTGCCCGGAAGGCGTCAACATCTCCGCAGCCTTTGAGGTGCTGAACAAACTCCACCTGTTCAAAAACGAGCAGGAAGCCAGGTTTCTCTACGCCATCCGCTGCGGCGACATCTTTTCGGGCGGAATCATGGGATATGCCTCCCAGTGCATCCAATGCGGCGAATGCATTGATAAATGTCCCCAGAACATTCCCATTCCCGATGCCCTGGAATGGGTGAAAGAGGACCTGGAGGATGAACATACACCTGAACGGCTGGCCCAGGGCAAAAAAATGCTGAATATGGAATAAGTGATCCCGGGGTAAAATCGTAGAGGTACCACTTTGTTCTTGACTCAGATCAAAGATTTCTTTAAATAAGCGTTCTATTGTTTTTAAAGCAATACGACCCTTAACCTTGGGAGAAATACCGTGCTCCGTATATTCAGCGAAGAGCTGCAGGACCCGAAAAACTTCGTGGTCACCATAGAACTGGTACCGGGCAGGGAGTCTTTTGGCCGCACCACCGATTCACTGGTGGGGATTGCCAAAGACGCCTTTGCCGACGGCAGAGTCTCTGCCGTCTCCATCACCGACAACCCCGGGGGCAACCCCTCTCTTTCCCCGGATGTCCTGGGGTATGAAATATTCAAATACGGACTGGACGTCATCGTCCATTTTACCTGCCGTGACATGAACCGGGTGGGCATGGAAAGCCGGGCCCTTCAGCTGGCCCGGCTGGGGATGAAAAACATTCTATGCCTGACCGGAGATTACAGCGGCAAGGGGTTTGAAGGACGCGGCGCCCCGGTGTTTGACCTGGACTCCGTGCTGCTCAGCCGGATGATCAAAGGGCTGACCCACCGCCTGCTTGCCTCGGGTGATCCCGAGCCCTTTTACCAGGGCTGCGGTGTTTCACCTTTTAAAACCCGGAAATCCGAATGTATCGCCCAGTACAAAAAGCTGGATAAAAAGATTGCCGCAGGTGCAGGCTTCGTCATTACCCAGCTGGGGTATGACATCAACAAGTTCAACGAGCTGATCCGGTACCACAACGAAAAGAACGCCCATATTCCGGTGATGGGATCCGTCTACCTGCTCAGTCCCCGGGCGGCCAAGGCCATGAACATGGGACGGGTGCCAGGCGCATTTGTCTCCGATGCCCTTTACAAGCAGGTGGCCTCCGAGTGGAAAGATCCCAAAGCGGGGATGAATGCCGCCATCGAACGGGCTGCAAGGCTGGGGGTCGTGCTCAAGGGCTTTGGCTACCGCGGCATCCACATCGGCGGGGTGCACAAGAGTTTTGATACGGTGGGAGCCATTTTAGACCGCATGGAGGAAATAGAGGACGACTGGCCAAAATACCTGAGCGATTTTGCAGACAAGGAAAAAAACGCCTACTACTGCTATGACCAGGTGACCCAGGTGGAAGAGACCCCCGAGCCCAAGCCCGGGATACGGGACCGCCTGACGGACCATTATCCCTACAGTTTTCTGAGCACGGCCCACAACCTGTTCTTTGACAAAACCAACGTGCTGGCACCGATGTACCGGAAGTTTGCCCAGTTTCTTGAAAACCATGACAAGACCTGGGTGCTGAAACGCTGCCTGGAAGACCCCATGAAAATGAGCATGCTCTCCTGCCAGGGCTGCGGCGACTGCGGCATCCAGCATGCCGGTTTTCTCTGCCCGGAATCCGGCTGCCCCAAGCACACCCGGAACGGCCCCTGCGGCGGCAGCCGGGACGGCTTCTGCGAAGTTTACAAGGAGAAACGCTGCATCTGGGTGCGGGCCTACGACAGGCTCAAGCATGCTGACAAACTGTCCACCTTTCTTGAAGACCGGGTCCCCCCACGGAACTGGGAACTGAATAAGACCTCCTCCTGGGCCAACTTCCATCTGAACCGGGACCACCAGAAATCTTAACTGCTTGTACGGGAAATCAGCCCCATTCTTGCAAGATAAAAACTGCCGCCGGCAAAGTCATACCAAAAGCCTGACTTGAAATCCGCCGGCGGCAGTGTTATTTTTTATACAGATCAAACAAAATTCGTAAACGCTTAAGCGATCCCAAGCGTTGTGTATAACCGGCCTGTCGTTTTGTTGGACAGATATAGCCATTCATAGACCCTGAACCGCAGTACTTAACCTGCTATCTGAACCCGGGAGAATTGATATGGATATTGCTTACCGCCGCCTGCCAAGTATTTTCGTTTTAGCCGTCCTTTTGACTTTCGGCCTGTCAACCGCATGGGCCAAAGGTCCCTTATTTGACACCCACGGGGTATCCTTGTTCTACGGCCATTCAGACTATACCGCCATCGGGCCCTCGCCTGTCGATGACTACGAATGGACCACGGTCAACTATGTCCTTGGAAAACGGTTGACACCTGTATTCTCTTTAGAGGGCCGCATCGGAGGAGGATACCTTAAAACCGAAAATTACGGAGATTCACTGACCGCTGAAGTCAGACTGCTGATGGATGTTCACTACAAGTTTTTGTTCTTTAAAATCGGCGGGGGCGTTGCCCATATCTTTGACGATGATAACCTGCCGGGGCTTGCAGAATCTCCGGTTCACAGCATTATATCGGGATCTGCCGGTTTTAGGTTCTCGTTTGAACGAACGGGTAAACCACCTGTTGCACTGACCCTGGGATACGGGGTGGAGCATATGTCCGCCCCTTTTAAAGGCGGCGAAGACGGGGATGACGGATGGAACACCGGCGGGGTGATTACCTCGCTGATCTGGCCTATTTAGCCCCTGGTAAAACTGCCGCTCAATCCGTTCCCTTTGGCAAAAACAGCCCCAGGATAAGGCCGATGCTGCAAATCACACTGACAATAACGAATGCGGCCCCCACGCCGTCCAGTACTGCTGTTCTGAGCACCTCAAGGGTTTGGGGGGGCAACTGGGCCTGAAACTCGGGCTGGAACATGTGGCTCAGGCTCTCCCGGAGCCGGGAACCCATCTCACCGCCGCTACCGGACATTGAGGCAACCACTCCTTTTCCACCCTGTTCAAGCCCGCTGAAAAGTCTTTGGGTGACAACAGCCCCGCAGATGCCGACTCCCACCGTGCCGCCGAAGGTTCTGGCAAACTGGTGCAGGGAGGTGGCCATACCCAGGTCGGCCTTTTTTACGCTATCCTGGACGATCAGCAGGGTGGAAAGGGAGATAAATCCCATACCGAACCCGATAAGGATAAAGACGAAAAAACACCAGAGCAGGGCCGTGTCCATATCGAATCCCAGACAGAAAAGCGCCCCTGCCGTCATGAAAAGGGTGCCGGTAATACTGGCCAGACGGGCCCCGACCCGGTCCACCACCCGCCCCATGAGAAGGCTGCCAACGGACCAGCCAAGACTCAAGGAAAGCATGGCGTAACCGACCACCATGGGGGTCTGGGACAATGCCCCCTGCAGATAAAGCGGGGCATAGGCAAACAATGAGAACATGGCCATGCTGGCCCCGAAGGTCATCAGGTTCCCCAGGGCAAATCCGGGGTGCCTGAAAAAGGAAAAATCCACAAAGGGATTCTTTGCCCGGCGTTCTGTCAGGACAAACCCGATCCCTAATATAACAGCGGCCACGGCAAGCATGATTCCTGTTGATGATGCCCAGGGGATTTCCCTGCCGCCGGTCATAATCAGGGTCAGCCCGGCCAATACGGCCCCTGAAAAACAGGAAATCCCTGCCCAGTCCAGATCCACATCCCCCGGTTTCTCCCGAAGTTCTCTGAAAAAGAATCCGATACCGGCCAGGGAAAGCAGTCCCAGGGGCAGGTTGATATAAAAGATCCAGCGCCAGGAAAAATACGTGACGATGAACCCGCCCAGGGTGGGGCCGATCAAAGAAGAGATCCCCCATACCGATGAGGCCAGGCTGAGGGTTTTCCCCCGCTGGCCCTTGGGGGATACATCGGAAAGCACCACGTACACCAGGGCGAATATCCCGCCGGCACCGATGCCCTGAAACACCCGGGCCGCCACCAGAAACCCCATGGAAGGCGACATGCCTGCCGCCACGGATGCCGCACTGAACACGGCGATGGACACCACCATCAGCGTTTTGGTGGGAAAAAGGTCGGACAATTTCCCGAAAACCGGCAGGGATACCGCCCGGGCCAAAAAGTAGGCCGAATACACCCATGCATAGAGGGAGAGTCCCCCAAGCTCGGAGATAATGGTGGGCATTGCCGCGGACATCACCAGGGCATCCAGCGCCCCTAAAAAGAGTGCCAGCAGGGAAGCGGCGATGATCAGCCGTCTTTCCTGCTGGTGTATATCACTGCCGGTTGTTACCATCATTCGCCCCTCCTGACGCGGAACCGCTCATCCAGCCGGCTGACGCCCATTCCGGTTTTCGGTGACACCTCAATCCGGGCGAAAACCCGTTCTTTCAGGGCTTCCACGTGGGAAATCACCCCGATCATTTTCCCCCCGGCATTGAGGTTATCCAGGGCATCCAATGCGATGTCCAGGGTTTCGGGGTCCAGCGTGCCAAAGCCCTCGTCCAGGAAGAGAGAATCAATGCGGGTTTTGCTGGACACCAGGTCAGACAGGGCCAGGGCCAGGGCCAGACTCACCAGAAAACTCTCTCCGCCTGAAAGCGTAGCGGTATCCCGTATGGCATCCCCCTGCCAGGTATCCACCACCTCCAGTGCCAGAACCTCATCCTCTTTCTGACGCATGAGATAGCGGCCGTGAAGCTGGGTAAGCCTCCGGTTGGCCAGGTAAAGCAGATGGTTCAGGGTCAACCCTTGAGCAAACTTGCGGAACTTGTCGCCCTCTTTGGATCCGATCAAAGAAGAAAGATGTCCCCAGCTATCGTACACCGCCTTCTGCCGGTCTATATCCCGGAACAGGGCAGCCTGGTTGGACCGCTGGGTTTCATCCGCCCGGATCTGCCCCTCGATCTCCCCCTGCCGGCGCCCCCGTTTCTGTATGTCTTCCTCCAGCGATGCCATTTCCGAAATCAAAGATTCCCTTGCGGCACCGGCCCCATCCGAGTCATCAAGTTCTGCCAGGTTTTCCAGAGAGGCGTCTGCAGCAGCTTTGGCCAGGTGTGCGGCATGCTCGGACGCCACCTTTTCCTCAAGGGTACGGGCGGCGTCGCATTCCTTGTCCAGGTCTGACTTCAGGGTTTCCAGGCGGCGCTGTTCCTCCCGGTCAATAACGGCCGCCTTGAATGCGTCTTCCGAATCAAACCGGCTACCGGCAAGGCAGGTGGCCCAGGCCTGTTCGGCAGATGCCACCTGGTCTGAAAGTTCGCGGATCATCTTTTCCGTGTTGGCCTGCTCTCCCATAAGCCGGTCCAGTTCAGACCGGG
>CAJWHT010000193.1 GCA_913041495.1 uncultured Desulfobacteraceae bacterium | reverse complement strand
ATCTAGTCACAACTACAAAACCCTAGAAATTGATGGCACTGTGAGCTTATTAGAAGAGGCTGGTGCTCTGGTTCTGAAAGATACTTGTCCAGAAGTGACTCCTTACAATCGTACAAAGTATAATCATCTCATTACTAATTCACTAAAAGCAGAACACTATCTTACGAGCGGTCTGAATAATATGCCAACTAGTGTAGCTAAAATCGAAGAATGCGTTGCTATTGCATTCGATCCCTTTAGAATTGAAGGAGAAAGACCCACCGCTGCCATGCTGCCGATTGTTAACGCCTATGAACCGGAAGCCGCCGCTGTGGCTGCAAACTATATCGAAACCTGCCTGGCAGAGAAGAATCGGCTTAAGTTTGCAGACAAGGCCCTTGTGAAGAAAGCGGTTGCCGGGGTTGATCTTGACAAGGCCGCCGGCCTTACGGCATCTCAAAGTGCTGCCATCGGCAGGGCGCTGGGAGTCGATTATGTGCTTTTCGGTCATTTGACCGTAAGGGAAACCCATACATCCTCAGGGTGGCGAAATGATATGGGGCTCTCCGTAAGAATCTACGATACCAAAATCGGTGAGACCTATAAGTACCGCGTGGGCAAAGAAGTGGGGTACTGGTCTTCCATGACAAACGCTCAAATTCCCAAGTCCAATATGGACTTTTTTGCGGCGACACTGGCTGAGACTGCGGCCAAAGATATCTGTGCAAAGATGGTGTCCGGAACTTAAATTGGGCAGGGGACAAAAACCTGGCAAGTTGAAAATATGCTTGCCTGCGTTTATAAACGCACCCCAAGAAAGAAAAAGTAAGCGGTCAGCAAAGGATACTTTTCGCTTAAAATTAAGTGCATCTTAGAAAAAGGGGACTGATATGCTTTATCAGCCCCCTTTTCTCATTGTTTTGGTTTTTGGCGAATCTGTTTTTTTTGAAGACGGCATCGCTTTGAAGCCAAGCTTGGACAGCGAGTGTCCGGGCCTTTCCCTTGAAGGTTTTTTTCACGAAAAGGGCGATTACATATTGATTTTATAAGCAACAATTAATATACAAGGGGCAACATTTTTAAATGAAGACGAATCCCACAGGAGCACTGCGCGTGGGGTCCGTTAAGGAAAGAGGGAAAGACTATGTGACAGAACCGGCCCGGAAGCTTAAATTGGCGCGCCACCGTCGCAGCAGGTATATTCTGAATAACAGCCTTATTGGAGATAGACCATGAAACGTTTTTTCGTTGCAGTATCTTGCCTCGTTGTCATTTTTACCATGAGTGATGTGTTTGCCCAGGATGGTCCGGACACCCTGGAATTGCCCACGGGGACAATAACCCTGATGGCGCCTGAAGGATCCGAGCGGGAGCCGACACTCTCCCCGGTTCTATTTCCCCATTCCCTCCACTTTTCCTATTCATGTAAAGACTGCCACCATACCTGGGACGGCGAAAGCCCGGTACAGTCCTGTGCCGCCGCCGGTTGCCATGAAAATCTCTGGGCAGCCAAACCCGGCAGCAAATCCAAGGCTGAAAAACGGATCAAATCACTGACCGGGGCATTTCACCAGACCTGCCGCGATTGTCACAGAAATGAAGTGGCGGAACAGAAGGCTGCCGGCATCAAAGAGATTGCCACCGGCCCCATCGAATGTGAGGGATGCCATCCCAAACCCCATTCCGAACCGGAAAATTCCGGTGAAGCCCTGTCCATTCCCCTGGGCAACCTGACCATTGAACCGCCTGAGGGCGTAGACGCCAAAAAGGGGGCTGTGGATTTCCCCCACGGCGCCCATTTCGGATTTGCCTGCCAGGACTGCCACCATGACTGGGACGGTGAAAGTGAAGTTGTCGGCTGCAGCACCGAAGGCTGCCATGACGAAACCGAGCCCTCCGGCACCAGAGATATCAAAGATCCGGACAATGTCCTTTATTACCTGGCTGCCTACCACAATGCCTGCATCGGGTGCCACAGGGAAACAACAAAGCAGCGTGACGCAGTCCTCAAACAGGTTGAGTTGAAAAAGGCCCATGCGGATGAAAAAGATCTGCCGGCGGCCGGCCCTGTGGGCTGTAATGCCTGCCATACAGGCTCTTAACCCTCCGTTAGAATCTAAAGGTTAAAAAATACGACACCTGGCTGGCCTCGGCCGGCCGGGTGTCGTACCTGTTTGAGACCCATCCAAAAGAATCATCACAATCCGCCCCAACGGGCGCAAAGGAAGGCAAGTGACCTCCGGTTTGTCTGGAAAATTTTTGGTTTTTGAAGGCATTGACGGGTCCGGAAAGACCACCCAGTCAAGGGAAATCGCCCGGCGGATCGAGGCGTCCGGACTGACGGTCTGTCCCACATGTGAACCCACGGACGGCCCCATCGGTAAGCTGATCCGGCAAATGCTGTCCGGGGAACTGCCCGTGGACCAGAGAACCATTGCCTCCTTGTTTGCCGCGGACCGGACCGACCATCTGGTGCATCCCGATACCGGTGTCAAGGCCCTGGTGGACAAGGGAAATATAGTGGTTTGCGACCGATACTATTTTTCTTCCTACGCCTACCATGCCCGGTATATTGACATGGAATGGGTGATCGAGGCCAACCGGCTGAACGCCGATATCCTGAGGCCGGATGCCACCCTGTTCATCGATGTGGACCCGGATGTCTGCCTGAAGCGGATACAGGCCCGGTGCGAGCAGCTTGAAATTTACGAAAAAATCGATATCATGAAAGAGGTCCGGGCCAATTACTTTGACGCCTTTGATCGGTTAAAGGATCAGGAAACCGTCATTGTCATTGACGGGAATGCCGACCCTGAAACCGTGGCAAACAGGGTTTGGGAACAGGTGAGCAAACTGCTTGGGCTATAAGAGGCCCGGATCCAGAAAGGTTGGGACCTGGAAAACGATATGAAAAAGATCTGTATTATAGACGGGCAGGGCGGAGGTATCGGCTCGGCCGTCATCAAAAAATTAAAGGAACGGTTTGAGGAAACCGTGGAGGTGATTGCACTGGGTACCAATGCCATCGCCACGGCCCAGATGCTCAAGGCACGTGCCAACAAAGGTGCCTCGGGCACCAATGCCATTGTTCAGACCGTGCGGCGGGCAGATGTGATAATAGGCCCGGTGGGCATTATTATGCCCCATGCCATGATGGGGGAGGTGACTTTGGAGATGGCCGAAGCTGTCTGCCGGTCAGATGCCAGAAAGGTGCTGCTGCCCCTGACCCAGGAGAATATCTCCATCGTCGGGGTGACCGGATTTCCTCTGCCCCAACTGGTGGATGAGCTGCTGGACACCCATCTGACCTTTTTATAGATGATGACCACAAAAGAATTTACGTAAAAGATCAGGAGAGCATTCCATGTGTGAAGCAAATGCGTATCTCATGAATGAAGAGGGCAGTGAAACCCTGCTCATGGAGGCAGTGGACAAGGTGGAACCCGATGAAGACGGTATCCGTCTGGTATCCATTTTCGGCGAGCAAAAATTTATCAAGGGCCGGATCCAGGCGTTGTCCCTGGTGGATCACAAGGTGTTCATCAAGGCGGATTGAATTCTGATCCCGCATGTGAGACCGGCCAAAAAAAATGAAAGGCGACCCCATGGGATATTCCCGTGGGGTCGCCTTTTTTATGACCGGCTGGTTGCTACTGACCCGGGTGGTTTACCACCCTAAGGTCAGGTAGTCATGCATGGAGTCGGCAGCCGCACGGCCGGCGCCCATGGCAAGGATAACAGTTGCCGCACCGGTAACGATGTCACCGCCGGCCCAGACACCTTTCTTGGTGGTCTTGCCGTTGGATTCGTCGGCAACGATGTTGCCCCACTTGTTCAGGGCCATGTCCGGGGTGGTGGAGGTGAGCAGCGGGTTGGCGTTGGAGCCCACGGAAACCACCACTAGGTCACAGTCCATTCTATACTCGGACCCTTCGATGGGGACGGGACGGCGGCGGCCGGAAGCGTCGGGTTCGCCCAGTTCCATCTTCAGGCATTCCATACCGGTAAGCCGGCCGTTTTCATCCCCGAAGAACTGGGTGGGGTTGGTGAGCAGTACGAACTCGATTTTTTCCTCTTCGGCATGATGCAGCTCTTCATCCCTGGCCGGCATCTCATCGCGGGATCTGCGGTAAACGACTTTTACGGATTCGGCACCCAGGCGCATGGCGGTTCTGGCCGCGTCCATGGCCACGTTGCCGGCGCCGAGGACAACCACGTTTTTACCCCGGGCAATGGGGGTGTCGTATTCAGGGAAGAGATAGCCCTTCATGAGGTTGGTCCGGGTGAGGTACTCGTTGGCAGAGTAAATGCCGATGAGGTTTTCTCCGGGCAGGTTCATGAAGCGGGGCAGGCCTGCGCCAACACCGATATAGGCGGCGTCGTAGCCTTCTTCGAAAAGTTCGTCGATGGTCACAGATGCGCCCACAACGGTGTTGCATTCGATCTTGGCACCCATCTTTTCCAGTGTGGCCACTTCGGCGGCAACGATTTCCTTGGGCAGGCGGAATTCGGGGATGCCGTAGATCAATACGCCGCCGGGTTTGTGGAAGGCTTCAAAGATGGTGACATCATGGCCCTTGAGCAGGAGGTCTCCGGCAACGGTGAGGCCGGAGGGACCGGAACCGATAACCGCCACTTTCTTGCCTGTTTTTTCAGGGATTTCGGGAACCCCGCCCACTTTATTGTTCCGGGCATAATCCGCGGCAAATCTTTCCAGGTAGCCGATGGCAACGGGTTTGCCTTTTTTACCCACGATACATTTGCCCTCGCACTGCTCTTCCTGGGGGCAAACCCGGCCGCAGACGGCGGGCAGGGCATTTTTTTCCCAGAGTTTTTCAGCGGCACCGGCAAAGTTGTTGTCCGCAATGAGTTTGATGAAGCCGGGGATATCAACGGATACAGGGCAGCCTTCCACGCAAAGGGGTTTTTTACACTGCAGGCATCTGGTGGCCTCGGTCATGGCCATATCATCGGTCAGCCCATGGGGAACTTCCTCAAAGTTTCTCCGTCTGACATCCGGCTCCTGTTCCGGCATGATGGCCCGTTCTATTTTTGCTTTTTTTGCCTTTTTCTCAGCCATTTATTCCTCCATATATGCAAACGCTGAACGCGTTTCTAAGCTTATTGTGCTTTACAGTTCTCGTAGGCTTCCATGGAAGCTTTCTCATCGTCAAGATAGGATGCCAGGCGTTTTGCCAGCTCGTCAAAATCCACCTTATGGCCGTCGAATTCAGGGCCGTCCACGCAGGCAAACTTGGTGTCGCCGCCCACGGAAACACGGCAGCAGCCACACATGCCCGTGCCGTCAACCATGATGGGGTTGAGGCTGACCAGGGTTTTTACCTCTTTTTCCTTGGTAATGAGGCTGCAGAACTTCATCATGGGAATGGGACCGATGGCCACGACCATGTCGATGTCGTCTTTTTCCAGTACGTCCTTGAGCACATCGGTGACAAATCCGTGATGGCCTTCGGAACCGTCATCGGTGCAGATGTGGAAGTTGGTGGATGCGGCACGCATCTTTTCTTCCATGATCAACAGATCATAGCTTCTGGCACCCAGGATGGTGGTGACTTCGTTACCGGCGGCCTTGAGGGCGCGGGTAATGGGATGGAGAACGGCAATCCCGGTGCCGCCGCCCACACAGACCACCTTGCCCACCTTTTCGATGTGGGTGGGGGCGCCTAAGGGGCCGATCAGGGCATAGTAGTCGTCGCCCACCTTGAGGTCTTTGAACCGGGCTGTGGATTTTCCGATGACCATATAAATAATGGTAATGGTGCCCTTATCCGGGTTGGTGTCTGCCATGGTCAGCGGGATACGTTCTCCGGTTTCATCAGCCTGGAGAATCACAAACTGGCCGGGTTTGGCTTTTTTCGCGATACGGGGTGCTTCTATTTCGTTAAGAATGATGGTCCCTTGGGCCATTTCTTCACGATGTACAAGTTTTGCCATTCCTACCTCCTGTTCTCTATACTATTAGGATAGCCGTCCTTTTTGGTTTTATTTCGAAAACACCGATAATATTCAGAACCGCAACTAAAATCAAGTAAAATCAGGGGGAAATCTGAAAGAAACCAAACAGCGCCGGTGCTACTGCCCTGCTAAAACAAAGCTAACCTTGGATAACACGAAATAATCAATAAAAACAAGGTTATCCTTACGGCAGGTGTGTCCGGGCAAGGCCTTTGGCTGCCAAAGGTCATTGCGAATCCCAACGGTTTTTGATAGGTTTTCTTTCAACCATTCGCTCCGGAGGCACTATGAAAAAAATAGGATTGATCATCACGGGCGCGCTGGCGCTTGGTCTGTTGTCAGGTCCCACTGCCCTGGCCGAAGATATGCCGTCCACAGGCCCAACGGATAAGGCGGACCGGCAAAAAGATATTGAGGTTGTGGCAGGGGATGAATTTCTACACCGGATGTCCTATGCCCTGGGCTATGACATTTTCCGGCATATCAGCGGCCAGGTGGATCTGGACACCCAGGCCTTTCTGGAAGGCATCCGGGATGCCGGTAAGGGGGATCCGAAACTGGGACCCGAAGAGATGCGGCAGCTTCTGGCGTCCTATCAGCGGCTGGCCCGTAAGGCTGAAACCGAGAAGATCCGGAAGGTCCGGGACAAAAATCTGGCCGATGGTGCCGTGTTTATGGAGGGCAACAAGCTTAAAGAAGGGGTGGTTTCCCTTTCCTCGGGTCTCCAGTATAAAGTGCTGCGGCAGGGGGATGGGCCCGTACCCAAACCCGAGGATACCGTGGAATGCCACTACCGGGGCACCTTCATCGACGGAACGGAATTTGACTCTTCATTCAAGCGGGGTCGGCCTGCGGTGTTCCAGGTTTCCCGGGTGATTGCCGGGTGGACCCAGGCGCTGACCCGGATGCCGGTGGGGGCCAAATGGGAGCTGTATGTCCCGGCAGATCTGGCCTACGGGGATGAGGGGGCAGGGGAACGTATCCTTCCCGGTCAGACCCTGGTTTTTGTGGTGGAACTGCTCGGCATTCTTGAGTACGGGGCCAAGGAATAAAAAACGCCCGGAGGATGACAATGGATTCCTCCGGGCGGTGATGGTCAATGTGTCGCGCGTGATACCTGTTTAGCTTCCATGGAAATAGTCCGGCAGAACAACATCCCCCTGTGATGCCTTGAGTTCGATGAGTTCCGCCTTCTGCTGTGCCAGGATGTCGAACAGCTGCCGTGGGATATTCTCTTCATTGGCATAAGCGGCTTCCTGGAGTTCGATACGCTGGATGATCTTATCCGTGTAGAGGCTGAACTGTTTGTCGTACAGTGCTTTGGGGTATTCCTTGTCGATGATGTCCTTGAACAGGGCCTTCAAATCTTCGTACTGGGGCAGGTTGCCGATGGGGGTGGATAAAAATTCCATTTCACCGTGGGCAAAGCGTTCCAGCCATGCCAGCCAGACTTTTACATCTTTTTTCTCCCCCAGCAGCCGGTCGGAGTCCCCGCCCCTGGAGCGGTCGGTGAGAAAGTAATTCAAACCGGCCATAACCGGTTTATGCGCGTCTTTGATATCCTGGCAGCCGAAGAATTTAAACTGGGCATCCATGTAATCTCCCAGAGCGCCGGGGATAAAGGGGGCGTTGGCCCAGGGGGCGCGTTTTACACCGGAGGCGCCCACTTCGGTGGCCGTGGCGGCGGAAACGATACAGGCCCCGATGGCCACGCCGGCATCCGAGGTTTTGGCCACCCAAACCGGGGGCATGGTATCCGCATCCCTGCCGCTGTAGGTAAATACCCGAGTGAGGACACCTGCCGGGTTATCGGCTTCCGGTGAGTAGTTGTCCAGGGCTTCAGACGCCAGGGTGCATCTGGAGTTGGGATGGGACAGGGGAACGGGTTTGCCCTTGTGGTCGGTTTTTCCTTCAAACCATTCCCCCTGGAAGTTGATCCCTTTTTTGGGGGCGGGTTCCTGGCTGCCCACCCAGTGGGGGACATCGTTTTCGTCAATCAGGACGTTGGACCAGATCACCTCGTGTCCCGGCTTGCGCAATACTTTCATCAGCAGGGGATCCCCCTCCTGGTTCACATCCTCAACAATGCCGAAGATACCGTTTTCAGGGTTGACCGAGCGGATGCTGCCGTCGTCGGCAATCCACATCTGGGCCAGGTCGTCTCCCACAAAGACGTTGCCGGCCATGGCTGTGGTGGTCTTGCCGCATCCGGAAGGGGCGGCGCCCGCACACCAGGTGGTTCTGCCGCCGGGGCCGTGGATACCGGTGATAAACATGTGTTCGGACAATTCCCTGCCCCGGTTTTTGTACACGGCTTTGTCAACGGCAAACCGGTGGTTCCCTTTTTTCAGCAGCAGGGTGTTGCCGGCGTAGGTGCATTTGTAGGAGTAGGTGGTCTGGTACTCCCGGTCCATGAACACCCTTGCGTCGGGCAGGTCCTGGGTACGGTTCAGGCCTTCGGAGTGGAGGTTGGTAAAAAAGTACCCCTGGGACTCCACAGCCCGGTTGAAATCCTTGTAGGCGTTCCGGTAAAGGATTTCCGCGCTGTGGCAGACGTATGCGGAAGAGGTGATCTCCAGTGCCGGGTTGGACACGGGGGAACCCACAGGGCCCCTCATGTAAAAGCCCACAATCATGATTTTGCCCACCATGATGTCCGTGAGGTTGGCCCGGACATCTTCCAGGGCATCCTTGCGGTCCATCCGGTTGGCTAAAGAGGAAATATGATCTTCGGGATTGGCAATGTAGAAGGTCCGGTCAACGATTCTGCCCTGCTCATCCGCCAGGTCAAAGTGGATGGTATGGTTTTCCATGGAAAGGGAACGTTCTTCACCTTTTTCCAGACTTAGGTTTCTGATAAACGCCTTATCTTCGGCCGAGCCGGTGTTAATATAGACCGAATCCGGGTTGCACAGCACAATTGAATTTGCGATGCGGATCAGAATATCCGGGTGCTTGATGCCGGCCATCCGTCCCAGGTGTTCGTCATCCATTTTCTGTTTAAAGATATCAATGGCCTGGTCTGCGGTATCGATCTTTCCAAGGGTGTTCAATACGTCCATATTTTATATCCACACGATTTAAATATTTGAAAGTTAGTCTTAAATGGATTAATAATAGAGTTTTCTTCTAACATTTAATCAATAAAAATCAAATGGAATCTTACATAAAGGTAGAAAAAAAATCATGGTTTACCCTTTGCTTGGAAACTCTATAAAATCAGGCCCATGGCAGAAGAATAATAGATAAGAAAGGAAATCTGGTAATGAACCGGGATATTTTTGCGGATTTACACAATCATACCACGGCATCTGACGGGGATTTCGCACCCGAGGCCCTGGTGGCCGCGGCAAAGGAAAAGGGCATACAGGCTCTGGGGATCACGGATCACGATACCCTGGGGGGTATCCGGAAGGCCATGGCAGCCGGAGAGGCTGCCGGGGTGGAAATCGTTCCGGGTGTGGAGATCTCCGTACGGTTCAAACGGCCGTTTTTCACCGGTACCCTCCATGTTCTTGCCTATTTTTCAACGGAACGCGTCCTGGACGAGGCTTTTTGCCGCCGGTTTGAGGCCCTGCTGGCCGGAGGCCGGGGCGAAGGATTGGTCAAGGCCAGGATAGAAAAGATCAACCAGATATTCGGTCCTGAGGGAACATCTCCCATACTGGCACGTGATCTTGCCTTTGAAGATATTTCCGTCTATTCCGACAATGCCTCCCGGCGGCATTTCGCCCTGGCCCTGAACGAACGGCTGGGGATCACCGACAAGGACACCGTAACAAAGATCATCGGCAACGACAGTCCGGCTTACCTGCCTTCGGGCATCGAACTTGCCGATGTGGGGGCATTTGTCCGCAACGAACCTGTGGTGGCGGTACTGGCACATCCGGCCGCCGGCTCCTTTCCCGGTGAAGGCCACTATAAGGAGGTGCTTCCGCCGGTGGAAACCGTTGAACGGCTGTTGCCCGAGTTTATAGAGGCCGGTGTTCAAGGGCTGGAGGTCTATTACCCCGGGCATTCGGATGCCCATCAGACCCTGCTCGCCCAATGGGCCTCCGAACGCAAGCTGATTATCACCGGCGGGTCAGACTGCCACGACGTTTCCGAACGGCCGCCGGGGGTCAGCGGTATGTCACGGACAGAATTTCACACATTAAAAGAGACCATCGCATGCGAAGACAGGAAAAAGAAATAACAAACCGGGAAGAGATTGATGATATTATCCGGGGTGCCAGGGTCTGCCGCCTGGGCCTTGCCGACGGTAACCAGCCCTATGTGGTCCCCATGAATTTCGGCTATGCCCCGCCTTATCTATTCTTCCATTGCGCGCAGGAAGGCCGCAAGCTTGAGATTCTGAAGAAAAATGCAAAGGTCTGTTTTGAGTTTGACCATCTGGAAAAGCTGAACAAACATGCCCAGGCCTGTGAATGGGGGGCCTCCTACACGTCGGTTATCGGAGAGGGGCAGGCGGGATTGCTAAGTGATCCGGAACAAAAGCGTTCCGCATTGGCCTGTATCATGGCTCAATATTCTTCCCGGGCGTTTGAATTTCCGGATGATGCCCTGGCCCGGACCGCCGTGATCCGTGTGGAAATCAAGACGGTTTCAGGAAAACGCGCCTCGTAGAATCATTCCCCTGGCCGGGATCTTGTTGTCCGCAATCATCTGTCTATATCTCCGGCCA
>CAJWHT010000192.1 GCA_913041495.1 uncultured Desulfobacteraceae bacterium | reverse complement strand
GCCGTAAAAGGCGATCCCAACTGCTCGGTGAACAAAGGGCTCTGCTGTGTTAAAGGCTATCATTCCATTCAGATTCTATACGGAGAGGATCGCTTCACAACCGCCTATGTCAGAAAAAACGGGGGGCTTGTGGCCACCCCCATAAATGAGGCACTGGACCTGGTGGCCCGTAAAATGAAAGAATCCATTGAGCAAAAGGGAAAGGATGCCGTGGCCATCTACGGTTCGGGCCAGTGGTCCATCGCCGACGGGTACACGGCCTCCAAATTCTTCAAAGGCTGTATCGGCACCAACAATGTGGAAGCCAACGCGCGGCTTTGCATGGCTTCTGCCGTGACCGGCTGCCTCACCTCCTTCGGGCTGGACGAACCCATGGGGTGCTACGAAGATATTGACAACGCCGATGTCTTTGTCACCTGGGGCAATAATATGGCCGAGATGCACCCGGTGCTCTTCTCCCGGATGCTGGCCAACAGGAAGGCCAAATCCCATGTGAAAATCATCGATTTGACCACCCGCCACACCCGTTCCTCCCAAGCCGCCGACCAATCCATGCTCTTTCGCCCCCAGACGGATTTGGCCATCGCCAACGGCATCTGTTATGAGATTGTTAAAAACGGCTGGGTCAATACGGGTTTCATCGAAAAGCATGTGTCATTTCACAAAGGGAAAACCGGTATCGGATACGGAACCGAAGATCATTTCAAATTCAAAGATGAACAAAAAGAAGTCGATTTTCAAGCATATAAGACGTTTCTGGAAGACTACACCCCGGAAAATGTGGAAAAAGTTTCAGGGATACCGGCCGCAGATATCAAATACTTGGCCGCCCTGTACGGAGATCCCGAAAAAAAGGTGACCTCCTTTTGGACCATGGGCATGAACCAGCATACCCGGGGCACCTGGATCAACAACCTGGTTTATAACATCCATCTGCTAACCGGCAAGATTTCCACACCGGGCAACAGTCCCTTCTCGCTCACCGGCCAGCCCAGTGCCTGCGGCACGGTACGGGAAGTCGGGACCCTGACCCACAAACTGCCCCACGGTGTGGTCACCAGTGAAAAGGCCAGAAAACAAGCCGCAGAAATCTGGGGGGTCCCCGAATCCAACATCGATCCCAAACCCACCTATCATACCGTGGAGATGTTCCGGGCCCTGGACCGGGGAGATATCAACTTTATGTGGATACAGGTCACCAATCCCATGGTGACCATGCCCAAACTCAAACGCTACCGGGACGGTGCCAAAAAAGAGGGTCGGTTCATTGTGGTTTCAGAGATTTATCCCACGCCCACCTCGGATATTGCCGATGTTATCCTGCCCTCAGCCCTCTGGGTGGAGCGGGAGGGCTTTTTCGGCAACTCAGAACGGCGCACCCAGCATAACCTACAGCTGGTACCAAAGCCGGGCGAGGCCATGTGCAACACCTGGCAACTGATCCAGGTGGCCCGGCGCATGGGGTTTGAAAAGCAGTTCCCCTGGAGCCAGGACACCTATATTGAAGACATCTGGAACGAATACACAAAATTCCATGACACCCCCAAGCACAGGATGGCCCCTTACAGCGTTCTCAAACAGCGGTCCGGGGTCCAGTGGCCCTTTGTGGAAGGCAAAGAAACCCGGTGGCGCTACAACGGCAAGTATGATCCGGCCTGCAAGGGAGAGACGTTTGACTTTTACGGCAAGCCGGACCACCGGGCCTGGATTTGGCTGCGGCCCTATGAGCCGCCGGCGGAATCCCCGGATCGTGAGTATCCGTTCTGGCTTAATACCGGCCGTGTTCTGGAACACTGGCATACCGGGTCCATGACCCGCAGGGTGCCTGTCCTCCACAAGGCGGTCCCGGAATCCTATGTGGAAGTCAATCCCGAAGATGCCAGGCAATTGGGCGTGGTGAACGGAAGCCGGGTGAAAATCACCTCCCGGCGCGGTTCCATTGTTATGAAGGCCAGTATCAACGGGCGCGGCAACCCGCCCAAAGGAATGGTGTTCGTTCCCTTCTTTGACGAGAACTATCTGATCAACGAAGTGACCCTGGATGCCTTCTGCCCCATATCCAAACAGCCGGACTATAAAAAATGTGCGGTCAGACTGGAGCGCGTATGATGAAACCAAAGAATTTCAAACCTGGAAAAGTCCTCGTGGGGTTCGCCGTGATCGCCGCCCTGGCGCTTCCGGTGCTCCTGCTCAAAGCCGGCACCCTGCCGCTTGAAAAGGCGGTTGATCCTGCCAAGGCGGTACCCATGGAAGATTTTGATCACAAAGCAAAACAGCTTTTCGGCACCTTTAACCAGACCACCCCGGCCTATATGGACGGCACCTCCACCGGCAGAACCCTGGATTACTATTATTCGCTTAGGCAATATCCCGGCTCCCCGCCGGTTATTCCCCATGACATGACGGATGCCGAAGGTGAGGATTATGTCTGCCTCTCCTGCCACGAAAAAGGCGGATTTGCCGCCCGGATGAACCGGTTCACACCGGTCACCCCACACCCGCAGCACACCTATTGCGGGCAGTGCCACGTCAAAAATGAGGATATGGCATTGTTCCGGGCATCTGACTGGACAAGTGTCAGGCCGCCCAAACTGGGGCTGTCCGCCCTTCCCGGATCACCGCCGCCCATTGCCCATGCAATTGAGATGCGGGAAAACTGCATTGCCTGCCATGTCGGGCCGGGCACCGTGGTTCCCATCCGGGTGGAGCACCCCATGCGGGGAAACTGCAGGCAGTGCCACGTGCCGGCCGAGACGGCCCAGTTGTTTACCAGGAAACCCGTCCAATAGAGGAGAGCCTTCGATATGAGCCACTATAAAAAATCCCTGGCTTTAGGGTGCCTTTTGGCAGGACTGTTCTATGCCGTCTGCCTGGCTGCAGGCGGAGAAGGCTCTGTGATGTCCCGCATCAGGCAGGCCACTGAACGCCAGGATCCGCACAAACAGGTAACCGCTCCCATCCCGGTGCCGAAACACATTGTGCGGACAACAGAAGACTATCAGGGCGGCGCATTTTATACCCTGACCCGGAAAGGGGAGATCAGCCGGTTTAAATGCAGCAGTTGCCATACCGGCACCAAGGTAACGATTACCAATGCTGCTGCCATGTCCCATGCCGATATAAAAGTCAGCCACGGACCAAAGGGAAATCCCCTGTCCTGCAATACCTGCCACAGCCAGGAGGACAGAAACCTTCTGGTTTCTGCCGCAGACCCGAAAATTGATTTTGACCATGTCTATAACATGTGCGGGCAATGCCACTTCAGACAGAAAAAGGATTGGATCGGGGGGGCTCACGGCAAACGGGTCACATATTGGGCCGGCAAACGGGTGGTGAACAACTGCACCACCTGCCACGATCCCCACGCGCCCCGGTTTGAGAAGCGCTGGCCTGCAACATACTCTGCTCCGCTAAAATAGATGCGATCCCCCATGGCCCTGTGCCGGGGAAAAACCAAATGGAAATGAGCGTTCCATACAAGGACAATGCCCATGGCAACTGATGACAGCAAAAAAATGACCCGCAGGACCTTTTTGAAAACCGCTGCGGCAACAACGGCTGCCGCAAGCCCTATGGCCCTTGCAGGCTGCAAGGGAAAAGGGCTTTTAGGCAGTACTGAGGCCTTTGCCCTGGAGTTCCAGGAGTACTTTAAAAGCCACTACCGCCTGATGACCGAAAAGGAAAGGAAAAAGACTGTTGAAAGACTGGAACGGCTGACCAAAATCAGCCAGGACCTGGATATTGACATTGACACAACAGGCCCCCAGGAAAATGTCCTTTACGGGTATGCATTCAACGTGACCCGTTGCGAAGGGTATATGGAGTGTGTCAAGGCCTGCGTAAAAGAGAACAACCTGGACCGCAAATCCAATACACAGTACATCCGGATCTTTGAAATGGAACATGGCCGGATGTCCCCGGACCAGGGGGACGGCAAGTATTTCCACGAGGTTCCAAAGGAAGGCCACTTTTATATGGGGGTTCAGTGTTTCCAATGCGACAATCCGCCCTGTGTCAAAGCCTGCCCCACCAAAGCCACCTGGAGAGAGCCTGACGGCCTGGTGGTGGTGGACTATGACTGGTGTATCGGATGCCGGTATTGCATGGCGGCCTGTCCTTACTGGGGCCGAAGGTTTAACTGGAACACGCCCGAAGTTCCAAAAAAGGAGATCAACACCCGCCAGCATTACCTGGGTAACCGGATGCGGGGCAGGGGCATGATGGAAAAATGCACCTTCTGCATCCAGAGAAGCCGGAAAGGCAAAGTTACGGCCTGCGTGGAAGCCTGTCCCACCGGCGCCCGGGTCTTCGGCAATCTCCTGGACCCGGACAGCGAAATAAGGTTTGTTCTGGAAAATAAAAAAGTATACCGGCTCAAGGAAGACCTGGGGACGGATCCGAAGTTCTGGTATTTCATTGATTAACAGGGGGGATCTTAAGAGAATCGGTATGAAAAAAAATACGCTTTTAACCAATTTGTTTTCCTTTGTAAAAGATGCCCTGATCTGGAATCTTTCAGGTTCCCTTTTGTACCAGGTTTTTTTATGCGGCCTGGTATGCCTGATGCTGACAGGGGTCTACGGGTACGTGATCCAGTTTCGGACCGGGCTTGCGGCAACCAATATGTCCAATATCGTCTCCTGGGGGTTTTATATCTCCAATTTCACCTTTCTTGTGGGGGTGGCTGCGGCCGCCGTTATGCTCATCCTGCCCTCTTATGTATTCAAGGACAAGGATCTTCACAAGGTGGTCATCATCGGCGAGGTGGTGGCTGTGGGGGCGCTGGTCATGTGCATGACCTTTGTATTTGTGGATCTGGGCAGGCCCCTGCAGTTCTGGCACCTGATTCCCGGCATCGGGCAGCTTAACTTTCCCTCATCCCTTCTGTCCTGGGACATCATCGTGCTGAACGGCTATCTGGCCCTGAACGCCCTGGTGCCCGCCTACATCGTTTTTTGCCACTACCGGGGCAAAGAACCTGTGGGTAAATACTACAAGCCCTTTGTCTTTCTTTCCATCGGCTGGGCCGTGGCCATTCATATGGTAACGGCGTTTTTATACCAGGGTCTTCCGGCCCGTCCCTTTTGGAACAATCCCCTCATGGGTCCCAGGTTCCTGGCATCGGCCTTTGCCGCAGGGCCCGCCATCATCTGCCTGGTGCTGCACATCGTTAACGCAGCCACCGACTATAAAATTGATACGAAAATTTTCAACAAACTGCGGATCATCATTGTTTCTGCAGCCATTATCAATCTGCTCATGCTGTTTTCAGAAATCTTCAAGGAATTTTATTTTCCCACCCACCACAGCCTCTCTGCCGTATACCTGTTTTTCGGCCTTGACGGCCACGACTCCCTGGTCCCCTGGATCTGGACCGCCATCTCCATCAACCTTCTGGGCACAGTGATCCTGGCGGTGAATCCCTTTAAAAAGAACCAGATTTTCCTGTTGCCGGCGTTGGTGCTCCTGATTGTCGGCATCTGGATCGAAAAGGGGATCGGCCTGATTGTTCCGGGTCTGGTGCCTTCTCCCATGGGGGAGATTATCAGTTATGCCCCAAGTTCGGTGGAACTTATGATTACCTGCGGGGTGGTGGGACTGGGCATGTTTGTCATCACCGTGCTGCTCAAACCCGCATTGATTATTGAACAACGGTATGAACAGGAACGCTCCGGTTAGCGGAGCAGCAATGAAGGGTAGGATATGACCCAGTTCAATGAATGCTTCCAGACCCTGACAGATGAGGATGTGCTGGAAGCCATGAAACAGATTCCGGGATATGTGGACATCACCCCGTCTGACTTTTTGACCATTTATAAAACGGCCTTTGACCATGCATTGTCCCGGATCAGGTCAGCCGTACTTGCCGGCCATGTCATGACCAAAAAAGTGGTTTCTATAACTCAGGATGACCCCGTGCTTGAAGCGGTAAAAAAAATGGGGGAACACAATATATCCGGACTCCCCGTGCTTGACAGGCAGCACAAAATCGTCGGGGTGATTTCAGAAAAGGACTTTTTGACCCGGATGAACGAAAAACAGGCCCCATCTTTTATGCAGGTCCTGAGGCAGTGCCTGGAGGCCAACGGCTGCCTGGCAGTTCCTTTCAAGCACCTCAAGATCCGGGACATCATGTCTTCGCCTCCGGTCACCATCACAAAGGATGCAACTTTGACGCAGGTTGCAGGCATCCTGGACCGCCTGTCTATCAACCGGCTCCCGGTTTGCGACAAGACAGGCCGTTTGGTCGGGATCATCGCCCGGTCGGATATTGTTCAGGTCATGTGTTGACATAAAGGAGCCGGACGATGAAAACCTACTTTAAAAAAATGGCGGGCGGGGGGCAGCGGCCCCCAAAGGTTTCCCCCTATGAAATACTCTGGTCCTGGGCCGGTGCCTTTCTGGGAATCGCCCCGGTGGCGTGGCTCAACTATAACCTGCTGCCGGGAACGGATTTTGTCTATATCATCGGTTCTTTCGGGGCCTCTGCCGTACTGATCTATGGGGCTGTGAGAAGTCCCCTGGCACAGCCCCGGAATCTTTTGGGGGGCCACCTGTTGTCCGCCCTGGTCGGTGTGGCAACCTACCAGCTCTTTCATCCGTTTCCCTGGTTTGCCGCAGCCTTTTCCGTGGCCACTGCCATTGCACTGATGCATGCCACCCAGACCCTCCATCCCCCCGGCGGTGCCACAGCCTTGATCGCTGTGATTGGCAGTGATAAAATACATACGCTGAGTTTCTGGTATCTTGTTTTTCCGGTGGGCAGCGGGGTTATCATCATGCTGGCGGTGGCACTGATCGTCAATAACCTGGCCAAAAAACGGAAATATCCCGAATTCTGGTTATAAAATGTATCTTAACAGGGAGGATTGCTGTCCGCCATGAACGTGCTCAAAGAGTTAACCCGGGAACACAGGCATATCCTGAAAGGCATTCAATACCTTGAAATGGCAAGAGCGGCGCTGGAGAATAACCTTAAGCCGCCGCCGGCATTTTTCCATACCGCCACCCTGTTTTTTAGCGATTATGCTGACCGGCTGCATCATTTTAAAGAGGAATACCTGCTGTTTAGCCTGCTGGCCTCCAAAAAAGGCGGTAAAATTGATCTTGAAATGGGAGCGCTGCGGCACCAGCACGAGTTGAACCGCAAAAGCATAAAAAAAATCAGGAACGCTCTTTCCGGATATGAAACTGACAGCGAAATAGCGGCTACACTCCTGCTGGAGGGTCTTGCGGTCTATATATCCATTTTGAAACGGCATATTTATAGAGAGGACCATTTGTTTTTTCCAATGGCGGAGTCAGAATTGTCCGATACGGACAAAGAACTGCTGCACACCCGGTTTCTTGAAGAGGCGTCAGGATCGGATACGAAAACACTGGTGATGCAAAATATGTCCCGCCTGGAAGAATTGGGAAAGATGATGTCTAAATTTTTACGGGCATCATAATTTTCAAGACAAATAGTTTTGTCAACACTGGATTGCAATGGCTATGAAACGGTTAAACTGCTGGGAATACATGAAGTGCGGCCGGGAACCCGGCGGCATAGCTTCAGATCTGCACGGGGTCTGTCCTGCAGCAGCGGATTCATCTTTTACCGGGATAAATGCCGGCCGGAATGCCGGACGGTTCTGCTGGGCGGTGACAAACACTGCGTGCAAAGATCTTGTGCAGGGAGATTATGCCCAGAAAATAAAGGAATGCCGGGACTGTGAGTTTTACCACATGGTGATCGCAGAAGAGGGAACACGAAACCTGCGGACCAAATTCCTTCGTTTTGTCCAGGGGGCCGGCATTGGGCCGTCGGTTCTAAGGGGTTTGAGCCGGACCGTTATCCCACAGGGCAAACGGTTTGTATTTCAGGGCCGGAATATGGATGCGGCGTATATCATCAAAACCGGTGCAGGCATTGTACTGGTGGAAAAAGACGGCAAGCTTCATCCGGCCGACCATCGTTGCGAGGGGGATCTTGTCAACATGAGCGCATTGTTTACAGGTGAACCCAGCATGGCCCATGTTGAAGCTGAAACCGAGATTGAGGCCTGGGTGATCAAAAAAGATGAATTTAACCGCATCCCGGAAAGTGATTCCGATCTGTGGGAGTTTTTAACGGAAGTCGTGGCAGACCGGTTTGATTCCAGACGGCCGACATCCTACCGGACCATCGGGCATTATATGACCACCAGGATCATCGGTCGGGGAGGCTATAGTATCGTCTATAAAGGTGTGGACCTTAACTCCGGAAAGCAGGTGGCCATAAAGATGATGCGCCATCACCGGGTGATGGACTCCGATTTTTTGACAAAGTTCAAAAAAGAGGCCGACATCCTGGACCGGCTGACCCATGACCATATCATCCGGGTCCATGATATGGTAGAACGGTACCGGACACTGTTTATTATCATGGAATACCTGGAAGGAGAATCCATACTGGAAAAACTTCACGACCGAGGCCCCATTGCCCATACCCAGGCATCAGCCTATCTTATCCAGGCCTGTACCGCCATTCAATACGCCTATCAGCAAGGCGTTCTGCACAAGGATATCAATCCGGGCAACCTGATGGTGGATCAGGAGGATCACTTAAAACTGGTGGATTTCGGCCTGGCCTGTCCGGTTCATGAGGATGATGAGTTATTGGACGGTGCCTTCCCCTATCTTGCGCCGGAATTGATCAACGGCGAACGGGCAAGTCTTAAAAGCGAAATTTATGCCCTGGGCGTCACGGCCTATGAAATGGTGACGGGGCAAAGACCTTATCTGGAAGATGATCCGGCGCGCTTCACCCGCATGCGCTGTGAAAGGGAGATCCCTGAACCCAGGTTGTCCGTTCCCGGGCTGCCGGAGCACCTGAACCGGTTTATTGTCAAGGCATGCCGGATCAATCCCTCCCAAAGATTTAAGGATATGGAAGAGGCCCTGGCACTGCTTAAAACTGGGAACACTCGTAAATGAACGATAAAAGAATCAACTGCTGGGAGTATATGAAATGCGGCAGGGGCCCTGACCAGGGAAAGGCTGCCTGCCCCGCCGCATCAAAATCCTGGTTTGACGGAATGAATGACGGCATCAACGCCGGAAGAAGCTGCTGGCTAATCGCCGGAACCGACTGTAAAGGCAAGATAAAAGGCACCTTTGCCAGACAATATGAAAGCTGCAGGCAATGTGCCTTCTTCAAACAGGTTCACGGCAGAAAGGACCGGACGGCACTTGCGATCAAGAATATCGACATCGTTGGCGCAACCCATACAGGCCTTGTGCATCAGGCCAATGAGGACCGCTATATCGTCCGGCAGATGGAGGACAACGCCCTTTTGCTCGGTGTGGCCGACGGGTTGGGAGGGGATGTCTCCAGTGATGTTGCAGCGGAACTGGCCAGAGGCAAACTCTCCAGTTTGGGCCGTTTGCCAAAGGGCAGGGAACTTACATTTCTGGATACCTTTATCAAAGCTCTTGATGAATATATCCATGACCAGGCCCAGACCCGGCCCAGCCTTGCCTACATGGCCACAACCCTGGTGTGTACCGTCCTGAGATCAGACCGTATTTTCTGGGTCAACGCGGGGGACAGCCGGTTTTATCTTCTGAGAAACGGAAGGTTAAGCCAGGTGAGCCAGGATCAGACCCTGGCCAACGCCCTTGTTGAAGCGGGCCGACTCAAACCTGAAGATGCTGAAACCCACTATTCGCATAAAATCCTGGACCAATGCCTGGGGTATGGCATGTGTGAACCGCAAACAGGTACGCTAAAAGCTGAAAAAGGAGACCTGCTGCTTTTGTCCACAGACGGTCTGTACAAAATGGTGGACGACGGGTTAATATTAGAGATCCTGAACAGCGGCCAAAGCCTGCATGAAAAAACAACCGCATTGCTGGAATCGGCACTGGCCGGCGGGGGAAAGGACAATATCACCATTATAACGGCCCAGATCAAAGAGACCCTTAGCACCTGAGTTATGTGTCTATGATAAAGAGGTTAACCCAAACCATACGGATGACAAATGGATCATTATTTCCGGGAGCGTTTCCACGTTCAGCAAAAGCTGATATGCAAAGCCGCCGCGTTGATAGAAGTCAATGAGATCATTGAAATGGTAAGAGAAGAGCTTCGGTCCCTGATTTCCAATGCAATGGAGGTTTGCATTTTACTGATCGACCCTGATGCGGAAAAATACACCCGAGCGCTTCAATGCGCCCTTTACCAGAGGCCTGTGGACTGCCAGTCCTGCAAGCGTGACCGTCCGGCGGTCCAAAAAGCCATTCACCGCAAAAAAGCGGTGGTGGTAACGCAAAGCGACCCCATACAAAGACTGGACAGCACCCTTGTGTCCATCGGTTCCGAATGCGCCATGCCCGTTCTTGCAGATGGACAGGTTGTGGCCGCCGTCAGTGTTGTCATCCAGCCGCTTACCCGTTTCTCCAGGCGGGATTTCTATCTGATACGGGATGCATCGGTTATCCTGGGAACCATTATACTAAGTGCCAAACGCCACTGGGAAGTCACCCAGGAAAAAATCGCCATCAGCAGGACCCTGTCCAGTATTTCTCCGTTCGTACCCGAGTCCGTGCGCCACATGGCCCAAAAGGACCCAGACCTGCTGACCCGGAAAAAAGAGCACAGGGACGTCACCGTCCTGTTCCTGGACCTGGAGGGTTACACCGGCCTTGCTGATGCCCGGCCGGAAGCAGAGGTGAACACCATTGTCGAAGAGATGCTGTCCAGTTTTGTAGACCCGATCCATCGGTCCCACGGTG
>CAJWHT010000191.1 GCA_913041495.1 uncultured Desulfobacteraceae bacterium | reverse complement strand
GTTGGCAGCCCCGCCGTACCCGGATACGGCAAACGCGGATACCTGGTCCCGGTCAACCATCTGTCTGGCCGTGCGCCGGATTTCATCCGGATCAATGGGGGCAAGTTCGTTGCCCGAAATATTGAGCTTGCCTTTGACAAAGGCTTTGGGCGTGTGGGGGATCAGTTGGTCCGGCCGCCCCCCCTGGTCGCACATGAGGATCAGTCCGGCTTTTTGTCCGTCGTTTTCAACGATGGCGTTGGTCGCAAGGGTGGTGGACACCGACACAAGTTCGATGCCGGCCAGAAGATCCGGGGCAATCCTGGACAATGCCTCGTCTATGCCGATGGAAAAATCCCATTTGGTGGTCAGTGCCTTGCTTTTTGCCTTGAGCTTTTTTTCCGTGAAATCGTACACGGCCGCGTCCGTATAGGTGCCGCCGGCATCAATCCCCAAGCCCCGGGTGATGACACATGCATTGTTTTCATACGTTTTGTTTTCACCATCCCCGAAAACAAGGGTGCGCGGACCGCCTGTGCCGTCGGTGCCAGCCCCGGCCTCCGGTGCTGCGGCCAGGCCGCTGTCAACCGCGGAATACGTGGTCACGTAACCGGGCGGCACCACGAGAATCTGATCGTCCGACACCTCTGCTGTGACCAGCCGCATCATCAAGGACAGGTTGCCCTCGATTTTTTCATATGCCCAGTCATATTTTTTTGCCATGTCGCGGGCATGGCTGGAGGACCGGCCGGTATTCCCAATGCCGGTGTCAATGAACGCGGCCCGCTGATAGTTCTTCTGCCACGAACTGAAAAAGCGGATAATATCCCCGCCGCCTTTATCCCCGAACCGTTCCTTGATTTCCTTGCTTCCCATGGCCTGGGAGCCGATCCATACCTGGTCGGCACCGTCTTTTGGCCGGGATGATTTTTCCCTGTGCCAGCCCGCGGAAATATAATAGGTGCCCGGGCAGCGTTCGAATTCTTTCTTGTAAGCCTGGTCGCTGCCCAGGAACAGGGCGATGCAGTCATGGACCCTGGGAAAGACCAGTGGGATGGTGTCAGGGGCCTTAATACCCACACTGCCTTTACCGCAAAGACCGTATCCGATGATGATCCGCCTGCAGGTCTCATCCCGGGCGGCGGTGTCGATGGCCGCCTGAAGTCTTCGCCGGAGTTCCTGCGGGTCTTCATGAAGGCCCCCGGGCAGGTATTTGCGCTTTAATTTTAGATCCTGGGTTTGGGTGATGTGGTCGATATCCGGGGCCAGCACCCCACAGCCGATGAAGTATATGCTTTGGGAAGCGTTCATCTGCGCAACTCCTCTTGATTCGGTTTGGATGTGAAAGGCAAATTTATTGTTTTTCAAGCCGTTCCCTTATGATCTCAAGGTTTTCATCCGTGAGGGAAACGTTCAGGTTGATTACTTTCTGGTCTTTTCGGCTCAATTTACGCACCTGGTCATACACATAATGGGTGGCAAAAATCACATCGCAGTGCGACACCATATCTTTGAGCCGGGGGGAGTCATCCGCGCCAGCCCATATGGTGTTCAGGGAAACCCTGCCTGACAGATGAACTGCCTTGCAGGTGGATTTTGCCGCCATGTTGTTGACACAGACAAAGCCCACTGTGGTGCCTTTGGGAATCCGTGCAATTTCATTGAGAAATTTACCCATGGGCGTCAGTATGATACCGGTCACTTCGATTCCCTGCTCGTCTGCGTGGGGCTGGATCACCGCCAGGTAATTGATGCTGGTCACCACCAGGTCCACACCGGAAAGCGCCTCTTTAGCCAGTCCCGGGAACTGCTCGATCTCTTCCACCAGAAGACTTCTTATTTTAACGTTGAGCCTATCGGCCAGGGTTTTTCCCACGTCCGCTATGGTCAATGGATTGCACCAGACCAAGAGTATGGTCTTGGGCGGTGCGGGCTTCCTTGCGGCCAGGGCGCTGAAAAACTGGTCCGTGATCTGTTCGTTGGTGAATCCCAGTTCGGCGGCCCGGGAAAAGGCCTCGTTCATGATGGCGTTCAAAGTTGTTTCTTTTTCAGGCAGAGTGGTGGTGCTGACCATGGTGCCGGCCCCCCTGTTGCTGGTGAGTATCCCCTCCGATGATAGGTCTGCATAGACGGCGGCCACGGTGTTCCGGTTCACGGACAATATGGCGGACATATCGCTGCAGGACGGCAACGCATCTCCGGGACGCAGGTGTTTTGAGTGGATCATCCCCCGGATCTGGCGTTTGAGCTGCTCTTTTATGGAGAGCGGAAGTTTTTTATCAATGCTGAATTTCATATTATCCTAATATACTAGTACAAGGTGGGTTGTCAATGGGTTAAATTTTCCTGAAACAAACAATGTAGGAGGGCGGTAGGGTTTCCACCGCTGGAACGATGGATGTACCGGTCCGAAGAAACATAACGAAACTTGATTGCTCTTATCAAAATGATTCATTGTACAAATACCTTTCAGGGCATTATCCTATCATCGAACTCTTTATATGAAAGAACCAGGCAACTCGTTGAATTCTTTCATGGTTTATTGTGGATGCGGCGCATGACGATCATGGGCGGCCCATGACCGTTAGCCCGGAAATATTACCAAAAAGGAGGTATGATGAAAATTACCGTATTACAGGGCAGTGCCCGGAAAAAAGGCAATACCGCCAAGGTGTTATCATGGGTTGAACAGGAACTGACAAGCATGGGACATGATGTGGAAAGCATCTATCTGCATGCTAAAAATCTGAAAGGGTGCATGGGGTGCGGCAAGTGCAAAGAGACGCCCGAATCCCTGGGATGTGTCCAAAAGGACGATGTTCCCGGGGTGCTGGACAAGATGGTCCGGTCCCAGCTGGTGATATTTTCCTCACCGCTATATTTCTGGGGCTTTTCCGCCCAGATCAAAGCGGTGATCGACAGAACGTATTGTTTGTACACCGATGCCAACACCCCCAATCATGCCTCCCTTGTGGAGGGCCAGCGCCAGGCCATGGTTGCCACAGGTGCCGGAGGATACGACGATAATGCCGAAGGCATGGTGGATGCGTTCACGCGGATGCAAAAATATCACAAGGCCGTCAATGCGGGGACGCTGTTTATTGATTCTTGCACCACGCCTGATGCCATGGGGGAATCCGTTCAGCAGCAGGCCGTTGCGTTTGCCAGGAAAATTGTTTCGTAAATTGCCCGCCCAACAGCAAACCGTGAATCCGAAGTCAGGGTATTCTTACCCTGGCTTTGTACTTTTTGTCCTTAATGAGTTTCAAAAGAACGATGGCCCCGCTTGTGATCAGTTGAAATATGCCGAAGACCATGATGGCGGTGTCTTGCTCAATTATGGCGTAACTTCCCCAGACAATACCGTCTGAGACGGATAAAAGCCAGGTCCCAAGCGATAAATCACTTAAATTGTCCTCTTTAAATGCCACGTAGAGTTGGGGGATATTGGAAACAAGGATGCTTACCGGCAGGACAAGGCCAAGCCCTGTCTCTTTTCTCAGGATGAAGGCAAGGATCAGGACGCTAAACCAGACAGGGGCAACTTTTATCTCCCTGACCCTGCGCCCGTGGTGCAGGGCACAGAACGTGATTGCCAGAAAAACGGCTCCGGACGCCCCCGTGGCAAGGGTTACAAAATATTGTGATGTGAGTACGCCATAGGCTGCCCAGCCAAAACTGACAATGGCACTTGTTGCTGCCGAATCCGGAGATACGCCGTTTGCCCGGCCTGTGCGGATAAGGCCCATAAGCTGGGGCAGTGCCCGGATCAATCCAATGAGGGTGCCCAGCAGACCCAATATAGCCGAAAGGTTCATTTTCATCTCCGTCTGAATTTTATACGTTTGGCCCGGGGGGGGGGCGACCCTCAGCAACGCCTAAAATAATATCCGTGAATGCCAGCAGCCGTATCTTGATCCGGGGGGGCTGGTAGTTCCCCGATAATATGGACTCTTCGATTTGCTGGCTGATCTCTTTTTCTGGGTCGTTCTATTACGGAATGAACTGAGAAAACAAGGGCAATTCGGAAAACAGCTGGGTTTCATGAGGGTTCACGGGCTTATTTTCCTATTGTAGCAATTGCTACTGCATGGATTGTTTCCCCGGGGTAAAGATGGGTAAACCTACAGAAATTCCCAAAGGAGGATAAGGTATGACCCCCGAAATTATAGGTATTTCCGGCAGCCCCATCAAAGACAGCAACACCGACCGGTTAATCAAGGCGGTATTGGAGAACAGCGGCCTTGACGCGGAGTTTGTCAAGCTGAGCCGCATCAACGTAAAACCCTGCATCGCCTGCAAGGCATGTGTGCCGGACAATATCTGCAAGGTCAATGATGATTTTCCGGCCCTGGCCGAGAAAATAAAAACAGCCAAAGCCCTTGTGATCGGCGGTTATATCCCCTATTCACAGATCGATGCCTTTACCAAGTCCCTGCTGGAGCGGTTCTGGTCACTTCGGCACGGCACGAACCTGTTAAAGGGGAAATTGGGGGCCACCGTCATTACCGGGTGTTTCCCGGAGCCCCTTGCCGCCGTCAACCAGGCCCTTGCCGCCGAGATGACACAGTTTGAAAACATGGAACTCATGGGGCAGTTGACGGTGCAGGGCAATATCCCCTGCGCCTTCTGCGGTAAAGGGGACAACTGCGGCATGAGCGCCCTGCCCATGATGGTGGAGGCCGGGACCAAGGCAGAGGACATTCCCTACAATGCCGTGGAAGACCAGGCCGAGGTCTGGGCCAACGCCGCTGTCATCGGCCGGACGATCGGCAAGCGCTTGACATAGCGTGTGTGCCAAAGGGGGCGCCGCTCCCTTTGGTTACGATTTGGTGCTGATCCCGGTGCTGAAAATAAGACTGTGGTTCCCCTGAAAATATGGTATCAATGAAGAAACCGGTGTGAATGAAGAGGAGTGACCCATGACCTGCCTGTGTGAACAAATTGCCGGCGGCAGTATTGACCTGGCCCCGGTCTGTCTCGGGAGCCACTGGATGTTCCAGGATTTAGACCCCCGGGATATAAAAGCGTTGAGCCATGAAGCCCTGAGGCGAAAGTCCGCCAAGGGGGATTCGCTTTTCCTCCAGGGGGACGATGCGGATGATATGTTTTTGATCAAAGGGGGGCGCATCAAGCTTTCCAAAGTGCTGGAAGACGGTACGGAGCTGATGCTCGATATCCGTAAAGCCGGGGACTTTGTGGGGGAAAACGTCTTTTCCGAGGAGGGGGTATACCCGGTTTCCGCCGTCTGCCTGGAAGATACCCTGACCTGCGGCTTCAGCCGGAAGCAGTTCGAGGAGCTGGTGCTGCAGCATCCCAAGGTGGGGCTTCAGATCATTAAAACCCTGAGCGGACGGATATCCAGCCTCACGGATCGTGTGGGCAGCCTGGCCGTGGCCAATATTGAAGACCGCCTGTACCGGGTGCTGGCCAACGTGGCAAGGGAACACGGCACCCAAAGCCCCAAAGGCGTGGTGATCCAGTTTCCCTTAACCCATGAGGACCTAGGATTTTTGACCGGTGCCCACAGGGTGAGCATCACCCGGGCCATGAAAGCCCTGAAAGAGGCCGGCAAAATTATCCTTGAAGGCCGCCGGTTGGTCCTGCCTGAATTAAACACCGCCTGACCCCTCATCCCCAGAATCTTGTTCTGCAAAAACGCCTGCCCGGTGCGGGCGTTTTTTTATCAAATTCTTTCAAATTGGAACAGGCGGCGGTTGCTGTTTCAATTTTTTTTATTCATTTCCCGTGTAATCCCTTGAAAGCCGTGATTGGGGCTGTATAATAGCGGCCAGTCAAAAAATGAAACAAGGCGCTTCGGCGTTGCGGGAGAATACATGAGCGATCATGCCATATATAAACTGATCAAACTGCTGGTCTTTGCCATGGGACGGCTGCCCCAGGGGTTTTTACGGTACATGTCGGACAGCCTGGCCATGATCTGGTTTCTCATCGACAAACGCCACCGGAATGTGGTGATGGACAATATCCGCCACGCCTATCCCGAACGGTATTCGGACAAGGCGTTAGCCCGGCGGTTTGCAAAACGCAACTTCAAGCATACCGTGAGCATCGCTTTTGATGTGATTTGGTCCTATTCCAAAACCCCGGAAGAGCTTTATACCTATTTTGATGTCCGGGGGTGGGAACACCTGGAGGCTGCCCTGGCAAAGGGCAGGGGGGTGATCGGACTGACCTGTCACATGGGGGTATTTGAATTATTGGTGGTGCCGGCTTCCATGAAGGGGGCACATCCCTATGTCCTTTACCGCACCCTTGATTTTGCCCCCCTGGAACGGCTGACCCGGGAGATGCGGGGGCGGTTCGGCGCCGAACTCATCCCCTTGCGCAAGGCTTCGGATAGAATGGCCCGGATGCTGGCCAACGGGGACATTGTGGCCACCCTGCTGGACCAGAATGTGGACTGGTACAAAGGCGCGTTTGTGGATTTTTACGGCCGGCCGGCCTGCACCAACAACGGCCTGGCAAAGCTGGCCATGAAAACCCGTGCCCCGGTGGTACCGGCATTTATCATGAAAGAAAACGGCCGCTACGTGCTCAGCCTCTTCCCGGAAATTTCCCTCCAGGACACCGGAGACCGGATCAAGGATGTGGAGAACAACACCCAGAATTATGTCAAGGCCATTGAGTTTATGGTGCGCCATGCCCCGGAGCAGTATTTCTGGGTCCACAACCGCTGGAAGACAAAACCCTTCTGCCTGCTCAAAGACCGTCCGGACAACTGGCGAACCCGCCGGTAATCACTGACGCATCATATCTGAATGGATCCCTCCCCACCCCTTGTTGCAGTGCCCCCGGAAATGCCGGGGATTACGGTTTACATTTGGTGAAAAGCCATTATAATAAACTGTTTACCCCGTCCTTTCAGACGGAAAACAACCTAACAGTATAAGTGCAGACAGCCCGATGATTAAAAAAGATATATTTGACCACGATGTAAAGGCGCAGTTCAAGGCCTCCGCCAGGGACCGGATGTACCGGTTCCTTATGGCCGACGACCAGATCAAGGGGGCGGTGGTCCACACCACCCGCATGGTAAAGGAAATGCAGGCCAACCACGATCTTGGCCCCTTGGAAACCCTGGTGCTGGGGCAGGCCTATATCGCCGCCGCCCTGATGTGTTCAGGCCTCAAGGGCAAGGACCGGTTGGGGATAAACATCCAGTGCTCCGGTCCCATCAAGGGGGTTGATGTGGAAGCCAACGCCTTTGGTGAAGTCCGCGGCTTTTTAAAGGCCACCCCCATCCAGGTGGAGGACCCGGAAAAAATCAAGTGGCTGTCCACCCTGTACGGTGCAGGTTTCCTCTCCGTCACCAAATACCTGGAAGACGCCAACGTCCCCTATACCGGGCAGATCGCCCTGGTCCACGGCTCCATTGCCGAGGATCTGGCCGAATACTACCTGCAGTCCGAGCAGATCCCCACGGGATTCAAACTGAGCATCACCTTTGACGCGGATGACAATGTGGTCAACGCGGGGGGGATCTTTCTCCAGGCCCTGCCGGGAGTGGACCCTGAAAAGGTGGCCCAGGCGGAGAATCTCATCCAGGGCATCACTTCCCTGGGGGATGAATTCACGGCGGGCAAAACCCCTGAAGAGGTGATCAACAAAGAGTTTTCAGACCTGTCACCCCGGTTCATAAACAACTCCCGGGTGGAATTTTTCTGCCGGTGCAACCAGGAGCGCATGGAAGGCTATCTTAAAACCCTGGGCGCCGATGACCGGCAGGACATCAAGGAAAACGGCCCCTTCCCCCTGGAACTGCGCTGCCACCACTGCAACTCCGTCTACCGGTTTACCAAGGAAGCGCTGGCATCAGTGCTCTAAGCCTATGCGCATCGCGGTGATATCAGATATTCATTCCAATATGGACGCCCTGGCTGCCGTGCTGGATGATATTGCCGCAAGAGATGTGGACCGGATTGTCTCCCTGGGGGACAACATCGGATACGGCCCCGAACCCGAGGACGTCATCCAGACCCTGGTGGAACGGGAGATCCCGTCGGTCACGGGCAACCATGAACAGGCCCTGCTCGACCCTGTGATTGAACGCGGATTCAACCCCCAGGCCGCAAAGGCGCTAAAGATTAACAAAGCCCTGCTTTCCATGAGTTCCATGCGCAGGATTGCGGCATTTCCCACCTTTTTGCGCATGGGGGAGGGCCGGTTTGTCCACGGGGTGCCGCCGGATATGGTGGCGGTGTACGTGTCCAAACAACCTTTGTCCCGGCTGCGGCATATCCTGAACGCAAGCCCCGACCATGTGGTTTTTGTGGGCCATACCCATGATCTGGCCGTATACGAGTCCGGTCCTGGGGACATAACCTGCAAAAAGTTATGGAACTCAAGAGTTTCTCTTGCAAAGACAAGTAAATATATTATAAATTCCGGTAGCGTGGGACAGCCACGGGACAGCCATAATAAAGCTACATATGTGATCTGGGACTCAAGGGCACATGTGGTGCAAGCCCGTGCCGTTCCCTATGATACCGAAAGAACGGTCCGTCTGATACGCAGGGCCGGCATCCCCCGGGTATATGCCGATCTTCTGCTGGACGATTCCCGGCATCCGGGCAGCCCGTATAGTTTAGACCCGTAGCGTTTAAGACAGCAGAACAACCCTATATATTAGAAAGGCATTTTTAGATCATGTGTAACCATTGTAATGATCATTCCCATCACCATCACCACGACCATCCTGAGATCGTGCAGCTCATGCCGGTCCAGAACAACCTCTATGCGGTCTATCAGACCGATGCGCCCCTGGATTTCAGCGTAGAGAACGGCAAAGAGGGCATCGGTATTGTTCCCGTCCTGTTCATGGGCCTGATCCGCCACGGGGAGAAAACCATGGTGGAAGGCTTTTTTGCCTCCACATCCATCAATTCCTGCGAGGAAACCCACGGGTTCAAGGGCTATGCCTCTTCCCTGGCCCACGCGGAAAAACTTTACGCCTAACGGCTGCCTGTAACAGCCGGATTCACCGCAGGATGCAACTGCCCCCCGGGGCGGTAAATATAGTTTTGTCTTAAGATCTTAGAATCATCTGCAGTAAACCCAAGAAGGAGTGCACATGCATAAACTTTTACAAGACAGCCCGGGCGAGAAGATCATGCTCCTGGGCAACGAAGCCATTGCACGGGGCGCCGTTGAAGCGGGTGTGGCCTTTGCCACCACCTACCCCGGAACCCCCTCGTCAGAGATTTCCCTGAACCTGTTCCAGATGTCCCGGGAATCGGATCTGTACTTTGAATACTCCACCAATGAAAAGGTGGCCCTGGAAGTGGCGGCTGCGGCGGCCAACTCCGGGCTGCGCACCTTCTGCATGATGAAACACGTGGGCGTCAATGTGGCGGCCGATCCCCTGATGACCCTGGCTTACGTGGGCGTCACCGCCGGCATGGTGATTCTTTCCGCGGACGACCCGGCCATGTTTTCCAGCCAGAACGAACAGGACAACCGCTACTACGCCAAGTTCGGCGGCCTGCCCATGCTGGAACCCTCCTCCGTGGCCGAGGCCAAGGACATGATCAAAGAGGCATTCGAACTGTCCGAACAGCTCAAACAGCCCGTGCTCATGAGAACCACCACGCGGATCAACCACTCCAACGCCTTTGTCACCTTCGGTGAAATGAAGGAAAGAAAAACCCGCGGCCGGTTCGAGCGCGATCCCATGCGCTGCGTCACCGTGCCCGCCGTATCCCGCGGCCTTCACGTCAAACTGCTGGAACGCCTGGATGCGGCCAAGGGACTGGCCGAGAAGAACGCCTTCAACTTCGTCCAGGGCGACGGCCCCTGGGGTATCATCACCAACGGTGTAAGCTTTCACTATGCCGAGGACGCGGTCACCGATCTGGGGATTCAGGACAAGACCCGTATCCTGAGGCTGGGGTTTTCCAATCCCATGCCGGAAGCCATGATCAAGGAGTTCCTGAAAGGCTGTGAAAAAGTCCTGGTGGTGGAAGAGGGCGAACCGTTCATGGAAGAGGCGGTCAAGGCCTACGCCCAGGAAGAGGGCATCGTGATTCCCATCAAGGGCAAGTCTGGCGACCTGTTCTCCAGGCTCTCCGAGTACGATCCTGCCATGGTCCGGGAAAAAACGGCTGCGTTCTTCGGTGTGGACTACACCCCGGCAAAGAAAATCGATGTGTCCGATGTTCCTGACATCGCCAACCGTCCCCCCAACCTCTGCTCCGGCTGCTCCCACAGGGCCACCTTTTACGCCGTACAAAAGGCGGCCGAAGGCATGGACGTGATCTGCCCCAACGACATCGGCTGCTACACCTTAGGCTTCATGCCGCCCCTGTCCACAGGCGATTTTGTCATCTGCATGGGCTCTTCCGTCTCTTCCTCCTGCGGCTTCGGCCAGGCCACGGACCAGAAGGTCATAGGGTTCATCGGTGACTCCACATTCTTTCATTCCGGCATCACAGGGCTTGTGAATGCGGTGTTTAACAACCACAACTTCACCCTGGTTATCCTGGAAAACGACATCACCGCCATGACCGGCCATCAGCCCCACCCCGGTGTGGACATGGAGCGCTTAGGGCTTTCCGGCTACGGCCGTGTGAACATTGAAAATCTGGTAAAAGCCCTGGGGGTTGAACATGTCTCGGTGATCAAGCCCTTCAAAGTAAGAAAGAGCGTTGAGACCATCAAAGAAGCCCTTGAGTTCAAGGGGGTTTCCGTTGTGATCGCCCAGGAACCCTGTATCCTCTTTGCCCGGAACATCAAGCTGAAAAAGGCCCGTCCCTTTGAGGTCACAAGCAAATGTACGGACCACAAGGAATGTATCAACGGT
>CAJWHT010000190.1 GCA_913041495.1 uncultured Desulfobacteraceae bacterium | reverse complement strand
GTTGAAACGCTCGAGCGCGGCGCATTCGCCGAGGCGGCCGCTGGCGGCGGTACCGTGGGTGGCGTGCACGGGGATGCCGTGGCCCCGGGAAAGGGTACCGACGCCGGCGGCGTGATCGCTGTGCTCGTGGGTAACCAGAATGGCACTGAGCTGATCGCCACTGGTGCCGGCCTGGCGCTGGAACTGGCCGGCCGGGTGGATGATTATCAGGCCCTTTTTGCAGTTGCCCCACCAAAACGCCTCAAGGATATGGGGGCTTATTTTGTGCCGGCCATTGACACCTGGAATGCGGTGATGAAAAAACTTCGCCTGGAGGCAGGGACCAAGGAATTCATTGAAAATCACCCGGAGAATCCCCACATCAACTATGTGCGGAACCCCATTTCCGGTATCCGGCAGCTGGAAAAACTGATGGACCAATTGTCCCCCAAGCTCAAGGAGATCAAAAAACCGGTGCTGGTGGTGCAGTCCCGGAAAGATCCGGTGGTAAGCCCCAGGGGGACCCAGAAACTCTTTGAAAAACTGGGGTCAAAGATTAAGGAATACTATTTATTTGATTTTGACCGCCACGGCATCCTTCTTGGAAAAGGAAAAACAAGGGTATTTCAAGCCATTGAGAACTTCATCCGGCAGTGGGTGTAAGACCAGGGGGGGTAAAAAAGAAAAGGCTGCAGTTTCCCATATGGGAAAAACTGCAGCCTTTACATTCGTTCTTTTGACGGTGGGCAGCGTTATGCCACAGGCATCATGGTTGCCGGGTCAAGCAGGAACTTTACGTCGGTATGATCGCCGTCTTTGAGTACGATGGCTTCGATCTTGTTTTCCACGGGAGCAAGAAATATGGCCTTGTCGATCAGGCTTTCATGGTTCTCAAGCTGAACCGGAAACCCATCTGCACTCAAGGGCTCTTCTCTGTGGCTCTGCATGGAGAGCCATACAAAAATACCGAATTCCTTGTTGATCTGTTTTAAGTCTTCAAGGATGGCGGACTGGTCGATATCAAAATCCAGGCCGTCGATCACAAGGATGGACGGCAGGGACAGATCGGCATCTTTAAAGCTCTTCAGGTAATCCCTGATTTTTTCAACGTCAAAGGTGGTTTCGGTATAAGAGATGCCCACTTTGTTGGTTTTGATGGATTCCCAGAGGCTGTCGGCCTTCTGGGGGTCAACGTAGCCGATGCTGTCCACCAGGCTGGCGTAGGCTTCGTCGTATCTTACGTTGATTTTCTCCATGGAGTCGGACAGGCTGATGTGAAGGATTTTCTCATCAGAAAGCAGCTGGGTCATGGCGATCTGAACCAGGAAACTGGTTTTGCCCACCCCCGCTCTGGACACGACCGCGCCAAATTGTCCGTCAGTGATATTTTCCATGCCAATGGCCTTTTCGGCCGGGCTTCTGAGAATGAGGTCTTTTTTAAGCATAGTTCCTCTCTTAGCGTCTATTGCGTCCTGTTTAGTCTTATTTGTTTTTAGCTGCTTTTTCTTCGGCTTTCTTTTTGGCAATTTCTTCGGCCACGGACTGGGGTACCTGCTTGTAGGAGGTGAATTCCATGGTGAACTGTGCCTTGCCCTGGGTGCCGGATCTCAGAACTGTGGAGAACCCGAACATCTCAGAAAGAGGAACCTCTGATTCAATTACGGACATGACCCCTTCTTCCTGGGAACCTTGGATAATGCCGCGTCTCTGGTTGATCAGCCCCATGCAGGCACCCTGGAATTCATTGGGGGTTTCAATAACCACCTTCATGATGGGTTCCATGATCACCGGTTTGGCCTTGGTGTAAGCCTCCAGGAACCCGCCCCTGGCCGCTGCCTGAAATGCCATTTCAGAGGAGTCTACCGCATGGAAGGCACCGTCTTCAAGGGTAATCTTGATGCCGGTTACCGGGAACTCCAGGCTGGGGCCTTTTTCCATTGAGGCCTGGAATCCTTTTTCACAGGCAGGGATATACTGGGTGGGAATTCTGCCGCCCGTGACCTTGTTGACAAACTCAAATTCTTCTTCAGTGGGTTCCATAAAGCCCATAACACGGCCGAACTGCCCGGAACCACCGGTCTGTTTTTTGTGGGTGTAGTTGAACGGGGCTTTCTTGGTGATGGTTTCCCTGTAAGCTACCCTGGGTTGTCCGGTTTCCACCTCTGCTTTGTATTCGCGTTTCATACGCTCAACATAGACTTCCAGGTGAAGCTCGCCCATACCCTGGATAATGGTATCTCCGGTTTCGTGGTCCACGTAGGTCTTGAATGTGGGGTCCTCTTTGGTAAATCGGTTCAGGGCCTTGGACATGTTGATCTGGGACTTATTGTCCTTGGGGACGATGGACAGGGAGATAACCGGCTCCATGACATTCATGGCGATCATGGAGTAGTTCACTTGGGGCGATACAAAGGTGTCACCGGAGGCGCAGTCAATGCCGAACATGGCACCGATATGGCCGGCGGGAATGGAATCCACATCTTCCATCTGGTTGGAGTGCATCCGGATCAGACGCCCGGCTTTCACTTTTTTGCCGTCCCTGGAGTTGATGAGGGTGTCGCCCTTGTTTATGCAGCCCTGGTACACGCGGATATAGGTGAGCTGGCCGTACTGGCCGTCTTCAAGCTTAAAGGCCAGGGCAACGGTGGGTTTGTCGAAATCGCTTTCCAGAACAACGGTTTCTTCATCCTTATCCAGGTCAATAGCTTCGTTATTGATATCCAGCGGGGAGGGAAGGAAGTCCACGACGGCGTTGAGCAGGGGCTGGACCGCTTTGTTTTTATAGGCAGAACCCATGAATACAGGGGTCATTTGTCTGGCGATGGTACCGGTTCTTACTGCCGTCTTGATCAGTTCAGGGGTGATTTCCCCCTCTTCAAGAAGGGCGTCGGTGAGTTCCTCGGAAAAGAGGGAAACCTCGTCCAGCATTTCTTCCCTTGCCATTTCGGCATCTTCCAGCATATCTGCGGGAATCTCGGCTTCAACCATTTTTTCACCGTTGTCACCTTCAAAATAGTAGGCTTTCATGGTGATGAGATCAACAATACCTTCGTGTTTGTCTTCCAGGCCGATGGGCAGCTGCATCATGACGGAGTTGTGTCCGAGTTTATCTTTGAGCTGCTGGGCCACTTTGGCCGGGTTGGCACCGGACCGGTCGCACTTGTTGACAAAGGCGATACAGGGAACCTCGTACCGTTTCATCTGCTGGTCAACGGTGATGGACTGAGACTGCACACCGGATACGGAACAAAGGATCAGTACTGCCCCGTCAAGTACTCTCAGGGACCGTTCAACCTCAACGGTAAAATCCACATGGCCCGGCGTGTCGATGATGTTGACGCCGTGGTTGTCCCACTCGCAATGGGTGGCGGCAGAGGCGATGGTGATGCCTCTTTCCTTTTCCAGTTCCATTGAGTCCATGACTGCACCGGCGCCGTCTTTGCCCCTGACTTCGTTGATTTTGTGGATTCTGTCCGTGTAAAAGAGAATCCGCTCAGTAAGTGTGGTTTTACCGGAGTCGATATGGGCACTGATTCCGATATTTCTTACCCGTTTTAGATCTTTGATCATTTTGTCTCGTCCTTAATAAATAAAAAAAATCCCTTAAAACAATAAATACTGCACCGATTGCCAGAAGCATTGCCAGGCTATATCAGGTATATTGCCGTATTTTCTTAACTAAAGTTTTATTGCGATTTTATTAAGTTTGGTATCCCAGATTAATGCCTAAAGTTTGGAAACAATAATTATTACTCTTTTTTGCGTAATTTGTCAACAAAATAAAATTATATTTTATAAGACTTTGATTTTATACTGGAGCTGATGGATCTGGCCTGGAAAAGAAAGCAGTGCCCCCGTATTTTGTGGTGGGGATGCACTGCTGAAAAATTGTTAAAAAACGGTTAGGCTCTTTTGTTCTGTACTCTGACAGGTACGGGTTGGCGCTTTTGGCGATGTCGCGCCTGTTTTCTTGAAAAAGCCGCCAGCATCAAAAGCCCTATGCCGAACAGGGCAATGGTGGAGGGTTCCGGCACAGGGTTGGGGCCGGGTGGGTTGTCCGCCGTCCAGAACGTCAGATGAGAAAGCGCTTTGGGTTTTCCCTTGTGATTGGTAATGCCAAGGGTGTCCCAGAGTACTTCAATGTCGTTCAGATCGTTGCCGGCATAGTAGAGTTCAAATTCCCGGCCGGCCTTCAGGCTGTAATAGACCGGCCCGCCTGAATATGCATCGGTGGTCTGCCAGTAACCGGCGGTGCCGCTGAAATCTCCGGTGAAGTAAGGTGTATCGCCTGTCCAGTCCGCATCGGAGTCCCAGCCACCGTCCCACTTGCCCAGGTATGCCAGGTTTGCAGGTATGAATTCAGTCCCGCTGTATGTGTCCACCAGCCAGTTGACGTTGAAGGCCGTGTCCTGATGGCTTTTTCCATCGGACTGGTTCCACCACTCATTGTCCCAGATGAGGTCGTTGGTTTCCCCGATAAAGATGCTGCCCCCAAATGCGTGGAGGGGAAAAGCGAGCAGCATCAGTGCAATGCTCAATGCGATGATTCTATTTTTGGGGATCATGATCCCTCCTTACTCGGTGGTTCCTGCCCTGTTCTTTTTAGATACGGGCTGTTAACCGTTTAGTTCTGTGTGTTTTAAAATTTAGTTAAGAAAAATAGCAATATAGGTGCCATTTTTAGCGTTGCTAAAACCTTTTCACTTCCACTGTTGCCTTTGGCTCTGGAAAAGGGGTGAAAAATGGTACTAAAGTATTAGGCAATTTGGTACCAAAGTATTAGGCGCTTTAATTGATTAAAGCGCCTGTGGAAAAAGGTGGGACAGGTGTTTTGGCAAAAAATGTCAACTCTTTGACAAAAAATGTCAGGTTCTGCGTCTTTTCCTGCTTACGGCGGAGATTCCCAGGACGCCTAATCCAAGAAGCGCCAGTGTTCCGGGTTCCGGAACCGCTGAGGGCGGTACGCTCAATCCGCCGGCGATCATGATGTCGTTTGAACAGGTCATGGACCATCTGAAGGCAAGTTCGTATCCGTCTTCCGGGTTGTCTATGCCCAGATCGCTGAGGTCAAATCCATATTTTAGAAAATCGCCCTTGTCCTTAAAAAAGCCTTTTTCCCCGTCAGCATCTTCATTTGGATCAAACAGGGTTGGGCCGTCGTGTCTATACCAGTCTTCATTCCAGGCTCTTTTTATTTCAGAGACCCTAACCCATGTGTCGCTTTCTACATGGTGGGCATATTCTTCACCGTTTCTCATTTCAAAGTTATCGTAATTCCAACTGCCAGTGTTCTGGTCGTAGTAGCCTCTCCCGATGTCTTCGGATGTGACAAAGCTGCCGTTGTCTGTGGAAAAAACGTTTTTGGTTTTTGTGTTGAAAACATAGTTCCAGGTGGCGCTGTCCGGATCGAAGCTCGTATTCGGGGTGTAGTCAGAGACGCCGATAAAAAGGTCTCCGTATACCGTGTCCCTTGTGCCTGTGTTGTAGT
This sequence comes from uncultured Desulfobacteraceae bacterium, assembly GCA_913041495.1. Lineage (GTDB taxonomy): Bacteria > Desulfobacterota > Desulfobacteria > Desulfobacterales > Desulfobacteraceae > Desulfobacter. Next base: position 5,350 of record CAJWHT010000190.1, on the reverse strand, counting down.
CAGTTCTAACATTCACGGTAACGCGTCCATTGTCTTTGACCCTGACAACCATGCCGTCAATGTTGAACTTATTGATCTCATCATCAAGGGAAATGACATCCCCAATCAGTTCTAGCGTGTTGCCTTCGCTGTCTTTTATTTCTCTCCATTTATTGTCCAGGAGCGGGGTATTCTGCGTATAATTTGCAGCGGCAGCAGCACCGACATAGGTGTCTGTAATTACCCATTTGGTTTTTCCGTATGCTGTTCCGGCAAGCAATAAGAAGAGTGCCGTTATAAGCCATATGTATCTATTCACTTTTGTCTCCTCCAAATTTGGACGCGCATCAGTTGCCTAAGTCTTCCTAAGTCTTAAGTTTAGCAAACTTCGGGCCACAACTTTAAGGTGGTGTGGGGCGCGCAATGACCAATACTAACTCCTTTTTTGCAGTATTTCAATGCCGGCTAAGCCAATTCTCTATTCTGCCCTTCGTATTTTTGAATAAGCCTTTGTGGGAAGAATCAAAACCGTCTGACGGATTATCATGGTGTTTTGGGATATTTTTTTCTGCATACGGCAGACGTTCCCAAAAGTCCCATGCCCAGCAGCAGCATGGTTGCAGGTTCCGGTACCTGTCCCATGATCACATCATTGCCGCATGCCTGGGTAAAGTGTGCGATGAATGAATGGTCAAACCCCTCAATAAGCGTCAGGTCAAAGCCGTAGGCGGTATAATGGGTGTCTCCGACAAATCCGGTGCTTTCAGGTGTCGGGTCCCCAGTTACATGGTAGGTGCCGGTGCCCACCTGCGTATCATTGGGGCCACCGACATAGAATGCCGGATTGGAATTGCCCAGATCCCTTGCCGTGGTCACCTGGGTGGCGGCGTCAATCTGCCAGAGCGTATAGCCTCCTGCTCCGGCTGCTTCGTCATATCCGTCCCAGTCCACATCAAATACATAGGTATAGCCAAAGGTGTTGCTAACTGTTGTGCGGGTGCTGTCGTCACCAATATCCTGCCCGTAATTCACACTGCCTTGGGTGCTGATGAAAATATCGCCGGAGCCAATATTGCTCAATGTGCCTAAAAAATTCCATTCCCCCACAATTGACAGGTGACCGTTGTCGTAAAACATGCCTTCCAGGTCCCATCCCGGAGCTGTTGACGCACCGGGTTCGACTTCTTCATCTTCGCTTAAATTGCGCCAGTAGCTATCACCGTTGCCGGACTGGTTGTCGTATATGGTTATTTCTGATGCCCAGGCGCCAACCGGCAGGTAAAAAAATAAAAATATTAACAGCCACGGTATCAGCCGCTTTTGTTTCATACCCCCTCCTTTCATCATGTATTGGTTTTCCTCCTTATAAAATTTAATAGGGCAGCCGTTTGCACACGACTGCTACAATCAGCCCCCCCACAAGCAACAGTATAATGGTGGTGGGGTTTAGTTGAATTCCGAAAAAAAGCTCGTCTTCTTCTTCACTGCTTCTAAAGCGCTCTGTTGTGTGTTCCGGCGGTAATTCGGGCTCCTGATATGTGTCAGAAGCCCTGTAGCTCCCTGGGATTGTGCCGCCTTGAAATAACGAGACAGTGTCTGATTGTCGTCCGGTGCGCAATGCCTGGTGGTCTGCAGCAGACCGGTATATTAATTTTTTAAATATTTGTCTGGTTTCCGGGGTGGCAGCAATGAGCAAGGTGAGTGTTTTTTCTGTGGTATCGGTGGATTCCATGGTTTTGAGCGTGGCTTTCCATAAATTGGACAGGCTTGGGCTTTCAGCAAAGTGTTCCCAGTCCGTGTCAAAGACCGGGTCGGTGGCCGGTTGGTATTTTACCTTTAAGGCGTCAATCCGTTCTGCCAATGTCTCATTTGCGATGTTGGTTACGGGGCTTGGGGTAAACAGGCCAAGCGCATCATCTATGGGTAGCGCAGATGTGTCGGATGCGTCCGGTCTTTCAAGCCTGAAATTTTGAACGTCATCCTGCGCGGTTTCTTCTGCCGCACTGACCGGGGCTTTGGTGATGATCCGGTATTGGGTGCCGAAGTTGTCGAAAAAGGACAGTTCTGAGGCCTGGCAGGGGAGATGAATCATCCATATAAGGCACAGGCCGGTGACGATCCAGGAGGGTATGCCGCAGATCCGTCTCATGAAAGATCTGTCTTTCCAGGGAGGCGTTCGCACAACCGCGCCCTGAAGTCGGGAGATAGGGGGTAAACAAATAGTTTTTTGGGTTGTGTGGCGTAGGTTCTGTTTTTCCGGACCAGCCCCTTGCCCGTTGTCATGCCGAGAAACTGCCAGTTGGCGGCCATATAACAGGTTCCCCGGTACTGTGTAGGATCCACAAAGGTTTCCAGAAGTGCCGGGGTGTATCCCCACCTGTCCTGCCAGTCATCGGATATGCATCTGGTGATTTTTCCCAAGGAATGGCTGGCAAGGTGGGGGACCCGCACCCAGGGGAATATTAAAAACCGGGTGTTGTTAATTATCCGGGGAAGGCCTGCCGTGCGCTGCCGTGCCGACCAGCCGATCCATTTGTCACGGTCTTTTATTGCCTTGGCGGCACCGGAAAAAAGAATACATCCCAGCAGTTTGTCTGCTGCCCGGATAAAGTATCGAATTCTGTATCCGATGGGTTTTTTGTACCCGAGATAATGGTACCGGTCCATGTATTCATTCCACAGCCGGACTTCCGGTGGGGCGGCGGCCTGTGTCACCGTCACCGGCCCCAATGCTTTGAGTGAGCAGTTGATTGGGGGGGCAGGTGCGGTTTCGGCGGTATGCCGGATGGTGACGGGTCTGGGTTTTGCGATGGATTTTTTTTCCGGTAATGTGAAGTGTCCCTGCGCTTCAAATGACAGCATCATCTTCTGGCAGGCATCCCATTTGTTAGTGCCGGAAGGTGTTCGCCAGTTGAGGTGTTCACAAATCGTGTGGATCAGCTCTTTCCTGCTCAGGTTCCCGAACATCTTCACCGTCTCCCGGATTTCATCAAGTTCCCGGGGGGTAATGGGGCGTCCGCAGCAGGTGGCCACAGGTTTTTCACGGTCAAGCATGTGAATCGTTCCTCTTTGGGTTACAAGGGTTCAATGCTACCCTTAGCAAAGGCAACGGCGGTTGTCTATACTTAAATTTTTGCGCAGCTTTTACGGACCGAACTAAAAAATACAGTGCCAAGCTTTTACGGGTCCGATTGTAGCCTTACCAAAACGGGGGGCGGCTGTCTACCCCAAATTTTAATTTGCCGATTTTAGCCTTAGCAAAAGCACGGCAGGATGTCTACCTTTTTTTCTGTCCTATGGCTGTTGAGGGTTTACATTTTTGTTGTATTTGGCAGGGGCTTTTATTATACAAGGTGCAAGTTCGACCCAAACCGCAAACCACAAAAAAGACCGCCAAAGGGAGCTCCGGCTTGAAAAAAATTCTTGTGTCCGTTCTGATTGCCGCCTGCCTGGTAACCTATGCCCACGCACAAACGGAAAAAGCCCTGTTTGAATCCGGGGTAGCCCAGATGAAAGCTGAAAAATTTCAAGAAGCCATAGAGACCTTTACCCGCCTGATCACCATTGTGCCTGACAATCCTGACGTGTATAAGAACAGGGGAGTGGCCCATATGAAACTGAACCAATACGACAAGGCCATCGCGGATTTTGAAAAAACAAGGGAGATCAAACCGGATCTCAAGGGGCTGTATTCCAATCTGGGGGTGGCCTGGTATTATAAAGGCGATTATGTCCAGGCCGTTAAAAACTATAATATGGAGATCGCCCTGACGCCGGACAATTACTACGCCTATTTTAACCGGGCGATTTGCCGTGCCGAGCTAAAAGAGTATGATCTAAGCCTTAAAGATGTTGAAACAGCCCTGGGCTTTGCCCCGCAGTTTTACCTGGCCCTGTGTCTGAAAGGGGATATCCTTGCCAAGACAGGGCATTACGATGGAGCAAGACAGGTCTACAAACAGGCGCTTGATCTGGACCCGGCCCATCCCTATGCCGGGGATCAACTGGCTGAACTCAATCGAACGCATTCTCCCGCACCGGAGCCTGAGGCTTCTGACCGGGTTGTGAAAAAAGTCCTTGCGGAAAAAAAGATTGCCGCCCCTGCACCTGCCCCTGAGCCAGCTCAGAACGCAAAACCTGATCCTGAAATGAACGAACTAAAGGGTACCGAAAAGCCTTCCGAAAAAGAAAGCCTCACCAGTCCAGGGATACAGAGCGATCCGTCATCTACGCTTGTGTCAGTACAAAGTGGTTGGGAGCTTCAGGCCGGTGCGTTCGGCAACCCAAGCAACGCGGAAAAAAGGCACAAGGCATTGCTGGACAAAGGGTATCCCGTGCGTGTGGTGGTCATGAAACGGCCATCGGGAAAAATCTGGTATCTGGTACGGATCGGTTCCTACGGCACCAAATCGGCTGCAAAAGCGGATCTGGAGAAGATGGAAAAAAAGTTGAACATGGACATTATTGTTCGGCCGGCCGGCCGGTTTTAAAACAGGGAGATTTGGTGGAAACGTATAATCTGATCAGTTTTGCAGGGCTGTTTGTCCTTCTGGCGATGGCCTGGGTCATATCCAGGATATGCTTTGGCGAACGCCAGCGGGTGAACTGGCACTTGATTGGATGGGGGGTCGGCCTCCAGCTTTTATTTGCCCTGTTCATCTTTGTGGTGCCCGCAGGGATCTCCATTTTCAAGGCCGTCAACGATTTTACAGTTAAGGTGCTTGCCGCGTCCGCCAAGGGGGCTCAGTTTGCCTTCGGACCGCTGGCCCTGCCCCCGGGAACCGAAGGCTCCATCGGGTTTATCTTTGCTTTCCAGGCCATTCCCACCATCCTTTTTTTCTCAGCCCTGGTGTCCATCCTATACTACTATAATGTACTCCCGTTTATTATCCGGCAGTTTGCCAGGGTCTTCACAAAATTGATGCGGATTTCAGGGGCCGAAGCCCTGTGTGCGGCATCCAATATTTTTGTGGGGGTGGAGTCTGCCTTTACGGTGCGTCCCCATATAGAGAAAATGACCAAATCCGAATTGTGTACCATTGTGACGGCCGGGATGGCGACCGTGGCGTCAAACGTATTGGCCCTATACGTGTTCACCCTGCAGGCCACCTTTCCATCCATTGCCGGCCACCTGATCTCTGCCTCTTTTCTTTCCGCCCCTGCGGCCCTGGTGATGGCAAAACTCTTTTTTCCTGAAACGGAAACGCCCAAAACCCTGGGCAAATCGGTGGATATCAGCTATGAACGGGATTCCAATCTCTTTGAAGCCGTTATCAATGGGGCAGCCACAGGCCTAAAAGTGGCATTCAGTATTGTGGGGCTCCTGATTGCCGTGCTCGGCCTTGTGGCCCTGGTGGATCTGCTGCTGGGC